>CAYXDM010000345.1:0-1514 GCA_964463595.1 uncultured Aequorivita sp. | reverse complement strand
AATACTTGTTTGAGAGAATGCTGGACAAGAATGAACAGGAGGCTTACAAATATGCTGTGCGGCTGGCAAAAACAGGAGACCAAAATGTTTTTGACAAAGCCATTGAGCTGTTGAAAGGGGATGACATGGAAGCAGCTTTTCTGGCCACACAGGTACTTGCCAATATGGATAACCGGCAAGAGGCATTAGGGTCGCTGCTGGACGCCATTCACGATCATAAAAACCGCCACAGAAACGGGGCGTTGGTGGCAAGCCTGGAGGCATTCGACCTTGGCGAAAAATTCGTGGACATATTAAGAATCTATTTGTTCGGCAATTTTAAGTCGTCCTCGTTAGCAAAAGATTATCTGGACCATACCGAGTTTGATGTTACACCCCGAGTGCTGCGAAAAGCCAAAAAGCATTGGCAACATTTTAAAAACAACAGCAATCAGGATGAGGCGTTTGAAATTAAAAACGCGGAGGTGCAGGAGATATTTCATGATCTGGATACGCTGCTGGGAGACGAGGATACCGAACCGTAGGACATTTAAATGTCAAAATGACATGTTATCTATGATTTTGTACAATAAGTACGCCATAAAGGCTGATTATAAAGGGAGATCTGGGTTGGAACATGAATTGATTACTTGATATTCCAAAAGAACATCAAGATTAAAATTATAAAGCCATGTTAAAATTCAGTGCTCAAAACAATAATGATAGCTACGCGGTATCCCTATCTGATCTGTTATTCCCGGAATTTCCCGCGTCCGTAAAAACCGGCTTTGCCAGGCAAGCCGAAAGTGCGGCTCCGAAGATCAACATAAAGGAGAACGATGACGCATTTTTGCTCGAATTAGCTGTTCCCGGCAGGAAGAAGGAAGACTTTAACATCGTGCTGGACCAGGCCTTGTTGACAATATCCGCGGGGTCGCAGGAGGAAAGCGCCTCTGAAGAGAAGCATTATCAAAAGCGGGAGTTTTTCAACCGGCAGTTCAGTAAGGTTTTTGAACTTCCTGAAAGTGCCGATACGGAAAAGGTTAGCGCACAATATCTTCAGGGCGTGCTGAGCATTAGGGTTCCAAAAAGAGAGGAACTTAAACCCCAGCCTCCTCGGGACATCCCTGTGAAATAAATCAATGTTAAATTTAAGTAGAATGTACGCGTTCTACTTAAATTTTTTACACCCATTTATTAATTGTCAAAGGCATTACCTATGGAATTCAAAGATTATTATGCTGTATTGGGGGTCAGTAAAAATGCCTCACAGGATGAAATCAAAAAAGCCTATAGGAAACTTGCGCTGAAATACCACCCGGACAAGAATCCCGGCGATAAAGCCGCCGAAGAAAAGTTCAAGGAATTAGGCGAAGCCAAGGAAGTTTTGACCGATCCCGAGAAAAGGAAAAAATATGACGAACTGGGATCGAACTGGAAGCAGTACGAGCATGCTGATTTTTCCGGTGGACCGTTTAGTTCCGGTGGCCGTCAACGGGACTTTAGAAGTGCGGCGGACATGTTTGGCGGTGCGT
>CAYXDM010000344.1:0-1517 GCA_964463595.1 uncultured Aequorivita sp. | reverse complement strand
GATGGTGTTGATGAGGCTGACCCTGTAGTTCCGAATCAGCCGTGGTTTACTTTGGAGCCAGAAAATCCTTACCAAAAAGAAATTTTTAGTCTTCTGATGCTGGCATATGCAGCAAAAGCTGATGTGAAGATCACTACATCTGGGGAGAAAACACCCGGTTGTGGCTATGCGCAAGTTTTGTACGCTCGGTTGCAGTAGTGTGATTTTACCTGTTTGAGTGTTTCATATGAAAATATGTTTGGTTTTGTTTTTGCTCGGGATCTGTTTGCCCGCAAGCGCCGCGAGTTGGACCGACTACAGAAGGGTCGCCTCTATTCAAAGTTATGGTGGAGGCAGCTTCCAGGTCTGGCTGGATGGCTTGAGGTGTCCGAATGTCAAGCCTTATTTTAGCGTCGATGCTGCAAAGATTGATGGAGCGGAAAATTTTCTGAGTCTGGTTCTAATGGCGAAGGCTAGCCAGACCCGTATCATCTTTTTTGTTGATACTGAGAGCCACCCTACCTTCTGCTATGTTAAGGGGATTCGGCTTGAATAAATCGTGTGATTTTCTAGTTAAACATGCAAATTGATCGTAGCTTGATCAAGCGTTACGTCGGGTGTTCCATTTGCGCTAAAAGCGGCGACAACCCCTATGCCAGTAAGAGAAACAAACTGACTCAACGCTAGGTGGAAAAGAAACGGCGGATGATGAAGTTTGTTAAGAAGAAGTAGCAAGCCAAGGGTTGTCAAGTCCGCCAGACGGCGCTACTATTCCGACCACATATCTGGAGCAAGTATCTTAGGGATGAGGTCTCTGTAAATCCCTTCTTTCGTTACTCGCCTTGATTTAGCTAAAAAGCCAGCGGTCAGTTTGGTGCAGCAGGTAATTTTCTCGAAATCTGCGATTCGTGCAGGCACGCGCACGACGTAACAATGCTGACATAGCTTTGACAGAAAATTTGTACGTTTGCTGCGTTTTAGCGGCAATGTCCATTCTTGGAACAGAGGGATCTATGGCAAGAATAGCTTTTTTATTGCTGATTGTTGGGCTTTGTGGTGATGCGCTTGCTGCGAAGACCAATTCGACAGGTGTAGTCACAAAAATCCGAATGTTCTCCAATCCGGATAAATACGACCCCGCTGCTATAGGATTTGCGTTTATCTATCTTGAACAGCTGCCGGGCGCCTGTGGCTCAGCGGAGAAGCGGGTTGCCATATCAACTGATCATCCTCTGTATTCCTCTGTTCTGTCTATTGCCGTTGTATCGAAAACCACCGGTTCGCCAATCGGTCTTTGGTATTTGGATCAATGCACACTGCGTGGGAATGCATGGGACTTTTCTTATATTGAGCTGCGTTGACTTTGACTAGGTGTCTTCAGCTCGAATAAGCCGCAAAGAATTCTGATAGTTAATAAGCGTAGATATTGCTAAAAATCGTGAAACGTGCTGATTTTGCACAAAAAAATCTCGTTGGGGAAAAATGATGCTTCGAATTTCCTGGATAGCCATTCTGCTTTCTATATGTTCTGCAGACGT
>CAYXDM010000343.1:0-1520 GCA_964463595.1 uncultured Aequorivita sp. | reverse complement strand
AGGATTTTTTTGGACTCTCCATTGAAACCGTGCCTGCGGATTTTATGGAAAAATGGAAGATATATGCCCAGAATTTTCACAGTATCAATTGTTTTGCGGTAGTCATTGCCGTGGCCACCATCATATTGGCACTCACCTTTCAAAAGGTCAGCAAAAAAATCCCGGGTTCCATTGTTGCCATCGTACTCACCACTATAGTTGTTTATTTCTTTGATATCCCGGTTAGTACCATTGAAAGTTCCTTCGGCGATATTCCTAACAAACTATCCATGCCCAGTTTTCCGGATATCGATTTTGCCACGGTCCAAAAACTTATCCAGCCCGCATTCGCAATTGCCTTACTTGGGGGGATAGAATCCCTTCTTTCAGCTGTGGTAAGCGATGGAATGGTGGGCGGCCGCCACCGATCCAATGCGGAACTGGTGGGCCAGGGTGTGGCCAATTGTTTTTCTTCAATTTTTGGAGGCATTCCGGCCACGGGAGCTATCGCGAGGACCGCAACCAATGTGAAAAACGGAGGAAGAACCCCCATTGCGGGTATTACCCACGCCCTGGTCCTTCTGGTAATCATGCTGGTACTCGCGCCCTTTGCCAAATTGATTCCCATGGCGTGTCTTGCAGGGATATTGATTGTAGTTGCATACCATATGAGCGAATGGAGACAGTTCAGATCGCTGCTAAAAGGAAACAAGGCCGATATCCTGATATTGTTGGTCACCTTTTTTCTTACGGTTTTCTTCGATCTGGTTATCGCAATCCAGATTGGAATAATTCTCTCCAGTTTTATATTGATGAAGCGGATGAGCGAGGCAACAACGGTACAGTTGGCCAATGATATTCTCAACAACCAATACAATCAGTACGATGAAATATTTGACGAGGAACTCCCCGTTTTGCCCAAAGGAACAACGATGTACGAAATCCACGGACCCTTGTTTTTTGGGGCCACCCAGACTTTCCAGGATACCCTCACCCGACTGCCGGACCGACCCAAGGTGCTGATTTTGAGAATGCGCCACGTACCCTTTATCGATGCTACGGGAATTTACAGGTTAATGGAAATCATCAAGGAATTTGGCGATAGAAATACGCACGTAATTTTATCCGGGGTGAATGACAACGTACTTCACGATCTGGAAAAAGTGGAAATTTATTCCATTCTCCATCGGGAAAACATTGTATCAAGCATTGAACTTGCTTTGGAAAGAGCGCGGCATATTACTGAAATTCCATCTTAAAAAATAAATTTCGAAACAACGATTCGCGCGAAAATGCCTCCGTGTGTCATTGAAAATTTTAGTAATCACTGTTTGACCCAGGCATTTCCAAGAATTAATTACTGGATATCACACTAGAATATCCTTCAATTTAAAGTTTAGACAACTTTGTGTATAAACTTAGCTTTCAAATAGTTATGCTCAGCCCATAAAACCGATTACTTTTTGTTATGTCTTAGGCTAAGATCGATTTACCGTTAATACGTTTCCAGTTCCCCCTAGCTCCCTACACTTAATTTCGTA
>CAYXDM010000342.1:0-1533 GCA_964463595.1 uncultured Aequorivita sp. | reverse complement strand
CGGCTCCTGTTGGATGATTAATCGGCATGCAATGCCGCTGTACAATGCCTACCGTTTGAAAAAGTTGTTTGAGAAAAAAAGACTGTCGGTTTATTCAGGTTTATCCAATGTCGATTTTCGTCAAGAGCTGGGAAAATTTTTGCTTAAAGTTGAAGATTCAGCTCCTCAAGCCGTGGATATCCTGATTAACGCCACGGGAAGCCCCTCCGGATTGGCAGAGATGGAATGCAGGCTGTTAGACAACCTGCTTGAAAGAAAATACCTGACCGAATATCCAATAGGAGGCGCATGGATCAATGAGCGCACCATGCAGGTGATTTCCCCACAGGGCGGTGATGGCATTTATGCACTGGGTCATATTGTCAACGGCATGATGCTCGATGTAAATTCGGTATGGTTCAATGTCAGGACCGCTGCGGCCCTGTCCACGGATATTATTGCTCGGGTCCAATATGGAAGTTTTTCTTGATTTTTATAAACATTTATTTCCCTACTTGTTATTTATCCCGCTTGGGTACTGGGTAAATAAAAGAAAATGGCTGTCTAAGAAATGGATCACCAACCCATTGATTTACTTTTTCATGCCAGTATTGGTCATTAATCATATTTTAGAGGCAGACGCGGTTAAGCTGGCGATTTTGCCCGTTATTTCATTTGCTTTGGCGGCATCCATGGTATTACCTGCAAAACTGGCTTTTAAAAAACTCGACAAAGCCGACAATCCTTTCCTGATCAAAAGCTCCTTTTCGTTCTTTAATGTGGCTTTTTTCGGTATTCCAGTGGTTACGGCATTGTTTGGTGCAGATGGAGTCACGGTTCTGATCTGTATTTATGTGGGAACCGCATTATACGGCAACACCATCGGGTATTATCAAGTGGCCAGATCCAAATATTCAACCAGAGAAGCTATAGCAAAGATTTTTAAAATTCCTTTTATATATGTCTTTCTGTTGGCGCTGTTATTTAAGTTCGTCAAGATAGAGATGCCTGCCTCCCTGGTACCTGTGGTGGATGTTTTCAGCGTGGCCGTTTCTGCGGGAGGAATGATGATCGTGGGGATGAATGTGCTCAAGGTGAACTTTGACGCCTTGGCCAAGAGATATTTTTCTAAACTTTTGGCACTGCGGGTTATGAGTGCCCTCGCTATCATGGCATTGCTTGTCATGCTGGAATATGCAGTCATAGATTATTTGGAAAAGGAAGACCGACAGATGCTGGCGTTGATTCCATTTTTTCCGGTGGCAGCAAATGTCACCGTTTATGCTAGCTTCCTCGGGTCAAAGGAGGAAAAATCGGCTTTACTGGTTTTGTTATCCATGCTTTTATCACTCATCTTGGTACCCATTGCGGCGGTTTTCTTCTGATCGGATGGTAGGGCTTGTTTGCTCATCAAACAAAGCACAGAAACCGCGCTTTTATAGGAAAATCGGTAGGTTAAGGGCCTTTTTTTCCACAATTATGGAAAAGAAAAGCCGATCTGGGTGACAATTCAATAAAAAATGCCTTTTTTTGCGCTGCTCCTTTGTAAAGCGC
>CAYXDM010000341.1:0-1541 GCA_964463595.1 uncultured Aequorivita sp. | reverse complement strand
TTATGAGGGTGGCAGGAAGCAGTGATGCTCCATTTATGGGGTCGCGCAGAAAATTTGTCAGTACCCTCGCCTTGGGTGTGGCCGCCATTCCCTTCGCATCCTTGCTGTATGGAATGATATGGGGCAAATACGATTTCCGGGTCTTGAAATACGTACTGGAATTTGATGATCTGCCCCCTTCCTTTGACGGCTATACCATTACCCAATTGAGCGACGTCCATTGTGGCAGTTTTGACCTTAAGGAGAAGGTGGAATACGGGATCAATCTTGCCAACGAACAAAATAGCGATATTATCGTTTTAACGGGCGACCTGGTGAACAATCTGGCAGAGGAACTGGATGCCTGGAAAGACGTTCTGGGAGGGCTTAAAGCAAAGGATGGCGTATTTTCAGTGCTCGGAAACCATGATTATGGCGACTATGTGAGATGGGAAACCGAGAAAGCAAAGGTCGATAACCTGGAAAGGATCAAATCCCTACAGCGGGAAATGGGGTGGGACCTCCTTTTGAACGAAAACCGCTTTTTGGAAAGAAATGGTGAAAGATTGGCCCTATTGGGCGTGGAAAATTGGGGCCTGAACGGATTTTTGCAGGCAGGCGATCTTGATAAGGCCTGTGAAGGGGTCTCTAACAGTGATTTCAAGATTTTGCTGAGCCACGATCCCTCTCATTGGCAGGCCCAGGTAAAGGAAGACCCGCGCAACTTTCACCTTACCCTAAGCGGTCATACCCATGGGATGCAGTTCGGAATTGAAATACCGGGAGTCGTAAAGTGGAGTCCCATTCAATACCGATACAAAAACTGGGCGGGAATTTACAAGGAATTGGGAAGATATATACACGTAAACCGGGGGTTCGGTTATTTGGGATATCCGGGAAGGGTTGGTATGTGGCCGGAGATTACTGTTATTGAACTTAAAAGAAGGCAGCCTGCTGTATAATTTTTCAGAAATGTTATATTTGTAGAACTCATTACTGCCTAAATACCTAAGTGTATGTCAAAATTTGGAGAACTAATCGATACCAACATTCCGGTGTTATTGGATTTTTATTCCGATAGGGATGATGTCTGTAAACAGATGGAGCCCGTACTTCGCGAAGTCGCCACCGCACTTGGGGAAAAAGCAAGAGTGATAAAAATAGATGTAGATAAAAACAACGATCTTGCCGAAGCCTTGCGGGTGCGCGATCTTCCCACAATGTTCATATACAAGAACGGCGAAATGAAATGGCGCCAAAGTGGGGAGCAGGATGCCACCACCTTGGTGGATCTTGTCAAGGAATATATATAACAATCCCCGGGAAATTTACACCCCCAATCTTTTACACCCTAGCTTTTTTATTTATTTATCCCACGGGGAGAGAATCGGTAGCCGTGAAATTTGGACCTAGTTCGATCCGCCCTCAATAATCCATCCATTTTTTGAAACTCCACGCAACGATTGATCGCATTATCGTGAGCCTTCATACTTCGCCTGGGATAAAGCCCGGAAATGTTCTGAAGATCTTTGAGGTTTCGGGATGTTGACAGAATGGTGTTA
>CAYXDM010000340.1:0-1574 GCA_964463595.1 uncultured Aequorivita sp. | reverse complement strand
GCGGTGTGCCTGATGCCAATGAAATTTTGATCCCGAAATCCATTGCGGATGAGGCATTTGATTCAGCCACTTGTATTTCCTGCGGGGCTTGCGTGGCCGCTTGTAAGAATGCCTCTGCCATGCTCTTTGTTTCCGCCAAACTTTCCCAACTGGCGCTGCTCCCGCAGGGGAAGGTTGAACGGAAGGAAAGGGCTGAAAGGATGGTAGCACAAATGGATGCCGAAGGATTTGGAAATTGTACCAATACGGAGGCCTGTTCGGCAGAGTGCCCCAAAGGCATTAAGCAGAGTAACATCGCAAGAATGAACAGGGAATATTTTTCTGCCGCATTGACTAGCGATCTGAAGTAGCTTCGGCTTCCTTTATGGTGATATTGGTTTGGCCATATAATTTATATGGCCATTCTTTTTTTATACCGCCAATGCCCTGAAGAGGAGATTGACTTTTTTAAATAATTTATAACATTATTTCACTTTTTGCATGATTATAATTGCCTGTTCTTGTGAAACCGTTATTAAATTCCTAACTTCAAATTCCTGGGTTTTTCCAATGATACATTCCTTCCGGCGAGGACTTGTTCCCTCATATACTGTCGGTTCATTGGGATGTAAAATGACTCGCAGGGAATGAATTTAATTTAAAAAACACTATGTTAAAAATTGAAGCACTATCGGCCATAGATAATGCGACCTATTTGCAGAAAAAGGAAATAGCGGATTTTTTGTTTGCACATTTGGATCAATATGGCGACCCGCATGAAGACATTATGAGATGTCTGGACTACGCCTTGGATAAAGCGGTAGATAAGGGGGGCTTCGTGGTGATGGTACGGGAAAATGGCACGATAGTAGGAGCCTTGGTTATGAACAAAACCGGCATGTCCGGCTATATTCCAGAAAACATTCTGGTATACATCGCGGTAGATGCAAATCAACGCGGAAAAGGGGTTGGTAAAAAATTAATGACTACCGCCATCGGTATGGCCAACGGCAGTATTGCCCTGCATGTCGAGCCGGACAATCCAGCCCGATATCTTTATGAGAAACTGGGGTTCACCAATAAGTACCTCGAAATGAGACTGAAAAAGTAATGGCATTTTTAAATTTGTATAAAGAGAAGTTAAAAGAAAACTTTGATTTCCTAAAAAATCAATTCGCGGATAATGGCATTGCTTGGGGCGTGGTATCCAAGCTCTTGTGCGGCAATGAATTGTACCTGAAAGAATTGATCGATTTGGGTGTGGATGAAATACATGATTCGAGAATCAGCAATCTCGCCAAGATTAAAAAGATTAACCCCGACGTTCAGACAGTTTATATTAAACCTTCGTCAAAAAGAAACCTGCCCAAGGTGGTGAAATATGCTGACGTGAGCCTAAACAGCGAACTGGATACCATCCGGTGGATAAGCGACGAAGCGGTCAGGCAAAGCAAAAAGCACAAGATCATTATCATGGTGGAAACCGGAGACCTCAGAGAAGGGGTAATGGGTGATCATTTGGTGGCTTTTTATTCCAAGGTGTTTGAATTGCCCAATATTGAGGTGATCGGCCTGGGAACCAATCTCAACTGCCT
>CAYXDM010000339.1:0-1584 GCA_964463595.1 uncultured Aequorivita sp. | reverse complement strand
AGGGCCAATTGGGACTTTTCGAAATTTTTCCATCTTACCTTTTTTATGCCCTCCGAGGATTCGGGGATTAGATCGCCCTGATAATCACTATACATTTCATACCAATAGGTTATCTTGAGCTTGAATTTCCCATTTCTTGTAAACACGTGATAGGTCGTCATCAAAAAATCGCGGATTTCCAAATCCTCAACGCCGGTTTCTTCCATCACCTCGCGCACTGCGGCCTCTCTATAAGTTTCACCATTTTCGATCTTTCCCTTGGGGAGGTCCCATTTTTTATTTCTTCTGATAAAGAGAATTTCCTTGTTTTTGTTGTAAACCAAGCCGCCGGCGGCTTCAACAACCTTTATTTTCCTCCTGAGGAAACGCTCCAGTTTCTCGGCATTTTTGTGGTATAAGTTGACGTAGAGCAGCTCTCCGTTGTTTATTTTTTTTATCAATTTCTTAAAACGCGCATGTTTTAAGGGAATAGTAGTGTAGTGGTCTCCTATGGTTTTTTCGGTAGAAAGAATTATAGGGATATCTTTTACAAAAACTTTATACATTTGTACTATGATATTAAACAAGGAAACGGCCCAGAAAACCGCTGCGTTATTATTGCAAATTAATGCAATAAAATTACAACCACAAAAACCATTTACATGGGCCTCAGGATGGAAATCGCCTATTTATTGTGATAATAGGATTACCCTCTCCTATCCCACCATTCGAAATTATATAAGGGAAAACCTGGCCAAACAGATCGAGGATCTATACGGAAAGCCTGAAATGATAGCTGGAGTAGCCACCGGGGCTATCGGGATTGGCGCCTTGGTAGCCGATTATTTGAATGTGCCATTCTGTTATGTGCGGCCGGAAGCCAAGGGCCACGGAAGGCAAAATAAGATTGAAGGGCATCTGGAACCCAATACGAAGGTAGTGGTCGTAGAAGATTTGATCAGTACCGGGAAAAGCAGTCTCCTTGCGGTTGATGCCCTGAAGGAGGCGCAAGCAAACGTAAAAGGGATGATGGCTATCTTCAGTTACGGCTTCCAAATTGCGGAAGAAAATTTTGAAAGGGCCAAAATAAGCCTGAATACATTGAGCAATTATGAAATATTGCTACAGCAGGCTGAAAAATCAAAATATATCAATGCAGCGGAAGTCGAGTTACTTTCAGAATGGAGAAATGCGCCAGCTAAGTGGGGAAAGGAGGTTTTAAACAACGATCAGTCCACGGATTCGGAATTATAAATTTTATAAAAAGAAAACATGAAACTACAGAGCAAAAAGGTTTCCGTTCAGAAGAGTGGCCCCCAGATATGCGAATTTATGTCAGAAATGGGGAATTATAAGGAATTGATGCCCGAAAATATCAGTAAGTTTGAAGTATTGGATGACAAATCCTTCGTTTTTGGAATCAAGGGAATGCCTGAGATCGCACTGGAGGTGACCAAGGTGGATAGCCCCCATACCGTTGTTTTGGGAGCCAAGGACAGTAAATTCCCTTTTGCCCTTACGGCCAATATAACGCCGGAGACCGATCAAACCTCTACGGTGGAATTGCTTTTTGAAGGCGAATTCAATGCTGTTATGGCAATGATG
>CAYXDM010000338.1:0-1596 GCA_964463595.1 uncultured Aequorivita sp. | reverse complement strand
TGTATATTTGCACATTTAAAAATCATTTTTCCTAAGAGTATAAACTGTTAAGAATCTAAGTAATTAGCATTGGAAAAAAAATTAGTAATCGGTATCACCGCCGAAGGATCCGTAAATTTGTTGTTGGGTCAACTGGCGCATTTTAAGGAATTGGGATATAAAACCTATTTGTTGGGGCCCTTGAGTGAGCGATCCGCTGCCTTCTGTAAAAATGAGGGCTGTGAGCATTTGATCATTGATATTGAGAGGGATATTTCCCCTGTTAAGGATCTTAAGTCCCTATGGTCATTGTTTAAAATTTTCAGAAAGGTGAAGCCAGATATTATCAACTTGGGCACACCAAAAGTCTCCTTGTTGGGCATGGTTGCGGGTTGGCTGGTAGGCGTGGAAAAGCGGATTTACACTTGTAGGGGGTTTAGATTTGAGCACGAAAGGGGAACAAAAAGGAAAATTCTCATTGCCATGGAAAAAATTACTTCCGCTTGTTCCCATAAAATTATTTGCATAAGCTCCTCGGTTTTGGAACTGGGAATGAAAAATGGAATTTTCGATAAAAAGAAAGCCGTAGTTATTAATAAAGGGAGCAGCAACGGGGTAAACCTCTCTCTTTTTAACCCTGAAGATCCTACTTATTTGGCAGTGAAAAATAGGCTTAGGGAGGAACTTAAGCTGAACAATACCTTTGTTTTTGGATTTTTGGGGCGAATTGTGGACCGAAAGGGAATTAATGAACTTGTCCAGGTATTTGATGCCATATATAGGGAAAATTCCCAGGTCAGGCTATTTCTCGTTGGTCCCTTCGAGATGGAACAGATAGAGGATAAATCCTTGGTTCAATATATAGACGATCATCCGGGAATCATTAACTATGGAAGGGTCCCCCAGGAGGAAGTCCCCGGCTTTATGATGGCTATGGATGTGTTTGTACTTCCAGCCTGGTGGGAAGGTTTCGGCAATGTGCTCGTGCAGGCCGCTGCAATGGGGATTCCGGTGATATCTACCACAGGGACTGGAACCGTGGATGCCGTATCAGACGGCTATAACGGTATATTAATTCCCGTTAAGAATAAAACCAGCTTGGAGACTGCCATGAAAAAAATGATGATGGACAATGCCCTTAGAGAAGAATATGGTAGTAACGGATTGCAATGGGCACAAAATTTCGACAGGAATTTGATTTGGGAGGGAATGGACAAAATATATAGGGAGAAATAAAATGTACCGGAATTACATAAAACCTTTTTTTGATGTTGCGGTGGGAATTGTTCTTCTCCTTGCCGTTTCCCCTATTCTCCTACTGCTTGCGGGCATTACCCTTGCCGTCAACGGAACAAATCCTTTTTTTTTCCAAAATAGGCCGGGTAAGGACGAGCGTATTTTTAAGCTGATAAAGTTTAAGACCATGACCGATGCCAAGGATGAAAATGGAAACCTTCTGGAGGATGAAAAGCGACTGACATCCTTGGGAAAGTTTATGAGAAAGACCTCGCTGGACGAGCTGCCCCAATTGTTGAACGTGGTAAAGGGGGATATGAGCTTTGTGGGCCCACGACCGCTATTGGTGGAATATTTGGATATATATACTAGCCGCCAACG
>CAYXDM010000337.1:0-1608 GCA_964463595.1 uncultured Aequorivita sp. | reverse complement strand
CATCGTGTTCATCTCCGATGGTGATTCTTGTTCCTTTATATAATATTCTTTAAATGCCTTACCTTGAGAAATAATAGTGTCTTTTGTCGATTTGAAATAACTACTCAACAATTTCAATTTATCTCGAAGTTCTTGATTTTCTTCTTGTTCCCTTAATCGTTTTTCTTCCAGAATTTGTTGCCTTTGTTCTAATAAACCAAAGAGAACAAAGAGGATTGATAGAAAAGCCAATATTCCGCCAATCAAAGTTCCATAAGCTGAAACAACGGTATTTTTCTTTTCAAAATCTATATTAAAAAAAGACCAATTATCTGTTTCAGAAATTACGTCGATAGTAAATATGAGTATTAATAAAACTATGAAAATAGTAATTCCAACTAATATTCTTTTGTAGAGTTTTATCTTATTCACAAGTTTTTGATTGGTTCCTTAATATGATTTATAACACGATTTTTTGAATTACGCACAACACTTGTATATATGCATGTTTATTAATCTCTATTCCTGCTTTCCCGCCCATATGCGGTATCCTATTTTTTGTTGTTCTTCACCAAATATACTCGTTTAACATAAAGAATCAATAAACTGTTAAAGGTTTTGTAGTAAATGACAAAAATAGTGTTGGGAGACTTTCCTTTCATAAGCACTTGGAAAAAGAAATTGTTCCCGAGAAGTTTTTTTAATGGACAAGAAAACCCCCACACCTTCTCCCCGAAGGGTGAGGGTTTAATTCTTTGTGGGGCGTTTGGCATTAGTTTCAACAGCTAAGGCCGTAGCCCTGTTTGTTTTTCATATTTTATAAGGTAGTTGCTTCCATTCCCTGCAAAAGCAATGTTCGGTTATTGTATCTTTGGGTTAAATAATCAACCTCAACCCCTTTCGCCATGAAGCTCGTTAAATTCCTTAGTATCAGTTTACTATTTCCTGTCTTTTTCATTTCTTGTGAAAAACCAAAAGACCAAATTCCAGAACCCACGGAATTTAAAGTTGATTTCGAAAAATATACCTTGGATAATGGAATGCAGGTTATATTTCATATAGACCGGTCAGATCCTGTGGTTGCGGTTGCCTTAACAAGCCATGTGGGTTCCGCCAGGGAAATCGAGGGAAGAACGGGCTTTGCGCATTTATTCGAGCATTTGCTGTTCCTGGAGTCGGAAAATTTAGGGAAAGGCGGGCTCGATAAAATGAGTGCGCGCATTGGAGGTTCCGGTGCCAACGGTTCCACCAGTAGAGATAGGACCAATTACTTTCAAACGGTTCCGAAAGATGCCCTTGAAAAAATGATCTGGGCGGAAGCGGATAAATTGGGTTACTTTATAAATACGGTGACCGACCCGGTTTTGGCAAAGGAAAAACAAGTTGTAAAAAATGAAAAACGCCAAGGCGTGGACAATGTTCCTTATGGTCATAATTTCTACGTAATCCATAAAAATCTATATCCCGAAGGCCACCCGTATAGCTGGGAAGTGATCGGTTCCTTGGAAGATCTGCAAAATGCGACCTTGCAGGATGTCAAGGATTTCTATAATCGCTGGTATGTGCCGAACAACGTAACCCTAACCATTGCCGGCGATTTCGATGTGGATCAAGCTAAGGAATGGGTAA
>CAYXDM010000336.1:0-1616 GCA_964463595.1 uncultured Aequorivita sp. | reverse complement strand
TGTAGTTTTTAGGTTTCTCTTTGCACTAATAGTTTAACAGCATGTAAATTGATACCATGGCGGAAAATCGGGAGGAAGTCTTTATTCAAATGATCAACCAGAACCTGGGTATTGCCCATCGCATCTGCGGCGTCTACTTCTCTGACCATGATGAAAAAAAAGACGTGATGCAGGAAATGATGTATCAGCTGTGGAAATCGTATTCCGGATTTAACGGACGGTCAAAGTTTTCCACCTGGATGTACCGGGTTTGCCTAAACACCGCCTTGACTTATACCAAGAAGCTGGGAAAAACCAAGAAAGAACCACTTGCCCCGAGCCACCATCAAATCCCGGAGGAGCCCCCGGGCAACAAAGAAGAAAGCATACAGGAACTTTACTCGGCAATTTCTTCTCTCTCGCCCTTAAACAAAGCCATTGTATTACTCTACTTGGAGGATCTTAGTTATGAGGAGATAGCCCAAATCACGGGTCTATCAAAATCCAATGTGAGCGTGCGGTTAGTTAGGATCAAAAGAGAATTAGAAGCAAAATTAAAGAACGACTTTAAATAAAAGAACCATGTCCACACTTGATGATTATAAAAACAAATGGTGCAAACACCGCCCTGTGGTTGCCTCCGAAGATCGCTATGACTTAAAATCATTTAAAAATATGATACGGATAAGAATCAAAAAGCAAAATAACCGGATCTTCGGCTACTTTTGGACCGCCTTTGCATTACAGAACATATTCTACGGTCTCTTGTGCTATGTGATGATCCGGTATGGTTCCGATTTGTTGATCTTTGTCATAAGTTTGGCAGGTATATTAATTACCATTCCTTTTACCGTGTATATGATGAAGCGGTATAAACAACTGGCGGTAAACAAGCTGAACCGGGACAGTAACGCTTCGATATACGAATACATTAACCGGCAACGCGATCTGCTTTTGGATTTTTTCAAGTTTAAAAAAGCCTATGAATGGATCCTGATACCGTTCAGTACAGCCATTGGCGTGGCCCTTGTCTTCGATTTGTTCGTTCCCGGAGGCGTCCTGGCATCGCTGGAAACGGCAATATTCCTCTTTCTGCTTACCGTAGCAAGTTGCTTTTTCGCCATCCGGTCCGAAAACAGGAAATATTTTATTCAACCCTTAGATCATCTTGAAGCTATTTTGGATGAATTCCAGGACGAGGGCTAAAAGAAAATGTCTCCAACTTTAATCCTGTATCCACTACTTCGCTTGTTTGACGTCCGGCGAAAATTCCTAGCGCAACATTGCCCGCGCCTATTCGGTAAAGACACGAGATGAAGACACCCGTGCCTGTGTCCCCACAGACACTTGCCACGTTTTTGACAACACGGCATCAAACCTATATTTATAGTATCCGAAAACGATGCCGTTTCAGAATGTTCACTTGCTGGCCGGATATGACAATTTTTGTAGGAGCTAGACTGTTTGCTTAACCAACCCCCCTTGCTAGCCGTACTATTAAAACGCAGTCAGCGATTTCGGCCGCTTCCAAAAAGATCAAAATCAGATGCTACCTGACCATCCGGGACTCCTTCAATTTGCAGATTATTTCTTTGTGGCTTTTCATACCGCACTGATCCTCTTCAACCTGTTTGGAT
>CAYXDM010000335.1:0-1624 GCA_964463595.1 uncultured Aequorivita sp. | reverse complement strand
TTCCTCAGAAAACCTTTCTGACGGAAAATCTTCCTTTTCAGGTTGGTTGGCAATATATTCCTCTTGTAATTGTTGTTTTTTCTCGATGCTTTTTAAGGAAAGGGCGGAAACTTTTCGGGCATTCCGTTCTGCAAGGATCTGTGGCCTTTGGAAAACTTTTTGCGCCTGCTCCGGCTGGGGTGGGGTCTCGGGAATTTCTTCTCCCGGATCCACGGCTTTTTCCGAAGATCTTACCGGCTCCGTTGCCCGGTGGGTTGTTGTTTCCTCGATATCCTCTCTATATTTAGGAACGTGGCTTCCCGCTGGGGTTATACGCTTTCCTGAAGGGATTTCCGAATTTTTTTCAGCCCTAAAATGGGAAGGTGGTATTACGAAGCGTCTGTCGCTATGGGAGTTTTTTTTTTCGCCCTGAAATGTCAAGGAAGCCAGCTGCATTAGGCATAGTTCAACCAACAGCCGTTGGTTTTGGCTCATTTTGTATTTTAGATCGCAGTTGTTGGCTATTTCAATACCATCAATTAAGAATTGTTGGGGAGCTTTTTGTGATTGTTCAAAATACATAAGCTTCACTTGCTCGCCAACTTCCAAGAGGCTAATGGTTTCCTGATTTTTACAGACCAAAAGATCGCGGAAGTGGGAGGCGAGACCCATAACAAAATGATGGCCGTCGAAACCTTTGGATAAGATTTCATCATAAGCTATCAAAACCTGTGGGATATTGTTGCTCAACAACAAGTTGGTGATATGGAAATACCAGGTATAATCCAGGACGTTCAGATTTTCAGTGACCGATTCGCGGGTAAGGTGGTTACCGGCAAAGCTCACGACCCGATCAAAAATGGAAAGCGCATCGCGTAAGGCGCCATCAGCTTTTTGGGCTATAATGTGCAGGGCGTCATCATCGGCGACAATGCCCTCCGCCTGTGCAACCTCGGCGAGGTGCTCCTTTATATCGCGCACCCCAATTCGCCTAAAATCAAAGATCTGGCATCGGGAGAGAATGGTCGGGATTATCTTGTGCTTTTCGGTGGTGGCCAATATAAAGATGGCATGTTTGGGAGGTTCCTCCAGGGTTTTCAAAAAAGCATTGAATGCCTGGGAGGAGAGCATATGCACCTCGTCGATAATGTAAACCTTGTATTTCCCCACTTGGGGCGGAATCCGGACCTGCTCGATCAGATTCCTGATATCATCTACCGAATTGTTTGAAGCCGCATCGAGTTCAAAGATATTGAAAGCGAAGTCCTCATCTTCCTTTTGGGTACCATCCTGGTTTATTTCCTTGGCCAATATCCGCGCACAGGTTGTCTTTCCTACTCCCCGGGGGCCGGTAAAAAGCAGGGCCTGTGCCAGATGATGGTTCTTTATGGCATTTTCCAAAGTATTGGTTATAGCCTGTTGCCCCACGACATCCTTAAAAACGGCAGGGCGGTATTTTCGGGCTGATACTATGAATGGCTCCATGTTTTTAGTGTTCAGGTTCGGTATTTATTGCTCGGTCCCAATTTTCAGTGTTCCGGGTACTCAAAGACTTTTAATATTGGATGTGGGAAGCAAATATAAAGATGAACGGGGTGTAATAAAAAATTCAACCTTTGTATTTTCTCTTATTTATTAACATTTT
>CAYXDM010000334.1:0-1640 GCA_964463595.1 uncultured Aequorivita sp. | reverse complement strand
AATATCCTTCAGGAACCTTACCCCCTCCTTTTGGTCATAAAAAAGCTGGCTTAAGTCCATGGATAAAAAAGCTTCTTTGGAATAGCCAAAGGTTTGGATGGCGGTGGGATTCACATCCTTTATTCGATGATCGCGGTCGGCAAAAATGATGATATCATGGGATTTAAGAAAAGCTAGATTATAGATACGTTCATTCATACTATAGATACCTTCATTCATAAGTCTAACAGATGTATGGTAATGACGGGCGGATCCTCAGGGTACGTTTAATCCGATGCTCTGCCAGTCCATACCCTAAGCAATCAGACGACCAAACGACATAGATTTTTCGGTTATTTTCAATAAACCCCTTTAATTACGCAAATAAGTCAAAAACTCGGGGAAGCATATGCAGAACAGAATTTTATTTGGTTATAAAAATTTGCCGTTGTTATTTAACCCATGTTCCCATAGGTGTCTGTTTAAAGAAACCTAATTTTTGGGCGTTGTCCGAAATCCGCTCTCTGTTGTTTCTTTTTGCCCACACTGTGTTTCTTTTTAGGAACGGTATTTTCGCAATCAAAGTTGGAAAATTGGCTTTATCCAAGGTTATTTTTTTTCAGGCAGATTATAAATGATGTACCACAAATTCATGGTTTTGGCCGCTATATTAAAGATTTTAGCCCTCTGCCTGTGGAACTCTGGAATACTTTTGGCCAAGATAACGTCGGATAAAATTATATGATTTATAAAAAAAAGGAAAACTGAAGTATATGTCAACCGAAACAGGCAATAAAATTCCTCCCCAACATCAGGAAGATCAACCGGGAAAAGAAGGAATCATGAAACCCCGACCGGAGTTTGAGAACCGGGAACCCGACAAGAAACTTCAAAATAAGACCGCCCTTATCACCGGGGGAGACAGTGGCATCGGAAGAGCAGTGGCTCTGGCATATGCCAAAGAAGGCGCAAATGTGGCCATAGCCTACCTGGACGAACACGAGGATGCGGAGGAGACACTTCGACTCATCGAAAAAGAAGGTGCAAAAGGTATCCTGATTCCAGGTGATGTAAGTAAAAAGGAGCATTGTAACCATGTCGTGCAGCAAACGGTCCAGGAATTTGGGAGACTGGACATCGTAGTGAATAATGCGGCCCAACAATATCCCCAGGACAATCTGGAAGACATCAGTGAAGAACAGTTGATCACCACCTTTGGCACCAATATATTTTCTTATTTCTTTATTACCCAGGCTGCACTGCCCCATCTCAAAGAGGGAAGCTGCATCATTAATTCCTCCTCTGTGACGGCCTATAGAGGCAGCCATCATCTTATGGATTATGCATCAACCAAAGGAGCCATAGTTGCCTTTACCCGGTCGCTTTCCACCAATTTGGCGAAGAAGGGAATCCGCGTGAACGGCGTGGCGCCGGGACCTATCTGGACGCCCCTGATCCCCGCATCCTTTCCGGAGGAAAAAGTTGATAAATTTGGGGAAGATGTGCCCATGGGCCGACCCGGAGAACCCAAGGAAGTGGCGAACTGCTATCTTTTCCTAGCTTGTGAGGATTCAAGCTATATGACGGGACAGTTTCTTCATCCGAATGGTGGAGAGATCATCAATACTTGATTTGAATTATGAGTGATGAATTATGATTGA
>CAYXDM010000333.1:0-1643 GCA_964463595.1 uncultured Aequorivita sp. | reverse complement strand
TGAAAAGAAATGATTTTATAAAAACAACTCGGTTCAAGCCCGATTCAAAAGGTGACCTTGAGGTTTATAGTACCTTCTGGGATGGTGGTAATGAAGTACAAAAATATGCCCCACCCCTACTGGTATATGCTGACTTGATTATAAATGGAGACAAAAGAAGTTTAGAAACTGCTGGAATTATTTATGAAAAACACCTCCAAGAGCTATAAGGAACTAGGAACGCCTTACTTTAAAGAAACATTTGAATTACTTGATGAAGTATTCAGAGAGAGACAGATCCCCTATTATTTAATTGGAGCGAATGCAATAGCGCTATCGCTTCTTAAGGAAGGGGTAAAGCCAAGTAGGGGAACGAGGGATATTGATTTTGCAGTAATGATCAGTAGTCGATCCGAGTACAAAGACTTTTCGGATGAATTAAATAAAAAAGGTTTTGAAAAAGTAGCCGCTCCTTGGACGTTCCGACATCCTAAATTTGATACCGTAATAGATGTTTTGCCATTTGGAGAAATTGAGGAGGCTTACACAGAAAATTTTGATCATCGTACTACGGATTTACATGTCCTTGGATTTAAGGAAGTGTTGTCAGATTCGGTACAAATTTGGGTTGATGAAACATTAGTAAACATTCCCACACTCCCCGGTTTTATTTTATTAAAATTGACAGCTTGGTCGGACCGCCCTGAAGACAGAGGCAATGATCTGGGAGATATACTTTCAATAATTTCTTCCTATTATGATTCTCATTGGGATTTCATCCTTGACGATCATGGAGATTTATTAGATCTATTAGGAGATGCAGGTAAGGACGACGAATGGTTAGTAGCAGCGAGGGTGCTAGGCCGAGAGGCAGCTGCGTACCTTCAAAAATCTGAAAGATTAAGAGAAAGAATTTTGGAAGTGTTGGATAAGAACATCAATGATCAATTTAACTCGGACATTGCAAGACAATGGGCTGCAAAGCTTGACAAAGATATGACGTACACCCTCTCGCTATTAGAGGCATTTTTAACAGGAATCAAAGAGAGGCTTTAGATTGGTGCATTTTTAACTTCCAGGTGTTCTACCGTCACGCTATACTTCCCGCTCCAATCGCATCCTTGCACAATCAACAAAAACCAATCTTTCATTCTGCTGACAACAAAGTCAATGTGTCGGCTTATTTCTAGAAAGGCACCTTTCGGTTGACGCAAAAAACCATGGCGAAATTGTTTGGAGTGAATGTGCCGGCAGTAAACAAACATTTGAAAAACATTTTCGACACCCGCAAGTTGGAGCAGGATTCAGTTGTTTCCATTTTGGAAACAACTGCCGCTGACGGTAAAAATTATGAGACCATCTTTTACCGTCTGGAGACCATTTTAGCTCTAGGGTAACGGGTGAATGCTACCCAGGCCACTGATTTCCGAATGGGCCACACAAACAATAAAACTGAGCATCAACCCGAGTTTGGTGCAGAATGGGGGGGAATAAACAAATTACATATTAACGGCGTTCAGGTAAGCAGTCTTGGGGACACAGACTGGGGTTGCCCAGCCACTCCGGAAGGGGTGGCTTTTTTGTTCACAAAAATTGGGTGTTCACGGAGCGTGAACAACAGGAAAATCTGAAGATATTATATGTTTGTGAAAATTACGGCCTAT
>CAYXDM010000332.1:0-1654 GCA_964463595.1 uncultured Aequorivita sp. | reverse complement strand
TCTTCCAGGGATATATATGGCTCATAGCCTATCCGTGTCAGCAGTATAACAATGGCTTTTAAGGAGCTGTCAATACCTTCCCCATCGTCAGGGGTTTTGGAAAAGGTGATCCGTACCGTTTTCTCGGGAAAATTGACTTGGGAGGTCTTGACCTGCGGACTGAGCTTGTCCAGATTTTCAAGGACCCAAATACAGCTACTGCAATGGATGGAAGGGATAAGAAAGGAAACGATTTGTGTATGGCCATCGTTGAATTCCAAAAGTTTTTCAACTATAGCCCCATTGTCGAGAAAATCGTATTTGCCTGTTACTTCCTGGGGCGAAATCCCCGGATTGGATTGAAGATCGTAGTAATACCCGAGCTCATTTGCGTGCAAAATTTCGTAAACCATTTTGCAGCCCTGGCAACAGAAAGACTTGTTCTCATGTTCAATTTCGACATCGAAACATGGATCCCCACAATGGAAACAGGTAGCCATCAGCGAAAATTTGCTCTTAAATCAAGATGCAAAAATGCTGTATATAGATAGTCTATAAAATGATAAATATCAGTTTGATAGTAGAGAACAATGCTCTTTTTTGAATTGGCAACTTTGAATAAATTCCGAATTCAAGACATTTTGCAGGTCTTTAAGAAGAGCCTAAAATTAAAACATCGAAAATTCAATTCCCTTTTCCCAGAACCTTTAAGGATCCCGAATTTTATTAGGTATTTTCTTTTCGCCCATCTCCCGCCAGTTGTCGAAAAAAAGAATCCCCATTGCAATGGGAAAAAGGCAACTGAGAACCGCCAAATAGATATAATAATCGGCAAAAAAGGGAAGTCCGATCCAGAATGCCATGCCCTTATAAAAAATAAGGATTTCCGTGGTTGTAAAGGCCAACAGGAAAATCCACACAAAACTTTTTGGAACTTTCAGCAGTTTGAAATAGGTCAAAAAACCTAGCATGGCAGGAATGATAATTCCCAAAAACACCAAATGCAAATATCCAATAACAAAGTCCTTTAAGCGATACGCCAATTCAGCAAAATAAGGATTTGCGGAAAGCAACTGCATCAACAATTTTACGGCCATTAACACAAAAGCAATCTTGAAAAACAGCCAGGAAATTTTATTGAAATTACTTTTTATCAAAGGAAAATGCGGCTTCAGCATCCAATAAATATCGTAAAAAGCCAGAATCTGAACCACGGCACCAATTCCACCAAGGATATAAATTATTTTAAGTGGACCAAACCATAGCACAGAAAGGAAAAATGTGAAAATAGCGCCGAAGTTAAAAAGAAGCAGAAAGGATTTCACTTTTTGGGCATTGAACTGTACGCCCTTTTCTTCCAAAAAATACAACAGAATGCCCAGCAGTGCCAGTACAAACCAGGCATTGTATTGAAAATGGAGATAAAAATAAATGGAAGTTTTATACCAAATGGAGGTGGGGCCCAGTGTGGACATCACCCCTCCTATAGCCCAGGGACCAATGCTGGAAAAAACCAAATAATAAATGGACAACTTGACCAGTCGCCAGGAGAACCGGTTTCTATAATGGTGGGGAACATACTTTAAGGCAAACCATGCAAACCAATAGGAAGCAAAAAGGAAGAGCGTGGAAAATATTATCGAAAACAATGCATAACCCTGGATGGGAAAAGTGA
>CAYXDM010000331.1:0-1662 GCA_964463595.1 uncultured Aequorivita sp. | reverse complement strand
TGGCAAAACAAACATACATATCAGCTTTAGAAAATCCGATATTCAGAACGATTTCTAAGGCTTCCAACAAACTCAATCTTGAAAGCTACGTAATCGGTGGCTACGTTCGCGACTACATCTTAAACAGAGGTGAGGCGAAGGACATCGATATAGTGACCCTGGGAAGCGGAATTGAACTTGCTCAGGAAGTTTCAAGATTATTGCCCGGAAAACCGAAAGTGTCAATCTTTAAAACATACGGCACTGCCATGTTGAAAAGCGGTGGGATTGAACTTGAATTTGTCGGGGCCCGTAAAGAATCCTATTCCGAGGAAAGTAGAAATCCCACGGTTAAAAATGGTACATTGGAAGACGACCAAAACCGTCGTGATTTCACTATCAATGCCTTGGCCCTCAGTTTATCCAGTAAAGATTTCGGTGTGCTCCTGGATCCTTTCAATGGAATGGACGACTTGAACAGGAAGATAATCCGGACTCCCCTGGATCCTGAAATTACCTTTAATGATGATCCCCTGCGAATGTTGCGCGCCATTCGATTTGCCGCACAATTGGATTTTACCATTGAAAAGACCGCGCTGGATGCCATTACCAGAAACGCAAAAAGGATAAAGATCATCTCCAAGGAACGGATTGTGGATGAAGTAAATAAAATTCTCCTTTCCGATACCCCTTCAAAAGGTTTTGCCCTGTTGCACAAAACAGGCTTGCTCTCCTTTATCTTGCCTGAATTGGTGGCCCTGGAGGGAATTGATGAGAAGGAAGGTCAAACCCACAAGGACAATTTTTGGCATACCCTAGAAGTGGTGGACAACATCTCAAAAACCACCGACAATCTCTGGTTGCGATGGGCAGCCTTATTGCACGACATTGGAAAAGCCCCTACCAAAAAGTTTGATGAAAAACTGGGATGGACTTTCCACGCCCACGAATTTGTAGGGGCGAAAATGGTCTATAAACTGTTCAAACGGTTGAAAATGCCCTTGAACGACAAAATGAAATTTGTACAGAAATTGGTGTTGATGAGCTCCCGGCCCATTGCACTTGCAGCCGACGTTACGGACAGTGCGGTGAGAAGGCTGATCTTTGATGCCGGCGATAATGTGGAGGATCTGATGACCCTTTGTGAAGCGGATATAACCACCAAAAACCCGCGTAAGTTCAAGAAGTACCATAAAAACTTCCAACTGGTCCGCCAGAAAATTGTTGAAGTGGAGGAACGTGATCATGTTAGGAATTTCCAACCGCCCATTACTGGAGAAGAAATAATGGAAACCTTTAACCTAAAACCCTCACGTGAGATCGGAACTATAAAGGATGCGATAAAGGAGGCGATTTTGGAAGGGGTAATTCCAAATGAATATGAAGCGGCAAGAGAGTTTATGTTCAAAAAAGGGGCGGAGATTGGGCTGAAGGTGGGTTCTGGGTTATGAGTTATGAGTTATGAGTTCTGAGTTCGGAGTTAGGAGTTAGGAGTTAGGAGTTAGGAGTTAGGAGTTATGAGTTATGAGTTAGAGTTTGGGTGGTTCCTTTTTGTGAGTAGAGAAAAAATTTTAAAATAATTCGTGAATTCGTGGTACAGGGAAAAAAACACCACGAATACACGAATATAAATGCAAAGAAGCAACACATAAAAAATAATTCCTGCATTCGTGGCCAAGTATA
>CAYXDM010000330.1:0-1694 GCA_964463595.1 uncultured Aequorivita sp. | reverse complement strand
ACGGTTTCGGCATCGCCTTCCAATAGATTTTTCAACTTTGAATATTCAACAAAAGCGGAGTTGGCATAAACGTTTTCAGTAAGTGTTTCGGCATTGAGGTTCTTGAACGAATTGGGCAAAAGCTGAACGGGAACTTTTTCAGCATAGTAAGCGACCAATTCCTCGAAAACCTCTTTGTCCACTTGTTGGTTATAATCTTTATATCTGTTTTCCAAAGAGGCCAATAAATTGTTCCTTCTGTCCTCAAAAGACTGCGCCCCGCGGTTTTCATACACCCGTTTCAACTGGTAGACCTGAAACGCATTTGAAAGCAGCTCTACGTTTCGCAAAACCGTTTCTACAAAATATTCACGGGCCAAGGTGTAGGGTTCTATTTGGTTATAATAGGTTTCAAACTGTGGCAGTAAGTTTCCATATTCCTGTTGTTTTCCTTTTTTCCCGATTTCTGCGGTCAATTCACGTTCCTGTTGTTTTTTGATTTCCACTGCGTTGGACTTGGTCAGGCCCAGCGTTTCTCCCGTCCATTTTTTCCAGTAATTCGCAATACTCGCAAATTTGGACGCATACTGTATCTTGATTTGTGGATCGGCTCGCATATATTTGTCCATCACGGCCAGAGCACGATCGCGAATAGCCACTCGGGCTGGGTTAAGGATGTTGACCAACTGTTCTATTGCGATGGAGGGCAAGTATTCGTCAGTGGAGCCCGGAAAGCCAAAAACAAGGGTAAAATCACTTTCCGCTACGCCGTCCAGGGAGATGGGGAAGAAATGTTTTGGGGTGTAAGGCACATTGTCTTCGGAATATTCCGCGGGGCGGTTATTTTTGTCGGCATAGATTCGGAACAGGGCAAAATCGCCGGTATGCCTTGGCCAGATCCAATTGTCGGTATCGCTTCCAAATTTTCCGATGGAAGAAGGTGGCGCCCCTACCAAACGGATGTCCTTAAAGGTTTCCACCACAAAAAGCATGTATTGGTTTCCTTCGTAAAAAGCGCGGATCCTGTTTTCCTGATAGGATTCCTTGGGTGAATTTTGAACCACGGTCGAAATGTTGGTCTCGATTATTTTCTGTCTTTCAGCCTCATCGGTCACCGTGGCAGTGCCATTTAATATTTTATCGGTAACATCCTCAATCCGGATTATAAAGGTGGCGGATACCCCCGGGTTTGGCAATTCTTCCTTCAAGTTCTTTGCCCAAAAGCCGTGTTCCAAATAATCATTTTCAAGCGTGGAGTGTTTTTGGATCTGCGAATAACCGCAATGATGGTTGGTGAGCAAAAGCCCTTGGCTGCTGATCATCTCACTGGTACAGCCTCCGTTGAAGTGTACAATGGCATCTTTTAGGCTGGAGTTGTTCACATCGTAAATATCCTTGGCGGATATTTTCATGCCCAGATTTTTCATTTCAGATTCATTCATTCCCATCAGCAGGGAAGGGACCCACATGCCCCCTTGCTGTGCGAATAGGGGAACTGACAAAAAGATAAAAATCAACCGTAATAATTTCATAGGAAATATTTTTAGAATAACCCGCAAGATAGCAATACGGGAATAAATTTCGGAATATTCCTCGGAGATATGTTTTGCCATGTGTGTGTTTGCTATGGATCAATTTCCAATAAAGTCGAGAGGGCTGGGGGGCGAATCCGGGATCTGTTTTTTAAAAAATACTGTCCCAAAGGTGTTTTACCG
>CAYXDM010000329.1:0-1701 GCA_964463595.1 uncultured Aequorivita sp. | reverse complement strand
AGTGTGAACAATAAATAGGGAAATCGAAATCGAAAATGAAAACGAAATTTAAATCGAAAATGAAAACGAAATTTAAATCGAAATCGAAATCGAAAATCAAATCGAAAACAGAATCGAAAATCTGGGTCTGAAAATAGGTATGTGGGGAAGAGATCGGATTTATGCTTCCCCGCTTACCATTTGCAGCCCCACAATGGAAACAATCAGGGTAGAGAGAAAGAACATTCTCCAGAGAGTAATGGGTTCCTTGAAAATAATAATTCCCATAATTACAGTCCCCACGGCACCAATGGCGCCCCAAACAGCGTAGGCCGTACCCACGGGGATTGCTTTTTCCCCGCCCATAGACTTGAAAAGCAAGAACATACTTATTGCTACGCAAATTGCGAACGATACCAGCCAAAACCAGAATTCCTTTCCCGAGGATTGTTGTGCCTTTCCCAAACTTATGGCAAATCCAGTTTCAAAAACTCCGCCGATTATAAGTAAAATCCAGTTGATGCTCATGCGTCAAATATAATAAAAGACAAGGACGAACGACACACTTATAAGAGTTGTCATGAAAAAGATTTAACCCTTGACTGTTTCCTAGACCAAGTTATGGTTCCCCATTTTTTCTTGGGGCGAAAGGGTTCTGGTTGAACATGCCTTTTTTGGTGTCAATCCTCAAAACGATATATCCAACAACGGCTGATATAAGGGAGCCCAACAGAATTCCAATTTTTGCGGAATCAACATATTCAGGATGGCTTATGAAAGAAAGTCCCGCAATGAATATGGCCATGGTGAAACCTATCCCTGCCAAAAAGGAAACCCCAATAATGTGTTTTGTGGTTATGTCTTCCGGCACCTTAATTATTTTCAGTTTTTTCGTTATGAATATCACGGAAGAAAGTCCGATGCTTTTCCCTAGTGTAAGGCAAATAATCAGGTTTACAACCAAAGCAATTTCCAGCTCCTCACCGCCGCTCAGTGTTACCCCGGCATTGGCAAGGGCAAATATGGGAATGATCAGGAATGCCACCCAATTGTGAAGGGCATGTTCGAAATGTTGCAGGGGCGATTGATACTTTCCCGCCCAATTCTCCAAATCGTCAACCAATTCCAATTGACCTGGTGATAGCACCGGTTTCTGAAGTACCCGTGTTTCTTTTATATTGTTGACAATGGTATCCAACTGGTCCACAAATTCGTCAGTGCTGATCCTCTGCCTAACCGGCACGGCAAATGCCATTAAAACCCCCGCTATGGTAGGATGAATCCCTGCTTCCAAAAACAGGAACCACACCACAAATCCTGAGAGGATAATAAATATGTCCGAGTAAAAACCTTTTGAGGTCAAATAATAAATAAACGCCAAGAGAGCTATTGCCGATCCAAGCAGGACAAGATTTATCGTGCTGCTATAAAATATTGCAATAACAAGCACGGCGCCTAAATCGTCCACAATTGCAAAGGCGGTGAGGAATAATTTTAAGCTTAGGGGCACCCTGCTTCCCAACACATTTATGATAGCCAGTGAAAAGGCGATATCCGTTGCCATAGGAATACCCCACCCCTTTAGGGTTTCCGGATTTTGGTTGAGCGTGATATAAAGGATTACCGGCAAGGCAATCCCTCCCAAAGCTCCCATCAACGGGAACATTACCTTTCGGGGTGAATTGAGCCCTCCTATCGAAAATTCACGCTTTATCTCAAGAC
>CAYXDM010000328.1:0-1708 GCA_964463595.1 uncultured Aequorivita sp. | reverse complement strand
GCCCCTTCGATAGCCGGTTGGATAGTTATATTATTCCAGAAAAGGAATCAGAAATTTTTGGTTCGATTTTAAGTATTCCGGAAAGTGAACGGAAGGGCATTGAAGTTCGGGAATCTGAAACGGAGAAAGGGATTTATGTGAAGCTGATCGCTAAAACCATTGCCGTTATCCAAAAAGGTGATGCAGAAAAGATCGTGATTTCCAGAAGGAAGGATTTTGTCCTTGCCCCATTTTCATTACAAAAATTGATAGAGCGGGTTTTCACCATTTATCCCACGGCATTCAGGTATGTATGGTATCATCCCAAAACGGGGATTTGGTGTGGCGCAACACCTGAAATCCTTGTTGAAATAGAACAAAATGAATTTAAAACAATGGCTTTGGCTGGAACTCAGCCTTTTACTTCCGGCGAAGTAAATTGGGGAAAAAAGGAATTGGAGGAACAACATTATGTAACCGAGGCAATTCTGGAGAATTTAAACGGGATTGTGGATGAGGTTCAAGTTTCCGAAACCCGAAGTCATCGTGCGGGTTCTCTCTTACATCTTTGCAACGATATCTCGGGGAAACTGAGCGATGAAAAAGGTGCCCTTGCCAAAATTGCCCGAGCTCTTCATCCCACCCCAGCCATTTGTGGTACACCCCAAAAAATCGCCCAGAATTTCATTATTGAACACGAAGGCTATCCACGTGAGTTTTATACCGGATTTGTCGGTCCCATTCAAGAGAAGGGATCTTCCGCCATCTTAATGGTAAATCTGAGATGTATGAAAATTGAAGATGGAAAGGCCACCGTTTTTGTGGGTGGTGGAATTACCGCCGATTCCGTTCCGGAAAACGAGTGGGAGGAAACCCGGAATAAAATGCAGACTATGCTCCAAGTTCTGCAGCCCATGCTGTAAAGTGCAGGACATCTTCTTATCTTTATCCCATGAAATTCTCCACAAAACTACTTTCGCAAACCCTTGTACAACTTTGTCTTGAAAAGGGTATCCACCACATCGTGATCTCGCCAGGCTCCCGAAATGCTCCGCTAACCATCGGTTTTGGGGAACATCCTGGATTTAGGTGCTTCAGTATTGTCGATGAACGAAGTGCTGCATTTTTTGCATTGGGCATGGCCCAGCAACTAAAAGAACCTGTGGCCGTAGTATGTACCTCGGGTTCGGCCCTGCTCAATTATTATCCCGCCGTGGCCGAGGCATTTTATAGTGATATTCCGTTGGTTGTCCTTTCAGCGGACAGGCCTTCCGAGTTTATCGATATTGGTGACGGACAAACCATCAGACAGGAAAACGTCTTTGGGAACCACATTCTTTATGGAGCAAATTGCAAGGAAGGTGAGGAATTTCAGGTATTCAATGAAACTGAAATCAATATCGCCCTGAACATTGCTTTTGAGTTGAGTGGCCCTGTCCATATCAACGTTCCATTTTCCGAACCTTTGTACAATACCAGGACGCAACCTCAGGTATGGCCGCAGAATGTCATCCCTCGTCTTGGAACCGGGACCTTTGATAGGAATTCGCCGGAAGTGGAATCGCAGCATTTCGTTGAACGATGGAACGGCAGTAAAAGAAAGATGGTCCTTGTGGGGGTTTTGCCGCCAAACAGTTTGGAACATCGGTTTATGGAAGAACTTGCAAAGGACGCAAGTGTTTTGGTACTCACCGAAACTACCTCAAATTTGTACCACCCAAATTTTGTA
>CAYXDM010000327.1:0-1760 GCA_964463595.1 uncultured Aequorivita sp. | reverse complement strand
TTTTGTAATATCTCAAATTCTTTTACGTCCTCCGCCAGCTCTGAAGCTCATCTCCTTCGTATCAGGTTAGGAGAAAATTCGTGCTTTTGCGTGTTGCTCGTTTTCGGAGGACTACCTAATCGTCAAGGAATGGCACCCCAATATTAGTCAGTATGACTACTATCGGAAGCGTCAATTTACTCTTGTCAATCTACAATGCCTGGGCTATTCTCCGCCCGCCTTGATCAATCATCAACTAGATAAAAGTGCCGCAGAAGCGCCCCATATTGATCAAGCAGGAACATTAATAAGAAGATGCTGGCATGGTTTTTTCAGCCAAGCTATCGAAAGCTTTGAGAGAGCTAAGGACAACAAATTGATTTGGAACGGCAAGGGATTACTTGCTGTGGCGTTTGGCTGCGCCATAGTATTTGTCAGCACATCTGTATGGTCGATCAACATTGACGGCTTGTTAGATGAGGCTGAGTGGAGCCAGGCACAAATTGTCGTGTTGGACCATGTGGTCGAACCTTTCGGCTTGGCTAACTCCCCGCATAAAACTACAGCCAAAATCCTTTCTTTAGAAGATGGTATTTATATTGCCGTAGTTAACTGGCAACACTCTGAATCACAACGTCAGGAAAAAAAACCTCGTGCTTCTGAGACCTTCGCAGACAAAAATCAGATTATTATCGATTTCGACAACGCCGGCTTGGTCGCTTATGGATTTGAAATTTCCAACGGCGGGACCATGCGTGGTGGAATTGGAACGTTTCTATCTTACCTGAGCGAAGTAAACAATCAGAATTTCGCGGCTGGCTCGTTCAAAATCTACTTCCCTACCTTTTACAGGAACAGTGAAATCGCTGGCCAGGATGATGTTAGCGCGTCTGTAGAGGAGGTAGCGAATTTATAAAGCAGAATAAATCCCTAGTGTCCCAACAAGCGTCTTGAAGCAGAAAACTTAATCAATAAATCAATAAATAGCAGGGTTATGTATGAAGATATGGAGAGATATTTTCTGTGTAAAAAGTTTTACTGTTCTTTTTGTTTTGACTTTTAGCTCGTCGATGTTTGCCGATAGCAACCAGAGAGAAACCAAAGTACCTGTCACAAAAAAATATTCCGAGCGCATGGCACTCACAATAATGCAGCAGAGCCCGGAAGCCTGGCAAATGATGCATTATAAATTGTTGACGTCGCCAAAATGGGATTACACCTATGGGTTTGTATTGCTATCAATGCAAAAGCTGTATCTGAAAACCGGCGATAAACGTTACCTGGAATACGGAAAGCAGTACGTTGATCAGTTTATTGACGCTGAAGGAAATATTAACAAATACAGTATGGAAAACTTCAGTCTCGATCATTTGAATAACGGTAAGCTGCTGTTTTTGCTTCACGATGAGTACCAGGATGAGCGGTACGTTAAGGCTTTGCAAGTCTTACGCAAGCATGTGGAATGGCAGCCGCGGACCAAAACGGGTGGTTTTTGGCATAAACGGATTTATCCTTATCAGGTTTGGCTGGATGGGTTATACATGGGCCATACCTTCTGGGCGATGTATGCTAATGAGTTTGAAGAATCCAAGGAAGTTTTCTCAGATATCGCACATCAGTTTATGCTGATAGAAGAAAAAACCCGAGACGACAAAACAGGCCTGCTCTATCACGCGTGGGACGAAAGCCGCTTGCAGCAATGGGCCGACAAAGATACGGGCAGATCGAGTCATGTATGGTCGCGTGCTTTGGGTTGGTATCTGATGGCACTAGTGGATACC
>CAYXDM010000326.1:0-1770 GCA_964463595.1 uncultured Aequorivita sp. | reverse complement strand
CAGACTTTCTGATAGTTATCCAAGGGTTAGAAGGCTATCACCGAAGATTCAGAACAAAAAAGCAAATGGGCGTAGAGATAAGGCTGGAAAAACTGCTACGTGAGTTTGTAGATATTGAAATTGTTAAGGATCTTGATATCGACTCCCTAGCTGTAGCAAGTACCAGACATTATTATTCCCACTTTTATTCTTTAGAGGATTCAGACACAATTTATGACGGTGTTGAATTATATTCAGAAACCAAAAAATTAAAGGTTCTCCTAACCTGTTGCGTACTTCATGAACTAGGTTTTACCCATCAACAGATTAACGGCTTACTCTCGAAACATGATAATCCCATTCTATGACGAACATTATTTACAAAATGAAATCCAGGTAAAATCATGGAAGTAAAAAAGCTGAAGATCCCTGACTATCAAGAAGTTTTAAAAGGCAAAAATGCAATTTTGCTAGAGGAGAACTGGGATAGGTTCAAAATTGAACGAAGTACTGGGAAATTTATAAAAGCCCTAGATCGGCATTTTCTGCAAAATCTTCAACTGCTACCGACTATTGTTACTTTCGCTGATACCAACACATTTCCATTCAAGTTCTATAGGGTTAGAAAATGGACTCCAAATTTCAACACTTCGTTAATTTCTGGATATTCATATCCTCCGGCAGAACATGTAAAGTACACCCAAAGGGCTAATCTCCCCGGAAGTCCAGTGTTCTATTGCTCCGATAACCCTGCTACTGCAATTGCAGAAACTGTAAAATTTCTTGATAAAGTCAATCCCAAAGATGTTTACTACTTATCCGAATGGAAATTCAAACCGAACTTAAGAATCAGACTCTCCCCCTACATATTCGAAAATATCAACAAAGAGAGCTTTTACCACGTTTGGGCAGAAGCCAACAAGACGAAGCTTCGAAGAACTCTGAAAGAAGCAAATATGGAAGACGGGTATGAGGCGTTTCTTAAGATAATGAATTTTCTTTCTAATTTATTTATTTACGAAAATTCCTACGTGGTATCCAGCTACATTGCACACAGCCACTTATACGCAAATCATAGCCTAAGAGCCGATGTATTTGTTTATCCCAGTGTTCAATCGAAATTGAACTCGGTCAATTACGCGATCCATCCCAATGCGGTGGCTGAAAAGATGGAATTGGTTAAAATTTTTAGGATAAGTTTTGACTCAATTGATAAAATAGGAGAGATCAAGTACCAGATAAGCGCAGTGGGCAGAAATCAAGATTCAATAATTGTGTGGAATAACAATCTTGATCAAGAAGTCGAGACCCTAAAAGAAGTCTTTCCAGAGTTCAAGTTGTAAAAAGAGCCTCCATTCAGATAACAATTGTTCCTCACCCCAGACAAGATTACTACCTTTACCCCCTGAAAAACACAAAAACCAACCATGTTTGAACAGACTTTTAAAAATATAGACGATATACTCCACAAGGATGCGGGTTGTGGCAGTGAGCTGGATTATGTCGAGCAGACCTCCTGGGTGTTGTTTCTCAAATACCTGGACGATCTGGAGCGTGACCGTGCCACAGCGGCGGAACTCATGGGAAAAACCTACTCCACCATCATCGACCCGGAATATCAGTGGAACGAATGGGCGGCTCCAAAACTACCCGACGGCAAAATTGACCATAATGCCCTGACGGGGGATGACCTTTTGGATTTTGTCAATGAAAGGCTCTTTCCCTACCTCAAGAAATTTAAGCTTTCGGCAACGGGTGCCGATACCATCGAATATAAAATCGGCGAGATCT
>CAYXDM010000325.1:0-1785 GCA_964463595.1 uncultured Aequorivita sp. | reverse complement strand
GCTGTCTGCCAAAATTATTGAAGGAGGAAGCGGTGTTTGGGGTGCCCATTTTATGTCGCCCCATCCCGAACTCTCCACCGAAGATGCAGGAAAAATGGTGAATTATATCCTTTCCCTTGCTGCTACCGGTGAACCAGGTAAGCTGCCGCTAGAGGATACAATTGTTTTGAAAGAGCATATAGGGCGGGGAATCGAGGGAAGTTATCTGCTGAATGCCAGCTATACTGACAATGGTGCTAATGGTATTGAACCGTTGGAAAGCCGGGATTATATAGTATTGAAAAACCCCTATGTCCAGGCCGAGGATTTTGATAAGGGAAATGTGAGGATAGGGACAAGTACCACCAACGAATTTTATGCCTATGTAAGAGCCGTACATCATGGCCATATGCAATTTGATCAAGTTGATTTAAAGCATGTTGAGAAGTTAAGATATCGAATCCAATCAATAGCAGAAGGTAAAATAGATGTTCGATTGGATTCAATTGACGGATCCGTGATCAGTTCGGTTTCCATTCCTGGCAACCCTGAAGGCGATCGAAGTTGGAAGGAAATCACAGCACCTTTGGATGAAACCCAAGGAATTCATGACCTGTATTTTGTCTTTACCAATACTAAAGGACAGGGGCAACATTTATTTAATATGGATTGGATATATTTTTCTGACAAAAAATAATTAAGTTCAAAGTGGCCCTTGTACTTCCTGTGTATGCCTTGGTCAGAAAGGGTTTGTCATGTATTTCACGAAGAGCTATTCAAATGATCCGGAGCCTTTGGCACATTACGCCAATGTCAGTGACCCCGGAGAGATTCGAACTCTCGACCCACTGATTAAGAGTCAGTTGCTCTACCAACTGAGCTACGGAGTCATTGCCTTAAGCATGTTCCTTTCAAAAGGAATTGTAAATATAAAGGAAATGGAGATTTCCTGGCCGGGTAAAGGAATAATATTGTCTGCAAAATAATTTTGTCAGTGTGTTATTTTTGTAAATTGTTCCGGTGAAAACAGCTTCCAAAACAGGCAATTGTCATGACCTTTCGTAAAAAACCACCACTGCCATCCAAATTTGCCATTTTTTGTTTGCTAATCATCTCCTGGGGTAACTTTCAATGCGTGTCTCCGGATTCCCGTCATTTAAAAATAAAAAAGGACACCCGCATCGTGTTGATCGGCAATAACCTTGGATCGCGGATGATGAATTTCGGCCATTTTGAAACGGAAATGCAACTCAGGTATCCAGACAGCCTGCTGTTCATCCGGAATATGTGTGACGGAGGAAATACCCCCGGTTTCCGGCCACACTCAGGCAGGAATTCCCCCTGGGCCTTTCCCGGTGCCGAAAATTTCCATACCGAGCTCGCAAAGGAATCTGGAAGTGAAGGGCATTTCGAAACCGAGGACCAATGGCTCAGCCGTTTGAAGGCGGATATTATTCTGGCATTTTTTGGCTATAGTGAATCTTTTCAGGGAAAAGAGGGCTTGGAGGATTTTAAGGGCGAATTGGAAGACTTCATTAAACATACTCTGGACCAGCGCTACAACGGTGATACAGCCGCGGTTCAATTGGCGGTTATCTCTCCTATTGCTTTTGAGGATCTTTCCGACGAACATGATCTTCCCGACGGGGAATCGGAGAACGAAAACATTCGGCTCTACACGTCCGCCATGAAGGAGGTATGCGAAAGGAATGAAGTGCTTTTTGTGGACGCGTTTGGCCCGTCCGGAGATTGGTATGCGGATAACGAAGCTCCACTGACCATTAATGGATTTCAGTTGAATGAGGA
>CAYXDM010000324.1:0-1785 GCA_964463595.1 uncultured Aequorivita sp. | reverse complement strand
AGGGAGGTAATCCATCTTAAAAACTCCCTGGAAGCCGTGGCTCCAATCAAGGCCCTGGCGATAAGCTCCAAAAACGAATCCCTTAAAATTATTGGGGAACAGTTGCACGACTGCGAATTGTTGCGGAACAAAATTAAGGAAACTCTTTATGAGGAGGCTCCGGTAAATGTGCTCAAGGGAAATACGATAGCCGATGGTTTTTCAGAAACCTTGGATGAACTTCGGAATATTTCTACCCATAGCAAGGATTTTCTGGAGGAAATACTGGAGCGCGAAACCCGGAATACGGGTATTTCCTCCCTGAAGATCGGTGCAAATAACGTTTTTGGATATTATATCGAGGTGCGTAATTCCCATAAGGATAAGGTTCCTTCCGAATGGATAAGGAAACAGACCTTGGTGAATGCGGAGCGTTATATCACCGAGGAACTAAAGGAGTACGAAGCAAAAATTCTTGGTGCCGAAGAGAAAATTCTAGCTTTGGAGCAGGAGTTATTTGCAAAATTGGTGGAGTGGATGCTCCAGTACATTGGCCCCGTTCAGCAGAATGCCGCTTTGATCGCGCAATTGGATTGCCTGTGTTCCTTCGCGACCCACGCGCGGGATTCCAATTATACAAGACCTCTTTTTGATGATTCCTGTGATCTGGATATAAAGGGGGGGCGGCATCCGGTAATCGAGAAACAACTTCCGCCCGATGCGCCCTATATTGAAAACGATGTTTTTCTCGATCGGGAAAACCAGCAGATAATCATGATTACCGGGCCCAATATGAGTGGGAAATCCGCCATCCTCCGGCAAACCGCGTTAATTGTCCTGTTGGCCCAAATGGGAAGTTTCGTACCTTCGACTGCCGTGCGGTTGGGGTGTGTGGACAAGATCTTTACCAGGGTAGGGGCCAGCGATAATATTTCCATGGGCGAGTCCACCTTTATGGTAGAGATGAACGAAACGGCAAGCATCCTAAATAATCTTTCGGAAAGAAGTCTGATCCTTTTGGATGAGATAGGCCGTGGCACGAGTACCTACGACGGCATTTCAATTGCCTGGGCCATCAGTGAATATATTCATGAACACCCTTCGCGCGGAAAGACACTCTTCGCCACCCATTATCACGAACTGAACGAAATGACGGAAACTTTTTCGCGAATCAAAAACTATAATGTTTCCGTAAAGGAATTGAAGGATAATGTTTTATTTCTGCGAAAACTCGTTCCCGGCGGAAGCCACCACAGTTTTGGAATCCATGTGGCAAAGATGGCAGGAATGCCACAGGCAGTGCTTCTTCGGGCCAATAAAATTTTAAAGCGGTTGGAAAGGAACCATGCTTCGGAAGAATTGACCGAGAAAATGAAAGCAGTTTCCAAGGAAGAAATGCAATTGAGCTTCTTTAATCTGGACGATCCCCTCCTGGAGGACCTCAGAGAGGAGATCCTCGATATCGATATCGATACTTTAACTCCAGTGGAGGCCTTGATGAAACTCAATGAAATTAAACGTATGCTGCAACGGAATGCCTCGGTCAAAATGAGGAAGTGATTTTTTATCTCTTCCAAGATCCTTTAAATAGGCACATTGGCTATAGGTTTCCAATTTTTCGGCAGCTCGCAAATAAGGGGTATTTAAATTAAAATTTTGGGGTGAAAATTCTTTGCCATTTGAGTAAAAGTTATAAATTTGCACCCGCTTGGATGTCCTAAGCTACGATCTTTAATTTTTTTCGAAAATAGCCCAATTGGTCGAGTGCTATCCGCGGTGGCGACGGAGAGCGCCAGTTGGCCCTTA
>CAYXDM010000323.1:0-1793 GCA_964463595.1 uncultured Aequorivita sp. | reverse complement strand
GTCAAACCCTGGAGAATATTACCTTCGAGGAGGCCATGGAACTTTTTCAGCTTCCAAAAGAGCTGGGGGAGTATGAAGATGAGAAAGTGGAGGTGAATAACGGCAGGTTCGGTCCTTATGTAAGGTATGGGAAGAAGTATGTCTCCTTAGACAAGGGCGAAGATCCGCTGGAGGTAACAATGGATCGGGCGCTGGAGTTGATCAGGGAGAAAGAAAAGGCAGATGCCCCCATTTACCATTATAAAGGTAATCCGGTTCAAAAAGGGGTGGGCCGGTTTGGACCCTACCTAAAATGGGACGGAATTTTTATTAATGTCAATAAGAAATACGACTTTGATAACCTCTCTGATTCGGACATTGAGACGCTGATTGAGGACAAATTGAAGAAGGAGCGGGAGAAAGTGATACATCATTGGGAAGATGAGGGGATACGAGTTGAAAAAGCACGGTGGGGCAGATTTAATGTAATAAAAGGAAAGACCAAGGTAGAACTTCCAAAAACGGTTGATGCTACCAAACTAACCCTTGAAGAGGTCAAAGATATCCTGGAGAAAAAGACGCCTAAAAAGAAGGCTACAAAAAAACGTGCAACAGGTACTAAAAAAACTAAATCGACAAAAAAATAAGTTCGATGAACCTAGATTTCTTAACGCCCGTGAATGAAGCCCTTCTGGAGGGAATCCAAGACCATGGCAATTGTCTTGGGAAACAGATGGAAATCCATTTGCCCGGAAGGCTGCCGGATTTGGACGGGGTGAGGGTAGCGTTTCTTGGAGTGCTGGAGGACCGTTTAGACGTTAGAGGGCCACGGGAACCGTTTAATTTTTCTGATATTCGTTATCAGCTTTATCGGCTCTATCCTGGAAATTGGGATGTGAAACTGGCGGATCTGGGAGATATAGAACCCGGGGAAACAGTAGAAGATACGTATTTTGCCCTTCGCCAGACAGTAGCCCAATTAATAAAGATGAATATTTTGCCGGTGGTGCTTGGTGGAAGTCAGGATTTGATGTACGCTCAGTATCGGGCGTACGACCAACTGGATCAGATGGTGAATATTGTGAATGTTGATGCCCGTTTTGATCTTGGTGATATTGAAGCCCCGATCCGCAATAATTCGTTTATGGGGAAGATAGTAGTGGACAAGCCTTACAACCTCTCCAATTACACTTCCATCGGGTATCAGACCTATTTTAATTCCCAGGATGAGATTGACCTGATGGAGAAGTTATTTTTCGATGCTTGTCGCCTTGGTGAGGTTACTGCAAAAACAGCAATTGTGGAGCCTCTGATGCGGGATGCGGATCTGGTGGGGATTGATTTAGGTGCAGTTAGTGCTTCGGCACTGGGCAATCCACATGTGCCTTCACCCAATGGATTGGATGGTAAGGAACTTTGCTCTTTAGCGCGTTATGCCGGGATCAGTGACAAGGTTTCGTCCTTCGGAATCTTTGAGTATACCGCGGCTCACAACTATTCGGCGTGCAATATGTTGGTTGCGCAAGCGTTATGGTATTTCGTGGAGGGCGTAAATTACAGGCGGAATGAATACAGCCCTAAGGCCGAGGAAAATTTCACCAAGTACCAGGTGCCTATAGATGATGAGATTCTGGTTTTTTACAAGAGCCCTCTTTCAGGACGATGGTGGATAGAGATTCCTATTGAATACCAAATGAATAATAATTTAACAAGAAATACGTTATTACCTTGCACCGAGGAGGATTATCTGGATGCTTGCATCGCTGATTATAAAGCTTACGCTGATGCAAAGATTGCGGACGTAAGATCACGTG
>CAYXDM010000322.1:0-1793 GCA_964463595.1 uncultured Aequorivita sp. | reverse complement strand
CCTGCCAGAGCCATGGTCTTAAATTTATTGTTCTTGAGTTTAACAAGGATTTCGGGAGTGGCACCACACCAGATCCCGGTTTTGGGATGATACCATACATATCTGAAGGCCGTGGGATAAATGGTGAAAACCCGCTCTATCAATTTTTGTAATGAAAAATGGGCAAGGACAAAATCCTTCTTTCTGGAAATCACGATCTTTTCTGCATCACCTTTTTGGATAACGACAATGGTTTTAGCGATCAGCTTCACATAAATCCCTTTCTCCGTTTCTGATTCCCAAACTTCAATGCCCTTCCGTTCGCTTTCCGAGATATTTAAAATAGAATTAAAATTTTCCGATTCCTTTTCTGGAATAATATAACTATCCAACCGGCTATCAAAGGGGCTTAAAACAAAACCGTTCTCGTCTAGGGTCGCATCCGAAAATAAAGTATCGCTGCCCTGTAAATAAGATTTTACACGGATACTGTTTGCTTCGGAAAAAATTGCGAATGGCAGTTTTTTTCCGTGATGAAGAGTGAGTTTTTGGATAAGATCCTGAAAATCCATCAGTTTCGTTTTGGCAGCGTGATGGTGGTGAGTTTTACTAGGGACACAAGTTCGTCCGCCTCGTTGGAAATCCTTATTTGCCAAAGCTGGGTAGTCCTGCCTTTATGAAGAATGCTGGCATGGGCATAGACATATCCATCTCGCACACTCTTCACATGATTGGCCGCTATTTCGAGACCTCGGATTACTACATCCTTCGAGGTCAGGAATACAAATGCCCCCGCACTGCCCACGCTTTCGGCCAAGGCTACAGAGGCGCCGCCGTGCAAAACCCCATCGGGCTGGTGGTTTTTGGGAGTTACAGGCATGCGCGCCACCAAAAAATCGTCCCCCACATCGGTGAATTCAATGTCGAGGGTCTCCATCAGCGTGTTTTTGCACATCTTATTGCAGGCGGCAAGAATTTCTGTTCTGTTCATATCTATGGAAATACAGATGATCGATGAATAGTCTGTACAAAGGTTTACTTTTGTAAAAATACACATTTGAATCCTAAAATATGAGTATCGAAAAACAAGTTTCATATACCACTTCCAACACTTATTCTATCCTCAACACCTTCACCGAAAAAACGAAAAATGTTTGGATGGTCTTCCACGGAATGGGCTATTTAAGTAAATATTTCATCCAGTATTTTTCGAAACTGGATCCTGAGGAAAATTTTATAATTGCACCACAGGCACCCTCGAAATATTATCAGGACAAAAGTTTCAGACATATAGGCGCCTCGTGGCTTACACGTGAGAATACCCAAATGGAAACCCAAAACATAATCAACTATGTGGATGCAGTTTTCAACAATGAAGTTAGTAAACAAGCCCCAAACCTAATTGTCCTCGGATATTCCCAGGGAGTATCCATTGCCACACGTTGGGTTGCAAGAAGAAAAATCCAGTGTAGGATGTTGATTCTGCATTCGGGTGGAATTCCGGCCGAACTAACACCAGAGGATTTTGAGTTCCTCGATCCAAAAACCAAGGTGATCTATATCTATGGCAACAGGGACCAATACGTCACCGAAGCGCGAAAAACAGAGGAACAATTAAAAGGAACAAAACTCTTTAAGGAACGTTTGACCGTGGAAGTTTTTGACGGAATCCACGAAGTGAATCGGGAGTTTCTTTTAAGAATTTCTAGGTAGAATCAATAATATATTTACGAACCCATTTTTATTTCAAGGGGGTGACCTACGCTTCTACGTTAGTATTCAAAGGGCATTATAGGAAAAGACCTTCTTTTATC
>CAYXDM010000321.1:0-1796 GCA_964463595.1 uncultured Aequorivita sp. | reverse complement strand
CCCCCCAATCGACCTCGTTTGCAACGAGGTCGCGTGAGAATTGCGATTTAATCGCATATAAAACTTAGACTACTGTCACCTTTACCAAACCTTTTTCCCCTATATAGTCCCTGGCACTACTGTAAACATAATGTTCAGGAAAATCCACAAGCCCGGCACGAACAGGATTATTATGAATATAATTCACTTTTTCCATAAGATCAATATGGCTAAGATCTATGGCATGATTGTCATCTTTCCAAACTTTATAATTTTCAGCCCTTCTTGTCCGCTTGGCCTCAAAAGAAAACTTATCCAACAACCATTCCTTTCTGCTTTCCGAAATAGTGTCCATAGTATCAATAACTTTTTTTGAAGTGAATTTTTTAAAATCACGGAGGAATGCGGACATCCCGCCTGGAGGATCGCATCTGGCAGCCAAGTGAATATGGTTGGTCATGATTACCCAAGCATATAAGACAAGGTTTTTATGGTCAATACAATGGTTAAGGGAATCCACGAGAATGTCCTTGTAATCTTTTCTTGAGAATAAATCTATCCAATGGACAACCGTACAGGTAATAAAATAAGGGGCATGTTGATCTGAAATAAGGTATTTGTCTCCTGGCATAGCTTGATCAAAAAGTGCAAAATTATTTTCAATAAAAATAAAATAGATAGCTGATATCAAATAGCGATTAAATCGCTTTTCTCATAAGTCCTCGTTGCAAACGAGGACTATTGGGGGGAAACTACAACATTTTTAAATTCAATAAATCGAATAATATCTGATTGAAAAGTAAATTTCTCACCACCCCAACTAAATTGCCGAATATTATTTAGTTCTATATACATTATCATTTAAAAAATTCTTCTATTGAAATTAAATCTTTAAACCATTCATTAGGGGCCACTTGGATTTAGATATCCAGCATCTGGGTGTAAACTATTCTAACCAAGTATGGCATACCTGTTCCAGCAAGAATGATATTACAACCTTCCACTACCTAAGCACTCCCCAAACTCTCCTGTTGTGGGGTCTAAAACACGGTTTTCATGCCATTCTCGATCATATCCAATCCAAACAGAGGTTACTACTTTTCCAAAGCTATCTTTCTCCCATTTAACATTATTAAAAAAAACACTGTCTATGGCAAATGATTTCGGCGGGTTGTTTGACCCAAGCCTGTTAATAGCAAGCTGCGATATTAACCTTGGGGGAGTTAGCACCTTATGCAAACTTCCGTCGGACTTATATACCACAGCATTGTTTGGAGATGGAAACTCCTTGTCTTCTAATGGATATATGGCTATGATATAATTCTCATCTACCGATGGGTAAGCAAAAAAGCATCTATTTATTATAACTTCTTTTCTATTAGATGTCCATTTTACACCTTTCGTTTTTCCAGGTAAATAATCCCTAATGATTGCCCCATCATCCCTTATTTCTTTAATAGAATAAAGGTCCTGCTGATATCCAATACCAACCATTATTTCATTTCCAGATTCATTAAAAAACTTTAAGCAACTTATCATTTTAAAACATATTCAATTGGTGTATTTAAATAGTCTCTCCATTTTTCTCCTCCCAAATATTCTATAAACTCATATTGTTGCTCCCATAATAAACAGTGCCTTTATTTGGACCAGATATTTCTTGAAGAGATCCTACCACTCCATCTCGCACCCGCAATGGCTCTTTGACTGTATATTCTCTTAAAACAAGCTTATCTTTTTTCGAGTCCTTCCAATCATTTAAAATTGCTAAATCTTCACGAACTTCCCTCAATGAAGTGATTTGGTTTTTTGAACCC
>CAYXDM010000320.1:0-1810 GCA_964463595.1 uncultured Aequorivita sp. | reverse complement strand
CCTTGCCACTTTTTAAAACCGCTCGATCCGGAGATGTAGCCAAAGTGGAGCCTATGGTGAACAATTTATTTTGGATTTGCACTAAAATATTTTTACTGTGTGGATCAATTTCCTGACTACGTATCATCCCAACATTGGAGTTGAGTTCATCTACAGTGCCGTAGCTCTCAATGCGCGCATTGTGTTTGGGAACCCGGGTACCTCCGAAAAGTGCAGTAGTGCCCGAGTCTCCTGTTTTGGTGTATATCTTCATTATAGGTGAAAAGTTTTTACGATAAATTATTTCAAATTTACAAAATTACTCCAGAAAGACCCTAGGGTTTAATGCCACTTGTTCAAGAGGCCGAATTCAGATAAACACGAGTTATCTTTATGATGGGAATTGTTGACCACGGCTGACTTGAATCTTTAGTGAATTTGCTGAAGAAGTTTTTGGACCAGATTAACCTGAGGACTCTTCATCATTATTCCTGAATTCTCGGAGTAAAAACCTGCTGTTTATAAAACTTTGGTTATTGAAAATGGTTAATTTGCCGTCCGTACGGTGGATGAAAGAAAATACTTTACATGATAAGAACAATTATTCTCACTTCCGAATTCCCGCCCCAGCCAGGGGGGATTGGCAACCATGCGCTGCATTTGGCAAAAGGCTTGCAGGCAAATGGGTTTGAAGTCACTTTGGTTTGTGATTCCCGTTCCAAAAGTGGGGTGGAGGAGAGGTTGTTTGATAGGGACCTATGCTTTGAGGTGATTCGAATTCCAAGGAGAAAAATTCTGTTTTTCAGTTATATGAACCGGATTACCAAAGCCTTTTCACTGGTGCGCAACAATGAAATAGTAATTAGTTCCGGTAAATTCTCCTTATGGCTGGGAGCTATGTTGGGTGTTTTTTACAACCGGAAGTTTGTGGCCATTGTCCATGGCAGCGAGATAGAACTTCCCAACTGGATCCTTCGGAAATTAACGGCTATATCCTTGAAATCATTTGATTCCGTTATTGCGGTAAGCGGTTATACCAAATCTTTGATCTCGCATTTAGGATTAAGGAAAATTTTCGTTGTTCCAAATGGATTTGAAATGGCGAAGGCCGCGGGGGTTCAGGAAAAAACCAAACCCGTACCCGTTTTGATCACTGTCGGCAACGTTACCGAACGCAAGGGACAGCATAATGTGATAGCAGCCTTACCCACAATTTTGAAAGTATTTCCCGATGCAAAATATCATATAGTCGGCATCCCTACAGGCCAAGAAAGGTTGGAAAACCTAGCCCTGAGCTTGGGAGTGGGGTCTTCAGTGATTTTCTTCGGAAGGGTGAGCGATGAACTTAAGTTGGAGCTACTTCAACAGGCAGATGTATTCGTAATGTTGAGTGAACGAACCAAAGAGGGTGATGTGGAGGGGTTTGGAATTGCTATCCTGGAAGCCAATTCCACAGGTGTTCCGGCCATTGGCGCAAAAGGTTGCGGGATAGAAGATGCCGTAGAGGATGGATTTAACGGAAGATTGGTTCATATCAAGGACCCGGAACAAATTCTGGTTGCTCTCAAAGAAATATTGAACAATTATGAAACCTATTCGTCCCAAGCACAGGAATGGTCAGGAAATTTCACCTGGGATGTTGTCATCCAAAAATATCTGGATATTTTAAACCATCAGGGGATTTTGAAATAAAAAAATGATTTATTTGAGACAAAATTCAGAGATGCAATTTCAATGGGCTAGTTTTGGTCTGGAATTGCCACACCTTACGAGAAGGAGTAATTGATGAAACTCGCCATTATATCCCATACCGCACATTATTTGAAACCTG
>CAYXDM010000319.1:0-1819 GCA_964463595.1 uncultured Aequorivita sp. | reverse complement strand
CTTTTCCTGATATGGTATGCCTTCTTCTCACTGCCCACAAATCTATTTACCAAGCCATTATCGATGGTCGTTTTGGATAGAAACGGTGAATTATTAGGAGCTAAAACTGCGAATGATGGTCAATGGCGATTCCCCGAAACTGACTCCGTCCCGGAACAATTTGCTATCTGCCTCACAACTTTTGAGGATAAGAGATTTTATTCTCACATCGGCTTTGACCTTCGAGCCATCCTGAGAGCCACAAAAGACAATCTGGCCGCCAATTCAATCGTAAGTGGAGGCTCAACGATTACCATGCAGACTATTGCACTTTCTGAAGGCGGAAAATCCAGAAATATTCTCTTTAAAATATTAGAAATAATCAAAGCTACCCGCCTTGAATTGGCCAAATCGAAAGAGGACATCTTAAAAGCTTATGTTTCAAACGCTCCATTTGGAGGGAATGTAGTGGGACTCGATGCAGCCGCCTGGAGGTATTTCCAAAAGGATAAAAACCTGCTCTCTTGGGCTGAATATGCCACCCTCGCTGTCCTGCCCAATAACCCCGCAATGATTCACCCGGGTAGAAATAGAGAAGAACTGAGAAATAAAAGGAATAGATTATTATTAAAATTACACCATCTAAACCACTTTGATGAACTTTCTTATTCGCTTGCTATCGAAGAACCCCTGCCAGAAGCCCCCTTTCCGCTCCCCTCCTACTCTCCGCATTTTCTGGAAACTTTGTTTTTAGAAAATGATCAAAATCCCGTGAAAATATTCGCAAGTTCTCTGGATATGGAGATCCAAAAAACTTGCAATGAGATTGCGACGAATTATAATAGATTTTGGTTGGACAAAAGAGTGCGAAACTTAGGCATTCTTGTAATGGATACCCAAACAGGTGAAGTTTTAGCCTATGTGGGCAACGGACCTCTCGCCAATTCATCTCAGCACAATCAGGTGGATATGGTCAGAGCCAAAAGAAGTTCAGGCTCACTTTGGAAGCCTTTTCTTTATGCCATGGCTATTGACAAAGGAATGATAAGTCCACACACACTAATTCCCGATATACCTACAATTATTGATGGATTTAGGCCTCAAAATTTCAACTTAGATTTTAAAGGGATGGTCGCTGCAGAAGATGCTTTGAGTTCATCATTGAATATTCCTTTTGTTCTGCTTTTGAAAGATTTTGGCTTGGAGGAATTTCATCTTAGACTTCAAAAAAGCGGCATAACAACCTTATTTAGATCCGCCTCCGGATATGGCTTACCATTGATTCTCGGTGGAGCAGAAACAACATTATTAGAATCGACAGCATTATTCGCATATCTGGGCAGAATGAATGGAGAATTTGTTAACGAAAGTAGTAGATACAACTCAAATAGTCTTCCGGTATCATATTCTTTTGAAAAGTCGCATGACCAATCAGAAAAATATTGGACCAAAACACCTCCTTTCATTAGTGCAGGTGCAGCTTATCTCACTTTAGAAAGTTTAAGTAAATTGGTTCGACCGGATGCGGATATGACATGGAAAAACTTTGAAATTCGAGACAAGGTAGCATGGAAAACAGGTACTAGTTTTGGATTTAAAGATGCATGGGCGATAGGAGTAAGTCCTCAGTACACTATTGGAGTGTGGGTTGGAAATGCTGATGGTGAAGGGCGTCCGGATGTTATCGGTGTTCAGGCAGCTGCCCCTCTTATGTTTGCTTTGTTAAACAGGTTGGGAAATGGTACTTGGTTTGAAAAACCATATGATGATTTGAAAAGTGTAGATCTTTGCGCCGTCTCCGGGAAAAGGGCGACTTCACCATCCCTTCCAGCAGCCAGAA
>CAYXDM010000318.1:0-1834 GCA_964463595.1 uncultured Aequorivita sp. | reverse complement strand
AATATGGAAATAAATATCTATAAATGGATGACTTAGCCGAGAAGGTTTAGTTGGGAATTACCGAGAAAAGGAAACGGAATTTAACAACTTTCTAATCCTCCTTATTCTGCACTTCCCGTATTTTCTTGAAGAGATTTGAAGAATATACGAAATTCGTTACATCTTCATTATCGGTTTTGAATATTTCCTGATTAGATCCTTGCCATACAAGTTTGCCGTCTTTTAATAAAACAACTTTTTCGCCAATTTCCATTACGGAGTTCATATCGTGGGTAACCACAATTGTGGTAATATCATTTTCGTGGGTAATCTCCTGTATCAAAGTATCTATTAATGTTGCGGTTTTAGGGTCCAATCCTGAGTTGGGTTCATCACAGAAGAGGTAATTGGGTTTATTGACAATAGCCCGGGCAATTGCAACTCGTTTCTGCATTCCGCCAGATATTTCAGCGGGGAACTTTTTATTTACATTTTCTAAATCTACGCGTTTTAAAACTTGGTTTACGCGATCGACCAGTTCCGATTTTTTTTGTTTGGTGAACATCCGTAGCGGAAACATTACATTTTCTTCAATATTCATAGAGTCAAACAAGGCTCCACCTTGAAACAGCATTCCCATTTCTTCTCTAAGATTTCGCTGAGCTTCCTCGTCCATATCCTGGATGGCCCGATCTCCATAAAATATCCGTCCTTTTTCTGGCTTAAAGAGGCCAATTAAACATTTCAGTAAAACGGTTTTTCCGCTACCGCTCTGTCCAATGATAAGATTCGTTTTCCCTTTATCAAATTCCGTGGTTATCCCTTTTAGAATTTGCTCATCACCAAAACCTTTATGTACGTTTTCAACTTTTATCATTAGCTTAATAGGAGTTGGGTAATTATATAGTTTGAAGCTATTATTAGCACACTGGTCCACACAAATGAATTGGTACTTGCCTTTCCCACTTCCAAGGCGCCACCTTTCATATAATAACCTTGCCATGAAGGCACGGTAGCCAATATGAACGAGAACACAATAGTCTTGAAAAATGCATAAAACAAATGATAGGGAATGAAACCATCCTGTAAACCCAAAAGGAAATCGGAAGAACTTACAAATCCGCCATAGACGCCGGCAACCCATCCACCGAGGATTCCTAAAAACATGGAAATGATTATAAGAAAGGGATAGAACATCAGTGCGACGATTTTTGGGAAAACCAGATAATTGAGGGAGTTGATTCCCATAACCTCCAAGGCGTCAATTTGCTCCGTGACCCGCATAGATCCAATACTCGAAGTGATGAACGACCCCACTTTCCCCGCCATAATAATGGACATAAAGGTGGGTGCAAATTCCAAAATAACCGATTGGCGTGTAGCGAAACCTATCAAACTCTTGGGAATAATCGGGTTGTCTATGTTCAAGGCGGTTTGAATGGCCACAACCCCACCGACGAAGAAGGAGATAAACGCCACTATGGGCAATGAACTGATGATTAGGTCATTGATTTCCTTAAATATAAGATGCCGAAGTACGGAGGTTTTGGTATAACTTCCAAAAACTCTTTTCAACATCAAAAAATAGGAGCCAATATCTTGTAGGTACTTCATAAAATGGTTGCTCGGGCTAAAGTACTAAAATTTGTTTGGTGTTTTTATGTAAATAAAAGTTAAGGGTGGCAGATAGGAAAAAAGACGCTGCATTATTTATTGGAAGATTTTGTAATTATGTTATTGCCGACCTTAACTCCCATCAGACACAATTGGGAGATCGGACGGTTTCATTACAAGTATTTTCAGTGGAGCTTGCGCCGAAAAGGTTTCCACAACTTTTTTATTTCCCCAATGCCTC
>CAYXDM010000317.1:0-1845 GCA_964463595.1 uncultured Aequorivita sp. | reverse complement strand
AATAATCCAGAAATAAATATTGTCCATGGTGTGTCGATGCACCAGCCGGTGATCAGTTTTATAAGTAAATGTTGATGGCAGAAGTAAACTCACCGCAGCCTGACGCAGCAAAATTAATCAAAGAAAGGTAAGTTGTGTCAAAGGAACAAGGATCATTAGAGTGATTAATAGTTTCTTGAGGTAAGTAAGGTATAGGCGGATAAATTTTTTCGATCATCGCATTGATGGCATTCTGGTCGCGTCAGGGATTGATAGCTGGCGTTGTTGACATTTAAAAGTAGGGTAAAGGGTTCCATTCAGATCCCACAAGAAGTAGGCTTAGATAGAAAAATCGAGCAGAAGAAGTTACGGGGTTTTTTCTAAGCTGATCTGGTCCAAGTAAAACTTCATTCGGGAATGCCCCCGGTTTAAAAAATCGATCTTGTCGATCCTGTCCATTTTGTGGTTATAGAAAACCTCAATGAAATCCTTGTCCAACAGGTAAAGGTTGACCTTATGGGCATAGTAGCGGATGTCTACCACGAAGGTCCCTTCGGTGTATAGGAGGTGGATTTTTTTGTGCAAAGGTAATTTTCTGAACTCTTCTCTACTCATCTTCTGGGATTCCGCCAAGATTAACTTTTCATCAACACCACACGCAGGGAAATGGTTTGTTCCGGCCTGATCCATCTTCAGGAGCCTTCCGTTTTTACTCTACAATGGTAAGGAATCCAGATTACTTTTGGTAATTTTTCCGGCCTTTATCTACCCAAACGTTCGCCACGCCGTATTATTTCTTGGGAAACGCGTTTAATAGCCCCCCTGTTTTTTCATCCTTCTTGCGAGGAGTTCATTTTTGGGCATCTTCAACGTAAAAATCATATGTACATTCAATACAAGCATTGATAAGGTTGACAAAGCGCTATTGGGAGAAGGCCGAATGACCGCTTATTACGAATTCCAGCCGTTAAGCTCCCAAAAAACAAATAAGATACTGAACGCGGTGACTGAAGAATCTACTGACGTGGATAGGACAATGGCAGCTATTTTTCAACTATCGAGACAGGGATTTTTGGCCTGGAGAAGGGGGAGATTGGCTTTAAAGCTAATTGGAGGGACAAGTAGCCATTGGTACAAGTGTCAATCCAGGACGATAAGAAGAACAGGCTATGACTTTGTACGCTATGGGGGGTCATGGCCTGATGGAAGGAAAATCTATCCGGTGAGATTTTGTTTGGTTTGATTTACATCGTATAATTGGGCAAACATTGAATGAACTTATGCGTGTTGGCGTTGGCAAGTCCGGTAATCGACCTCTTTTTTACCTGTTTTTTTTCTTAACCATCATCCATTTCTCCTCCTGTTCATCCACCAAAAGGGTCACAAACCAAAGGGTCAGCCAAGTGGTGGAGACCGCCAAATCATTTAGAGGCACACCTTATCGGTACGGGGGGACTACCCGCTCCGGCATCGATTGTTCCGCCCTGGTTTACCTTTCATTCCAAAGTGCTGGCATAAATCTGCCCAGAACTTCATCTGAGCAGAGCAAAGTGGGAAAGAAGGTGTCTGTTCACAACCTAAAAAAAGGGGATGTCATTTTCTTTGCCACCGGCAAAAGCAGACGAAAAGTAAGCCATGCGGGAATTGTTACCTCCGCAAAGCGGGGCAATATCCAATTTATCCATTCTTCAACCTCTCTCGGGGTAACAGAGGACAACGTATACTCCCCTTATTGGTCGCAAAGGGTGGTGAGAGCGAGGAGAATTTTTTGACTATTTTGATCCGGAGTTGGGAGAGGTTCAATACTTGCGGAGGAATCGGATTAAATTTTAAAACATCCTTTGGTTTTAAGCTTAATGTGTTAAT
>CAYXDM010000316.1:0-1849 GCA_964463595.1 uncultured Aequorivita sp. | reverse complement strand
ATCGAAAACAGAATCTATCGCGATATAGAGGAAGAAGAAACTTGGGAAGGCGTAATTGCCGCAATCGACAAAGGGTTGCAGCCACACATCCAACATTTGAAGCGCGCAGTTACAGAGGAAGATATTGTTCGGTTGACGGAAATCCGCATAAAAAGAATCTCTAAATTCGATATTGATAAAGCGCAGCAAAAAATTGATTCACTGGAAGATAACATTGCTCAAGTAAAGCATCACTTAGCGCATTTGATTGAATATGCCATAGATTATTTTAAAAGACTGAAGAAAGATTATGGCGCTGGAAAAGAACGGAAAACCGAAATCAGGACCTTTGATGATATTGAAGCCACAAAAGTTGTAATTCGAAATACGAAGCTTTACGTAAACCGTGCCGAAGGATTTGTGGGAACAAGTTTAAAACGCGACGAATATGTTGTTGATTGCAGTGATATTGACGACATTATCGTTTTTACCGAGGACGGGAAAATGATGGTGACCAAAGTGGACGCAAAGACTTTTGTGGGCAAAGGGATTATCCACGTTGCCGTTTTCAAGAAAAAGGACAAGCGCACCATCTACAATATGGTATATCGGGACGGCGCACGAGGTTCAAACTATGTGAAACGTTTTGCGGTAACCAGCACCACAAGGGACAGGGAATACGATATGACAAACGGGACGAAAGGTTCCAAAGTGTTGTATTTTACTGCAAATCCAAATGGTGAGGCCGAAGTGATCACCGTTTATTTGCGCCAAAGCGGAAGCATCAAAAAGCTCAAATTCGATCTTGATTTTGCCGATCAATTGGTTAAGGGAAGGAATTCAAAGGGAAATATTGTCACCAAATATGCCATTCGGAAAATTGAGTTGAAGGAAAAAGGACTTTCCACCCTGAAGCCACGAAAGATATGGTTTGACGATTCGATCCAGCGATTGAATGTGGATGAAAGGGGCGAGCTTTTGGGCGAATTCAGAAAAGAGGACAGATTGCTTATCGTAAACCAAAAAGGAACTGTAAAAACCGTAATCCCCGACATCCAGCTTCGTTTTGACGACGATATGATAATTCTCGAAAAATGGGATCCCAAAAAACCGTTGAGCGCTATTTACTGGGAAGGCGAAAAGGAATTGTTTTATGTGAAGCGCTTCTTTATTGAACATCCCGATCGCGAAGAGACGATCATTACCGATCATCCAAACTCGTATTTGGAGAAAATATTTACCGATTACCGCCCCATGGCAGAAATAATTTTCGCCAAAAAAAGAGGGCAGGAGCGGGATGAAAATATGGAGCTGAACTTAGAGGAATTTATAGCGGTAAAGGGAATAAACGCCATGGGCAACCAACTTACCAAGGAAAAAGTTTTGGAAATAAACGCCTTGGAGGCCTTACCTTATGAGGTTCCCGAACCAGAGGATCCGGAGGAAATGGAAGTAGTGGCCGAAGAGAATTTAAATGATAAACCTGAAGGTTCAGAAAGTGAAAATGACGGAGACGGCTCCAAAACCGACGAGCGTGGCCAAGGGTTGTTGTTTTGAGTTTTCATGGTTCGCATAATTCCCAAAATCTTATCTTCCAATGACCACGGTGCTTTAGCCCGTGGAACGGCACCGTATAATAAATGCGGCTTTAGCCAAACGCTCCAAAATTAAATTGCTATTGAGGCCGTAAATTTGCCTAAAGCCACAGTAACGAAATTCTCTCAAACCCCTCGCTAAAGCAAGGGGTTATTGGTAATAAAATCATATCAAAAACAAACAAATAGACGATTGAGAGCTTAAATTCATTTTCAGCTTTTTTTATAAACCCTCTTATCCTCCAATGACCACGGTGCTTTAGCCCTTGGAACAG
>CAYXDM010000315.1:0-1850 GCA_964463595.1 uncultured Aequorivita sp. | reverse complement strand
TCCTTTATTTTGTCAAAAAACACCCTTTCCTGCAAAAGTAAAATAGAATCTGCCAGGCCTCCGAAGATGAGTCCTCGCTCGAGCGGGTCGCCTTCGATGTATAGTTCCCATTGACCGTAGGGGTTTTTGTGTAGAAAATTATTGCCAATGGAGAAAGTGCTGTCGTTGTGGCGCGTGGGATCGGGGATATTATTATTATAGGCAGATAGATCGGGGCGGTGCATGACGGATTTGCGCATTCCGCAGGCAAAAAGGCTAAGTGATAGTAAGAAGCATAGGATGTTTCTACTGTTCTTCATTCAAGGTCCGATTGATTTTACTGATGAGATAATCCTTGCCTACCAATTCCGAGCAAGTCACTACAGCTCCGATGGTAACGCCAAGCATGCCGTGCATATTGATACTTTGACCGGTGAGGAAGAGGTTGGGAATCTTAGTTTTTGGTGAGATAAATGTCTTCATTGGATTGTCTGAATCCTTTTCATAGCCATACATATTTCCGTTTTGTCCACCGATATAGTCTCTGTAGGATAATGGTGTTGAGGCGTGAACGGAGAGGATACAATTGCGGATATCAGGGAATTTAAGTTCTAACTGTACGAGAAATTTTTCTATTTTATCAAGTTTAAAATTCTCGTATTCCGGCCCACGGTCATCTTTTTCCGCAACAGTTCGATAAGTATCTTTCCACTGCTCGACTTCTTGAAAATTCATATAAGTCATGGCAGTCATGTTCTCTGCCCATTCCTGTTGATCGTTTTTGACACCCATCGAAACCATATAACCTTCCGGCCAATCCATGGGGTTATATTCGGTAGCGGACCAAACCTTCGTGCTGTCTTTGAAATGGTAATAATTGTGATTGAGATAGGGGAATGTCTTCGGTTTGAAGACGATATAAATGCTAAATGCCGCAGGGGTGACCTCCAATCTTTCTATTCTTTTGTAGAAGGATTTGCGAAATTTGTCCTCACCCACCATTTTGATTGTTGCTTTGAGGTCAATATTGGAGATGAATTTGTCTGCGAAATAGGTTTCTCCAGCTTTTGTTGCTACACCTACCATTTTTTCGCCTTCGAAAATAAAGCTATTGACCCCTTTTTCCTTATAAATATCGCCTCCATATTTTCGCAATTGTCGCACCAGCAATTTTGAAATCTGACTTCCGCCCCTCACCAGTCGCCAAGAGCTTTGGATGTATGAATTTACAGAAAGGGCATGGACGTAGAGAGGGGTTGTTTTACCATTTCCACCATAGAGAGAGTTGGAGCCGGCGAGCACAGCTTTAAGCAGGTCGTTGTCTGTCAACTCATCGAAGAATTTCTTTGCATTGATGGATAGAATCTGTTCATTGTAAGCTGAGCCTTTGTCAAGGTTGTAAAGGGGAAATGAGTTACAAAGTTCGATTATCTCTTCGCAGTATTTCTTTAAAGTTTCTCTTTCTTCGGGGAAAAATTCACATAGTCTTTCGACAAAATTTTCATAGCCCTGCGCATGAGGGTAGCGAACCGGATCATTATCGAAAGTGATATAATCGTAGCCATTTTCATCCATTTTATGGAGCTGAAGTTCATCCATTATCCCTAAATATTGGAAATAGCTGTAAAGATTTTGACCTTCACTCAAGCCGCCGATGTAGTGAACTCCTGTATCAAAAATGGTTTTATCCCTCACAAAAGTCTGCAAATTGCCACCGTATTGCTTATTTTTTTCCAAGACACACACTTTCAGCCCTTCTTTCGCCAGAATAACGGCTGAGACGAGACCGCCCATACCACTACCAATAATTACTACATCGTATTTATTTTTCAAATTTTTCTTTGTGTTAGAAGGGCAAAGTTAGTATCCTC
>CAYXDM010000314.1:0-1852 GCA_964463595.1 uncultured Aequorivita sp. | reverse complement strand
ATTAAGAATGAAAACCGCCAATACCTCGTTCTCACATTATCAAACGGGGAACTAAACATTCGAAGGTATTTTTTGGTAGATTTGCATTCTCATAAAAAACCTATGGAAAAAGAAACGGCACCGCTTAATTTTATTGAACATATCATTGAGGAAGATTTGAGAAACGGATATAAAAGGGAACAATTGTGTTTTCGGTTTCCACCAGAGCCAAATGGGTATCTACACATAGGGCATGCTTCAGCGATTTGTTTGAATTTTGGGCTGGGCCTCAAATATAATGCCCCGGTCAATCTTCGTTTCGACGATACAAATCCGGCAAAGGAAGAACAGGAATTCGTGGATGCCATAAAACGGGATATCTCTTGGTTGGGATTTGAATGGGCACAGGAACTCTATGCTTCGGATTATTTCCAGCAGTTGTATGATTGGGCCGTACAAATGGTGAAAGACGGAAAGGCTTACGTAGATTCGCAAACCTCAGAAATGATTGCCGCACAAAAGGGAACCCCAACTTCTCCTGGAAAGCCAAGCCCTTTTCGGAATCGTTCCGTGGAAGAGAATCTTGAATTGTTGGAGAGAATGAAGCAAGGTCAAACCCAGGAGGGAGAGCATGTTCTGCGCGCAAAAATTAATATGGAATCGCCCAATATGCTGATGCGTGATCCTGTTATGTACCGGACAATCAATAAACCGCATCACAGGACGGGAACGGATTGGAAGATTTTTCCCATGTACGATTGGACCCACGGAGAAAGTGATTATATAGAACAAGTATCGCACTCCTTTTGTACGCTCGAATTTCTGCCCCATAGAGAACTGTATGACTGGTTTTTGGATCAAGTGCACGATCCAGGAAAATTACGTCCTAAGCAGCGTGAGTTTGCCCGTAGAAATCTAAGTCATACGGTAGTAAGCAAACGAAAACTTTCACAACTGGTCTCGGCCGGTGTGGTTTCCGGATGGGATGATCCGCGCATGCCTACCATTTCCGGTTTAAGGCGAAGAGGTTATACACCGGAATCCATTAAAAACTTTGTCGAGAGTATTGGGGTCGGAAAACGTGAGAACCTGGTAGATGTTTCACGCCTTGAATTCAATGTAAGGGAAGATTTGAATACAAAAGCCCCGCGGATAATGGTCGTATTGGATCCCGTAAAATTGATCATAGATAATTATCCCGATGCGCAAATTGAAATACTGGAAGCTGAAAACAATCCGGAAGATGAAAATACAGGTTTTCGTGAGGTTCCATTTTCCAGGGAAATATTGATAGAGCGTGAAGACTTTTTGGAGGAAGCGAACAGAAAATTCTTTCGGTTGACCATCGGAAAGGAAGTCCGTCTTAAAAACGCATATATTATAAAAGGTGAAAGTGTGGTTAAAGACAAGGAAGGAAACATTACCGAAATTCATTGTACTTATGACCCTGATAGTAAAAGTGGAAGTGGTTCCGAAGCCTCACTGAGGAAAGTAAAGGGAACTCTACATTGGGTTTCCGCAGCCCACGCCATCGCTGTTGAAGTACGTCTTTACGATCGCCTTTTTACTGAAGCTTCCCCAGATACCATTAAGGAGAAAGATTTTATGGAATTCATTAATCCCGAGTCTTTAACGGTAGTAACAGGTTATGCCGAGCCAAGCATTCAGACCGCAACAGTGGAGGATAAATTTCAATTCCAGAGGTTGGGCTATTTCGTGGTTGACAGGGATTCCACTCCAGACAAAATGGTTTTCAATCGCACTGTGCCCTTAAGGGATTCCTGGACAAAACTCGCTTAGACTTCACCATTCCCAAGAGACACGGAATACAGACTTTCAATTTATTTTGAAGATAATCCCGTGTTTTTGAAAT
>CAYXDM010000313.1:0-1865 GCA_964463595.1 uncultured Aequorivita sp. | reverse complement strand
TGAAGGAGGACTTTTCAATACTCAATACTTAAGGCACTATAACCCCGGGCCAACTATTTGCCACGAATACACGAATAAATAATTGGATGCGTAAAAAAAGTCTTGAATTTGGGCATTTAGTAAATTTAAGCAGCGGCTGTATAGCACTAAAGCCCACGCTTGAACTATTTTTGAGACAAAAACTCTGACTTTGGAAACTACTGATACAGATATTTTAAATTTCTTTATCCAATCCCCGGGTTTAACAATACGGTCTAAAGGCTATTCCTTGGACAGTTTCGATTTTTACGGGGAAGAAATCCTTAATAGTGATTTCCGGTTTCCGCGCAGTTCAATAATAGGCCTTCAGGCGGAAGAATGTTTTCGCGCATATCTTGAACAATCCACCCTGTACCGACTGCTGGCCTCGAACCTGCAAATTTATGGCCCTCGGGCCAAAGGGTCGAGGGAAAGGATAACTTTAGGGGAATTGGATTATATAGTAAGGGATTTAGTAAAAGCGGAAAATGTCCATATAGAATTGGCGTGTAAATTCTTTCTATTCGATCCCAATGCGGCTGCTGTGGAAGAAGGAAGCTGGATAGGCCCGAACCGTAGGGACAGCCTATTGGAAAAACTGGACAAAATAAAGACTAACCAATTCCAATTACTGGGCTCAGCAGAAGCAATTCAAAAATTGGCTTCCCTAAACATTGATCCCCCCACCCAACAGCAAGTTTGTTTTAAAGCATTTCTTTTTATTCCCAAGGCTATGGATCTGGCTGACTTTTCCGATAATTACCGGCAATGTATCGCGGGATATTGGATACCCTATAAAGATTTGAAAAATGAAGACCACGATGCCCAATTTGCGATTCCAAATAAAAAGGAATGGCTCCTACCCTTCCACCATATTAAATCGTGGCTACCATTCCCAGAGCTAAAACACGAGGTAGATGCACACATTGAAAATCGGAAATCCCCTCTTATTTACAAAAGAACACCTGGCAACTTTGAGAGATTTTTTGTGGTGTGGTGGTGAAAATGAAAACGAAATCAAAAACGAATTCCCAACACTTCGCTCCCTAAATTATTGAGGAAACCTTAGGTATAAAGGAGCGATATTAGGTTTTGATATATAAAAATAAAAAGACCCTCATTGCTGAAGGTCTTTTTTATCAATAAGGAATTGTTTCTCTTATTTCAACTTGAAGGTCACCCTTCTTACTATCTGTCTGGCAGCGGAGGAGTTTTTATCGACACTAGTGTCTTGACCGCCTCCAACATAAGCCATTCTTTCAGGGGCTATTCCTGCTGCAACAAGGATATCATAAACTCTCTTCGCTCTTCTTTCAGACAGTCCCTGATTGTAAGTCGCATCACCAAGCTCATCGGCATAACCAACCAACTCTGCATTTACGGTTGGATTCTCCCTCATATATCTCACCAAATAATTGATGGCATCCAAGGAATAGGTTTCCGGCTGTTCGCTATTAAACTGGAAATAAACATTTACATATCCACTGTCCAGAAGATGGGCAACAGCGTTTGAATATCCAGTTCCCGCTTGACCGTCTGCTGTATCTCTCTCAGTTCTTGATACATACATTCTATCCAACGACGCCTCAAGCTCGTCAGGAATACCGTTGTTGTTCAAATCAATGGCACGGCCTTTAGTATCTACAGCTACACCAGAAACTGTATTAGGTTCACGATCCAGGTAATCTGGCACACCATCCTGGTCGGAGTCGATCATATCGGTCTCTATCTTGGCTATTCTAGCTTCAAAGTCCTCAATAATTTCATCACTCAAGGAAGCCTCTGGTGCCCAGTCCGCATGTACATCATGACCTCCCAGGTAAATGGTAAATCCAGCGGAAAGATTC
>CAYXDM010000312.1:0-1886 GCA_964463595.1 uncultured Aequorivita sp. | reverse complement strand
GGGTAAGGTCGGCGGACTGGTTGTTTTCCATCGCCACCCTCAAATCATCCTCTACAAAACCTTGGAATTTTGCTTTGGCGACAGCCCGTAACGGCGCACCGTTGGGTTTAAAAACCTTGAACTCAATCGTCATCTCCGTCAGGCTCCCCTTGAACAACAGGGAACCCCAGGAGATAATGAGGTAATTGGGCTTATGTTCCTCCCCGTTATAATCCAAGACCACCTTCTTAAACTTTTCGATATCATCAATAATCCCATCATCTGTGGCTTCATACCCCTGAATCACCCCTGTCCGGTCAAACAAGAAGTCTAGTTCAAGATCCTCGGGAAGCTTTTTGTTGAACTTCGGGGACAAATCACTCGTCCCGGAGGCCTGATCGTTATTGGTTTCTATCTTGTATTTGAAGGTATATTTCTCCGGGTTCAACAAAGTGTTAAATTCGCCGTCAGCGACTTTGTTGTTGAATTCAGGATCACTATACGCTATTACACTTAACTTTTTGAGTTCTCCACTCATATCGCTGGAAGGTTTTAGTATTTGTCCAAAAGTGTCAGCACTGGTTTACCGCTCGGATTTTGAAGCTAGGAGATCCATCACTTGTTCTACACAGGCAGCAACGATATCCTGTTTCTTTTTCCCCAAATTTTTATTGTCCTCAGCCTTGCCTTTATCGCTGTCCACATTGATCTTGATGTGCAATTCTTTTATTTCTATCGGCATAGCTATTCTGTTGTATAATAGTTATAGGCGAGTTCTATTGTTTCCACCACCAGCTTGCTCTCCTGGGCGTTGAAATCATCCACACTCCATTTTGTCGGATAGGCATGTACCACTTTCCAGGTGTGTAAGGGCTGGTGCTCTTCGTTCAAGAGTTTGACGGTAAGGTCGGTGGGGTTAAAAATGAAATTCTCTATGGCATCTTTACACCATTTGATGACCTTTGAATCCACTAACATTCCCCGTTTCAGAACCAGGTTTGGGAATTTTGTGCGGACCGGAAAGGTATGTTTGAACCGGTTTTCACCCCCTTCAACGAATTCCTCTGTTTCAATTTCAACGGATAAGCCACCTACGGATTGAAACCTGTGGTCATTATCGGTCGTATCGATACCCGTAAATTCCACAAGAAAGTGAAAGCCGGCTGGAGGATAATAACCACCCATTTTTTAATCGTTTTGGATGGACAATCCCTCATGGACCAACTCAATGGACTCAATGGCAGTTTCATTCCCGTCGCCTTTAAGGTCGGTAGACTGCATCTTTGTCGGCCAGGCATTTTTGACCTTCCATACTACCACCGGGCTGTGTTCTTCATTCAGCAGTTGAATGATGATGTCCCTTCTTTGAATGGTGTTGAGTTGAACTGTATTCCACCATTCATAATATTCGTTATCACTCTGGAAAGTGCCTCTTTTCAGGGTGATGTTCGAATATTTCTGCATACCCGGCATTTTTTTCTTACTGTATTCAGGCATTGCACCGTCACGGTATTCGATCACCTCTGTTTCGACATCCAGACCGGATACTTCAGTGAATCCTATTTTGGTTCCTCCCCAGTCTACTGAGAAATGGAACTTAGCTAATGGATAATCGGCCATTTTGAATTAGAATTTAATTGTTAAAGGATCAATTCTTAGTTATGCTTCCGGCATCTTATGGGAGAATTTCAAAATGATGAATTCTGCCGGCCTTACTACAGCCATGCCTATCTCCACATTCATACGCCCTTCTAAAACGTCCAGTGCCGTCATCGTCTCTCCCAGACCTACCCGGACGAAAAATGCCTGCTCAGGCTTGGCTCCCTGCAGGGCACCCGCCCGCCATTGCAGCGTCAGGAAGTTTTCGATCATAGCCCGTACCTTCACCCAGGTATTGGCATCATTGG
>CAYXDM010000311.1:0-1903 GCA_964463595.1 uncultured Aequorivita sp. | reverse complement strand
TCCATCAAGGAAACCATGGAAAAACTTGTCGCCAGCATAGGAAGCTGCTTGTTGTTGCTGTCCATGCCGAGGCCTATTTCATAATTCCCATCACTTACCGACCGGATGGATTCAAATGCGATCTCCTCCCCCTTAAAGGGCAATGCTTTCCCATTGACAATATCCGTCACATAAGCCCGGTGCCTCAGCGAACCGAGTAGACTTGGGTTTTTTTCGCTGGACAGATAAATCTCGATATTTCCCAAGGCATCCGTCCAGAATATGGAATTGAAATAGTTAAAATCTTCGATCCAGACGCTGTTGTTCCATACGTCCGTAAAATAGTTGTTTGAGCTATGGGTAAAACGGCTAAAACCCGGGAGCTCTGGCACCTGGTCAAGTTGGCTGGTATCGAATTCCGGAGGAATAGATGATTTCAGCCTAGAAAGCTGCCGGGTAGCATTTCCAAGTTCATGAAGGAAATTGTCGGACAGTTTATTGTTGAGGGCTGCCAGTTTCTCTTTTTCGATCTGTTGATCCTGGCTGATGTTGGTGGTATATAAAAAGAAAAACAGGATCAAAACGGTTGGGATGATCACCAGGGAGGCACCGGCCAAAAACACGTCCAGACCGCCTAGCCGTTCGGAATTGCTCATGATCCGCAACTTCAAAAGCGGCAGGGCCAAAATTATCAGCGTGGTAACGATAATGGCAGCAGTAATGAAAAATACCGAAACTTCCCGCTTTTCCTGATTATACAGCGATTTATTGACATAGCCGGACAGATAAACCTGAGAAGTTCCCTGATCTGCGAGTTGGGTATTGAACACCAAATATTGGCCATAGCCAAAATCAACTTCAAAGATATTTTTAACCGCAAAATCCGTAAGAATAGAATCAGTGGCATAGTTGACCCCTCCAAGAGGAAAATTGGAGTAGCGTGTCTTCCAGCTTCCGCTGTCGTAAACTGCTATGGCTATAAAGTCAAATACATCGGCTCTTTCTATCAGCTCCTTTCCAAAAAAGTCGCTGTAATTCATTTGAAATACATATCCGTCACCCATTACCCAGGTGGCGCTGTTGTCATCCCACAAAAAGCCTTCGGCTGCGTCGGCGGAGTCCGTGCGATGAGACCATCCGGGATACTCAGTTTCTAGATCGATATTTTCACCTTCCCCCGCTTCCCTTTGGGCTTCAACATCACTTTCGATGGCGGTTTTTTGGTTGCCCCTAATGCGGGTTTCACTGTTGATCAAGTGGTTAATATTGCTTTTGATCTGTGCCAGTACCCGCATCTTATTGTCCACGATGCGGGTCTCATTGGCCTTCACATAAACCAAAAAATAAAAAGCAAAAATAAAGGCGATAACGGTAACAGTAGTTAATAAAACCCAACCCTTCCTAGATAACCGCATATGGTGAAAATTAAACCCGATCGTGATGTGGGAATTTAACTAAAGAAACAGCGCCTCACAATACCCAATGTTGGGTATATCAGGTTAGATTTTTGAAAACTTTTGGGCAAAAACCCACAACAGTTAATTTATATTGCGCATTTTAGCAAGGGCAAAATAAAGAACACCACAAAGATCTCCGTCCAGCTCGGCTTCGGCAAAAAAACCGGATTTGAAAAAGTATTGTACCTATAATTATTCTTTAAAAATGAACCCTCGCAAATTCTTTCCCTATATTTTTAGCGTCATCATTTTTCAAGGCTGTAAAGAAAAGCCTGTCGCTGATATAACGCGTTACGCGGCCAATGAGGATGTAGCCAGCTTTATGAAAAACTACGAAGGCCGGGGAGTACTTACGGACTGGGATTCCAAGCCCGTACCTCCGGAAGAGGCGCTTTTGGGATTCGTTTTCCCTGAAGATCTTGAGCTGGAATTGGTGCTTTCCGAGCCTCAGATCATCCAGCCGGTTC
>CAYXDM010000310.1:0-1906 GCA_964463595.1 uncultured Aequorivita sp. | reverse complement strand
AAAAATTGGTTAAAATCACTTGTTTAAAATTTTTGTCGGGTACGGAGAGATAAAAGAAAAACATAATGAAAACCAGCTTTGGGGGTTTGGGCCACTGAAGTTAAATAAATAAACACTATGGCATTAGAAATGAAAATCCCTTCTCCAGGGGAATCGATTACCGAGGTAGAAATAGCAACGTGGTTGGTATCGGACGGTGATTATGTGGAAAAAGACCAGCCAATAGCTGAAATAGACAGCGATAAGGCGACATTGGAACTTCCGGCGGAAGCAAGCGGAATCATTACCCTAAAAGCAGAAGAAGGTGAAGCCGTAACGGTAGGCCAAGTGGTCTGCCTAATCGATACCGATGCAAAAAAACCAGGCGGACAAGAAAAGGACCAAGCAAAAGAGGAAGCTCCTGAGCCAGCAAAAAAGGAAGCCAAAAAATCGGAGGATAAATCTGAAGCTGCTGCTGCTGCCAAGGATTCTGCCTCGACCCAAGGGGGGGAGAATAGAACCTATGCTACGGGATCTGCCTCCCCGGCTGCAAGGAAAATCCTTCAGGAGAAAGAAATCCCTGCAAAAGATGTAAAGGGTAGTGGCCGGGATGGACGCATTACAAAACAGGATGCAGTAGATGCAAAACCTTCCATGGGAACGCCAGGTACCGGCAACCGTGGCAGCGAACGAAAAAAACTGTCCATGCTCCGACGAAGGGTGGCCGAACGATTGGTCGCCGCCAAGAATGAGACAGCCATGCTCACCACGTTCAATGAAGTGGATATGAGCCCCATTTTTGAATTGAGAAGCAATTATAAAGAACAGTTTAAGGACAAACACGGTGTCAGCCTTGGCTTTATGTCCTTTTTCACTTTGGCCGTGGTCCGTGCTTTGGACATGTATCCGGATGTGAACTCAATGATTGACGGAGATTATATGATCAGTTATGATTTCAAGGATATTTCCATTGCTGTTTCCGGTCCAAGAGGTTTGGTGGTTCCGGTTATAAGAAATGCGGAAAACCTTAGTTTTCGGGGCGTAGAGGAGGAAATAAAACGATTGGCGGTAAGAGCCCGTGACGGCCAAATTACTGTGGATGAAATGACCGGCGGAACTTTTACGATTTCAAATGGAGGTGTTTTTGGAAGTATGCTCTCCACGCCGATAATCAACCCGCCTCAATCCGCTATTTTGGGAATGCACAACATAGTGGAACGTCCCATTGTGAGGGATGGCGGAATTGTTGTGGCCCCAGTTATGTTCGTGGCACTTTCGTATGACCATAGAATCATCGACGGAAAAGAATCAGTTGGGTTTTTGATGGCGATAAAAGAAGCACTGGAAGATCCTATAGAATTGTTGATGGATTCCAATGTTAAGCGAGCACTTGAATTGTGACGCGATAAAATGGAAAACTAAAAACCCGGTCCTTTAAGACCGGGTTTTTTTTGGTTAGTTAGGGTAATTTTATATCAGGAAAAAGAAGATATATGTCGCTGATTAAAACTACCAATTCTCGTAGGGTAAAGATGCGGCATTAAACTGGATTTAAAATACGTGTTACCACGTATTTTTTTGATTATTTGGAGATTAAGGAATCCTCAGTAAATTTATGTTGGTTTTCCTTTGCCCAAATCAATAGACTGTTTGTCCTTGGTTCCAGGTCCAGTTTGGTTATAATATTTGAACGGTGTTTCTCCACGGTTCTGTATGATATAAAAAGTAGGGAGGCGATTTCCTTATTCGTTTTATCCTTTGCGATCAGCTTTAATATCTTTTTTTCGGAAGGGGTGAGTTTATGAAGTTCGTTATCATCATTAAAGGAAATCCCAATCAATTCCATGAGTTTTTCACTGAAAAATGTTCCTCCTGTTTTAACCGTTTGAATGCACCTTTCTATTTCTTCAAGGGCAAATTCTTTTAA
>CAYXDM010000309.1:0-1914 GCA_964463595.1 uncultured Aequorivita sp. | reverse complement strand
GATGATATGCGTAATCGACTACGAAGTGGGAAGGTCAAGTTTTATATAGGAGATGTAAGGGATCTTCAGTCTGTCGAGGTCGCAGTGAAAGGGGTCGATTATATTTTTCATGCTGCTGCTTTAAAACAAGTTCCCTCCTGTGAGTTTTTCCCACTAGAGGCAGTAAAAACTAATATTTTGGGAACAGACAATGTGCTTACTGCAGCAGAAAAATTTGATGTAAGGAAGGTAGTAGTACTCAGTACAGACAAAGCCGCTTACCCGATTAATGCGATGGGGATGTCCAAAGCCCTTATGGAAAAAGTCATGGTTGCCAAATCCAGGAATCTTAGGGATGAAAAGTCCATATTTTGTGGAACTAGATATGGGAATGTTATGGCATCAAGAGGTTCTGTTATCCCTTTATTCATTGAACAAATAAAAAAGGGAAAACCTTTGACCCTTACAGATCCCGGAATGACCCGGTTTATGATGACGCTGGAAGACGCTGTTGATTTGGTGCTATTCGCTTTTGAACACGGTAAACAAGGAGATTTGTTTATACAAAAGGCTCCCAGCGCCACCATAGAGACTTTGGCAAAGGCCCTACTTGAACTTTATGGTGGTTCAAATGAACTTCAAATTATTGGCACTAGACACGGAGAAAAGCTTTTTGAAACTTTGGTTAACAGGGAAGACATGGTAAAAGCTATAGATATGAGTGAGTACTATCGAATTCCGGCGGACAATAGGGATTTGAATTATGCCCAGTATTTTTCGGAGGGGGAGCCCATGGTCTCTCATTTAGAGGAGTATCATTCACATAATACTCAGCGACTTGATGTGGGTGGGATGAGGGATTTATTGTTAAAACTTCCTATAATTCGAAAGGATATTTTAGGTGAGGATGATGTACAACAATACCCAGATTGATTAGGTTAAACATTTTAAGATGATAAAAATCGGAATTACTGGTGAAAGTGGCTTTATAGGAAGCCACTTATTCAATACGCTACGTTTGAACAAGAAATTTTCACTGATCACCTTTCAGAGATCATTTTTTGGTAATGAGCAAGAACTGGATGGTTTCGTGAGGAATTGTGACGTGATAGTTCATTTAGCAGCGTTAAATAGACATCCTGATCCAGAGATCCTTTACAAAAAAAATCTCGAACTGGTAACAAAACTTGTTAACTCATGTGAAAGAACTTCTTCTGTTCCTCATATTATTTTTTCTTCTTCAATACAGGAAGACAAAGAAAATGCTTACGGTAAATCGAAACGGGAGGGAAGGAAATTATTTGAAAAATGGGCGTTAGAGAATAACGGTAGCTTTACCTCTCTCTTGATTCCCAATGTTTTTGGTCCGTTTGGAAAGCCTTTTTATAATTCTGTTGTATCGACATTCTGTTATCAGCTAACGCATGAAGAAAACCCAAAAATTGAGGTGGATGGACAACTTAGAATGATTTATGTAGGGGAGTTGGTTGAAGATATTGTTTCATATATTGAGAATCCCAAGATCGGTATTAACAATTACCATGTTCCTTTTACTGCGACGATGAAGGTTTCCGAAATTCTTGCATTGTTGGTACGTTACAAAGAGGCATACTTTGACAAAGGAGTCATACCCCTACTAGAGAATGCTTTTGAACTTAATATTTTCAATACTTTTAGATCCTATATCTCTGTGCAGGATTATTTTCCAGCTGAATACCTTGTGCATGCAGACAACAGAGGTGCTTTTGTTGAACTTGTTAAGTTGGGTACCGGGGGACAGGTGTCTTTTTCTACGACCCATCCCCAAATAACCAGAGGAAATCATTTTCATACCCGAAAAATCGAAAGATTTTCCGTCATAAGTGGCCGTGCTCAGATACAGCTAAGAAGGATAGGGACAGACAAGGTACATGATTTGTTTCTTGATGGAGAAAC
>CAYXDM010000308.1:0-1915 GCA_964463595.1 uncultured Aequorivita sp. | reverse complement strand
CGCGTTCAAGATAGGTATTTACCTCTTTATAATCGTCATTTTTGATTATGGAAATCGCCTGTGAATTTACTTGTACTTTCATCTGGTATCGCTTTCTAGGGGCCGAAAATAAGGAGAAAATTCCTAACAATTACTTACCCAATAAGTATCTTTGCATATTAACTATTTACAATGATAACAGAAAAAATATTCAACGATACAGAGACGGCATTCCGGTTGAAATCCGACTCTGATTTATCGCGGGCGATCTTTCTCTTTGAAACCATAGATCGACCATTATTGGTGAAGCTGGGTATTGGCTTAACCAGGTTTTCTATAAGATTCCGACTTCCCGTGGAAGGAATCATCAGAAAGACCATATTCAACCAGTTTTGCGGCGGGGTTACCAAGGAGGACTGCCTTCCGGTAATTGAACAAATGCATTCTAAGAATGTTCACAGCATTCTCGATTACTCGGTAGAGGGTAATGAGAAAGAGGAAGAATTTGAACGGGCCATTGAAAAAAAGATTGAAATAGTAAAATTCGTTGCGGGAAGGAAAGAGATTCCGTTCGCAGTTTTTAAACCCACAGGGATTGGGCGATTTGAATTGTGGCAGAAGGTTTCCGCAAGTGCTTCTTTGTCCCTTGAAGAAGAGGAAGAATGGCAGCGGGTCAAAAACCGGGTGAACAGAATTTGTGAAGTTGCTTATAATTATAAGGTAAAGCTACTTGCTGATGCCGAGCAGAGCTGGATTCAGGATGCAGTTGACATTCTTATTGAAGAGATGATGTTTAAGTACAACCGCCAGGAGGCTATTATCTTTAATACGCTTCAGTGTTATCGGTGGGACCGGTTGCAATACCTCAAAGATCTTCACGCAAGAGCTAAAGACCAGGGATTTGTGGTAGGGGCTAAAATTGTGCGGGGAGCCTACCTGGAAGCTGAGAATCTCCGGGCAAAAAAAATGGGATATTTTTCCCCCATCTGCGAAAACAAGGAAGCCACTGATGTAACTTTCAACGGAGCCTTGACTTATTGTCTGGAGAACATTCAGGATATTGAGGTATTTGTTGGAAGCCATAACGAAATGAGTAATTATATTGCCATGCAACTCATGAATCAACTAGGCATTCTAAAAGATGATGACCGGGTATGGTTTGCACAACTCTACGGAATGAGTGAGCACATCAGCTACAACCTGGCCCAAGCCGGTTACAACGTAGCCAAATTGGTTCCATTCGGACCTGTCAGGGAGGTGGTTCCCTATTTAATCCGCCGAGCGGAGGAGAATACCTCGGTTAAAGGACAGACCAATCGGGAACTCTCTTTGCTTTACGAAGAGCGCAAGCGGCGCAATGGTGAAATCATGAAGAGTAACAGGGAAAGTGAGCTGGTTAAGTAGCCTAATATTCTTCAAATTACTAGGTTGGACCCTTGAAAGACCTCCTCAGGAGGTTCCTCTCAAATGTATTATAATCATCGTGCCACATACCAGCTGGCACGATTTTTATATTGGGGCCTTGGTGCGCCGCATTTTGAAAATTCAGGTCAATTTTGTTGCCAAAAAGGAGTTATTTCGCCCGCCTTTTGGGTGGTACTTCAGATGGATGGGCGGCTATCCGCTGGATCGGACATCAGGGCAACGTAAGGTAGAGGCCATAGCCCAGATTATTCAGAAGAGTACGCGGTTCCGCCTGGCCATAGCTCCCGAAGGAACCCGCAAAAAAGTAAAACAATGGAAAACAGGCTTCTACTATATAGCCAAACAAGCAAAGGTACCTATTGTGATGGTGGCTTTTGATTACGGTAAGAAGCAGGTAAAGGTATCCAGTCCCTTTCATCCAACCGCAGATAGAAACAGCGACTTCAATTTTATGCATGCCTTTTATACGGGAGTAGTAGGCAAAGTTCCGGCAAATACCTAGTGCCATAAC
>CAYXDM010000307.1:0-1927 GCA_964463595.1 uncultured Aequorivita sp. | reverse complement strand
ACACTTTCAGGTAGGGTGAAGGTTCTCTTGAAGGAGGAATAACCGAATTCCCTTCGGGTATAGTTTTTTTCCTTGTGCTCCTGCTCTTCTTTTGTCTCTGTAGAGATTGTCAATACTTGGTTGTCAACTTCCAATTGGAAATCTGATTTCTTAAGACCGGGGGCTGCCATTTCCAGTTCATAACTATCGGCAGTCTCCCTGATATTAACCTTGGGCAAGGTAAACCCGGTATTGAAGTTTGGTGAAAATACCGTCGGTAGGTCTCTGGTAAAGAAATCTTCTAACAAATTCGACCAAGTTGGAACGTTTTGATTTGAATTAGTGTTTGCTAATCTTCCGTCTTTAGGAACGCTTACTGACTTGTCCATAATAACAAAATTTTAAATTAAACATCATTTCAAATTCGAAATCAAGTCTGATTTCCAAGGGATTGAAATACAAAAAAAATGCCATTCCATGGTACTGTCAAATTTTCAGTTTCCTTATCCGGATAAAAAAAAGGGGGGTGACAGATTAGCTCCACCGCATCCGCTGCAATCTTATGGCATTCAATATTGCCAGGAAAGCAACCCCCACATCTGCAAAGACAGCCTCCCACATGGTGGCTATTCCGCCTGCTCCAAGGATCAAAACAATCAATTTTACGCCAAAGGCGAGGGCAATGTTCTGCCAGACGATATTCCTGGTAGAACGCCCAATCTTGATGGCGCGCGCAATCTTTGAGGGATGGTCTGTCTGGATTACAACATCTGCCGTTTCAATGGCCACATCACTTCCCAAACCGCCCATGGCAATGCCCACATCACTGGCCGCAATTACGGGCGCGTCGTTTATGCCGTCACCGACAAAAGCAACTTTGGTACCTGGAATTCTTTTTAGGGCTTCAACCTTTTCGAGCTTTTCTTCGGGCAATAGGCCTCCCATCGCTTCTTGCAAGCCGAGTTCCTGCCCCAACTTTTCGGTAATGGACATTTTATCTCCCGAGAGCATAAGAATATTTTTTATGCCCAAATCCCGAAGTTGTTGTATGGCCAAGATTGCATCTTCCTTAGGTTCATCGGCGATGGTTACATATCCTCTGAACCCGCCATCTATGGCTACCATAACCGCTGTTTCCACTATTTTTTCGGTTTCCGGTGGAAGTTGGATTTGGTGCGAATCCATCAATGCTTTGTTACCTGCCAATACCGTTTTGTTGTTTACCAGTCCCTTCAATCCCTTTCCCCCGATTTCGGATACCCGGGAAACAGAAAATCCACCTTCAATATTAAAATCCAATATCGCCTTCGCGATGGGGTGCGTGGATTGCGCTTCCAAAGCTCGAAGATATTTCATCATTTCCTCCGCTTCAATGCCAAAACTTTTGATATCCTTGATCTTAAATATCCCTTTCGTCAGCGTTCCGGTTTTGTCCAACACTATAGTATTTACCTTGGTTATGGCATCCAAAAAGGAAGCTCCCTTAAAAAGGATCCCATTTCGGGAAGCAGCACCCAGGCCGCCGAAATATCCCAAGGGAATGGAAATGACCAAGGCGCACGGACAGGAGATGACCAGAAAAACCAAAGCCCTGTAAAGCCAATCGCTGAAAACGTATTCCTCCACAAAAAAGATGGGCAGGAAGGTGAGGGCAAATGCTGAAAACACCACAATAGGCGTGTAAATCCGGGCAAATTTCCGAATAAAGAGCTCGGTCCTTGATTTTCTGAAAGTCGCGTTTTGGACCAGGTGCAGGATTTTGGCAATGGAGCTGTCCTTAAAAACCTTGGTGGATTCTATTTCTATTACGTTTTCAAGATTGATGCTCCCCGCATAGACTTTTTCTCCATTTTGGAGAGAGGCAGGTTTGCCTTCCCCCGTAATGGCCGCCGTATCCAAAGTGGCATGTTCGGAAAGCAGTTTTCCGTCCAGCGGGATTTTCTCCCCG
>CAYXDM010000306.1:0-1939 GCA_964463595.1 uncultured Aequorivita sp. | reverse complement strand
AAAGGATCCCGATGTAGTGTATATCGGTTTTGAACCCCAGGTTTTTGATGACGGCATAAACGGAAAGGGCCATTTAATTATTGGTTGGAGGGTAGACGGGAAAGTAGATGTTTATCATGATCCTGCCTTACAGCTAAACCCTGAGAAATATGATATTGCCGGGAAAGGTTTGGCTAATTTGGTAGAGCAGAAAATGCGAACAGCGTACTATGAGATCAAAAAATCTGGTGTGCAAGCCAATTATTCATTCAAGGATATTCGCGGGAGGGAGGTAATTGTAAAAATTCACGAAAAAAGTGCGAAAAAGAGAAAGCCGTTCGGCTTACTTGCCCCAATGGGAGACGCCGCAGAAAACCCTTCTGCTATGCCTTTGGTTTTTCTACACGACTTCTATTTTGTAAGAAAAAAACATTCTGAGATTGAGGTTTCCATAGACGGCAAAAAACATCAACTTGATCAACTTCCCCTTCCTATGGACGGCAGCAAAATGTACTTTACACGATATAGCCCTGAACCGCTTATTGTTACCTTAAACACTGCTTTTAAAGGAGAACTTGCTGCTATTGATGTAGAAGACCCTAAAGAAACCATAACTTGGGGAAATTGTGACTTTAAACTGGAGCGGGTTAATCAGCAGATATTCATCAGGCGGATAACTAGGATCAATAAAGTTTATCCCGTTAGTATAGAATTTGATGATCCATTTCCTGATATAGCATCTCTGGAACACAATGAAAGCGTAAAAGGAAACTTCACCATTGAAGCCCATCCTTCTGTCGGGCAGATTATGGGTGAGTATTGTGTTAATAAAAAGGAGGATCAGGTCAATATTGTTATGATTCCTTCAAAAGGCTGGATCCCACGTCCTACAAAGCTGTCCCTTAGGTTTCTTTATACTGTAGCAAAAGTTTTTAAAAAATGGCCAACCACCTATAAATGGACAGCAAATATTACCCGGAATCATGATGGGGCCTACATCATGACATCAAATTGGGAAAGAATTAAATAAGATAATAGACGGGGAATAAAAAAATTACGTTTTCTGTAAAATTTAATCTAATACCCATTATCACCGACTCTGCTTTATGCGCCTAGTAAAGCCAACTGTAGAAAGGCTGCCGCAGAAAATGCCACAGTCGCTTCATCGGTTATTGTAAAGGTCCGAAAATTTAAACCAGGATGAAAATCGAAACGGTAGATACTGACAAAGGACAAATTGAATACTCAATAGTTGGCAACGGAACCCCAGTTTTGTTTTTGCATGGCGGACATTCTAACTGCAGAGACACTTTATTTCACAAAGGGTTTGACACCCGAAAATTTCAGCTCATTACACCATCCCGTCCGGGATATGGAAACACGCCACTTGATGACAAATTTACCCCGGCGAAAACAGCAGACTTAGTTTTTTCATTATTGAACCATCTGAGAATTGATAAAGTGGTTTTGTACGCAGTATCCGCGGGCGGATTAACCGCAATTGAACTGGCAGCCAAGTATCCTACAAGAATTGAGAAATTAATCCTGGCTTCAGCAGTTTCAAAAAAATGGCTCAATAAAGATGAACTGGTGTATACGACAGCGAAAAAACTATTCAATCCAAAAACAGAAAAAATTGTATGGGGATCGATCAGGTTATTTTCCCGAATATTTCCCAAAATGATCGCCACTAGTTTTTACCCTCAATTTTCAAAAAACAAACCTTATCGGCTGGAGCAGAATGACATAAACGAGCTACTGTTAACATTTAAACACTATCATTCGAAATCAGGATTTATGAGCGATATTGACCATGAGGTTGAGCCGGGGCGAATTCTGGAGATTCAATGTCCAACGCTGATAGTTCATAGCAAAAATGATAATAGTGTGCCATTTGAACACGCTGAATATGCCCATAAGATGATTGAAAATTCGAAGCTGGTCGCTTTGGATAATGAAT
>CAYXDM010000305.1:0-1949 GCA_964463595.1 uncultured Aequorivita sp. | reverse complement strand
CACCACGACGTTGTGGGCACGAATCCAAAGCAACCGATTTACTCTTCTTGGTTATCCTGGTCCTTCCTTTACGTACTAATTGTGAAATTGTTGGCATATAAAATATGTATTATTACTATTTAAAATAAAACACCCCTATTTTTAGGGGATGCAAATGTAGAATATTTTTATTACTAATCAAATCCTAGTGGATTAATTTTCAGCTTATTTTGAATATTTTCTAATTTGAACATGAAAAGCCCGGCCGATACGTTAGTTTTGGGAAACCTTAATGCTCTCCTTTAATTCGAAAAAAAATAGAGGTCCGAGCATAGGGAAATTCCATTTAATTGCCATCAACATCCTGACAAACATCTTATAAGAACCCGAAAATCAATTTGGAAAAGCCATTCTTCTTCTTTTTTTACCTTAATATATTAAGCTGTACTTTCTTGGGACTGAGGTCACAAGAGCTCAACCTCACCTTGAAGGCCGAAAGACCTATCACAAAAGGCCTTAAGGATTCCCTTAGGTTGAATGGACCGTTCACGGATTTTCAGGCCCTTAAACAGAAAACCGATACCATTTTTTTCACACTTGTACAGATGGGATATATAGAGGCAGAACTCAAAGAATTGACACGGGAAAATGACAGCAGTTATCAGGCCCGGTTCCGGCTTGGCAAGAAATATGACCGAATAAGGATATTTTATTCACAAAGGGACTTCAGCAGAAGTGAGCTTCAAAAAATTTTTTCACAGGTTGAGGATGGATATTTTATGACTTCCCTGGAGAAATTCCCGTTGGCAATGAAAAAACTAACTGCTATACGAACCCGGAAAGGTCATGCCTTTGCCCGGCTCAAGCTTTCGGAAATCCAAAAAGATGAAAATGACGAATTGACAGCCTCCCTGTTTGTGGATAGCGGAAATATCCGCACGGTAGATTCAATTGTAATCCAAGGTTATGAAAAATTCCCGAAATCCTTTTTGAAGTATCATGCGGGCATCAAAAAAGGAGCGGTCTTCGACAAACAAAAACTGGTAAAACAAAATGAAAACCTGTCCGGTTTAGGGTTCGTCTCCGCAAATAAACCCCCGGAGGCACTTTTCAGGAAGGACTCCACAATCGTTTATTTTTATCTGGAAAAAAAGAACAACAATCAATTTGATGGGATATTGGGTTTCGCTACGGATGAAGAAACCAGCAAACTTCAACTGAATGGCTATTTGAATTTGGAACTGAACAATAATTTGAACTATGGGGAACAATTTCTGCTCAACTATAGGGCAGACGGCAAAGAGCAGATCCAATTCCGGACAAAAGTAACTATGCCCTATCTCTTTGCCACACCTTTTGGCATCAGCGGTGAACTGAAATTGTTTAAACGCGACTCCAGTTTTGTAAGTACCGAGCAACAACTGCGGTTAAACTATCAGATCAATCCAGCCAGCCAGACCTATGTGGGCTATCGGGCATTTAACTCAAGCAACCTCCTGGACAATACGATGGCCGGTGTCCCTATCGAGGATTTTAAATCGAAGTTTTTAATAGCCGGGGCATCCTATCTCAAAATCCAGAACCACCAGTTATTCCCAATCAAGTCTCTGCTATCCATAGAGCTGGGTATGGGGAAAAGGGACGGAAAAAGCCTAAATTCAAATCAATTCCAGGCCGATTTAAACCTTAACAACATTTTCAATCTCAGCAAAAACAATTCGATATTTGTACAATCTACCACGAGTGCGTTGTTCAGCAAAAACTTTTTGGTAAATGAACTATCCCGGTTTGGAGGGATAAACAGTATACGTGGGTTTGATGAAAACAGCATAGACGCCTCATTCTTTTCCGTATTAAATGCTGAATATCGCTACCAATTAAATGACGAAGTGTTTATCCATTCCATCACTGATCTGGCGTATTTCGAAAACCCCACCCTTGATCTAAAGCAGAAACTTTATAGCTTTGGA
>CAYXDM010000304.1:0-1961 GCA_964463595.1 uncultured Aequorivita sp. | reverse complement strand
TGAGTGAGAGAGATTTGGCTTGGTTTTTACACCAGATAAGGAACCGGCAGCGGAGCAGCTGCCGGTCTCCTTTTCGTAAGAAGAAAAATGGCCTCATATTGGAAAGTCTTTGGCGTGAATACTTACATTTGGAAGGAATTTACTTCTGGGCTTACAATTAAAAGCCTTTACCTCAATTCTTATTTGTTATGGTTAATGTTTTACTACTTTTGGCGGGTTTTGTAGCACTGATCATAGGGGCAGACAAGCTCGTAGATGGAGCTTCTAACTTGGCTCAGAGACTAGGCATCCCCAATATTGTCATCGGATTGACGATCGTCGCCTTTGGGACTTCAGCTCCTGAACTGGTAGTGAATGTCTTTGCTGCGGTGGAAGACAGCACTGAAATGGTATTGGGCAATGTGATCGGAAGTAACTTGTTCAATGTATTGGGAATATTAGGAATCTGTGCCATCATCAGCCCACTTACCGTAAAAAACAATACTACTTGGATAGAGATACCACTTAGCCTGCTTGCGGCGGTTGCTGTCTGGATAGTAGCCAATGATGTCTTGCTAGACAACACCTCTGCTAACCTAATCACTAGGACGGATGGTCTCATACTTCTCCTGTTTTTTGCCATTTTTTTAGTCTACAATATCACCCTTTCCCAAAAAACTTCAGATGATACTGAAATAGAAGTAAAACATTATACCTATCTAAAATCCATCATTTACATCGTTTTAGGACTTGCCGGACTGGTAATTGGAGGACGCCTGATCGTAAATAGTGCGGTGGAAATCGCCACGATGTTCGGAATGTCGGAGCGGGTTATAGGCCTTACCATCGTGTCAATTGGCACATCGCTACCAGAACTTGCCACCTCGGTGGTCGCTGTTAGAAGAAAAAACGCGGACATTGCAATAGGAAACGTGGTAGGTTCCAATATTTTTAATATTTTCTTTGTGTTAGGAATATCCACGATCATCAATACAGTTCCTGTTATGGACGCCTCATTTATCGATATCGTCCTCAACTTAGCAGCAGGGGCACTACTTTTTATCTTCTTGTTCACTGGTAAGGGGCGTCGGCTGGAAAGATGGGAGGGGATAATTTTCTTGTCGATTTATGTCGCATACCTTATTTATCTGCTATGATATCAGATACAATTGTTTTATAAATCGCATTTCAACCGCTTACCTTGATATATATCTGGTAAACCTAAAATAAGAAGCATCATATAAAAGGAAGATCGCAACGTCTAATTATCTTTTACCTTTAGCGGATTAAATAAATTCTTTATGACAGTAAAATCGGAGTCCTGGGGCTCTAGAGTTGGGCTTATTTTAGCCATGGCGGGTAATGCGGTAGGTCTCGGTAATTTTTTAAGGTTTCCGGTTCAGGCGGTTCAAAACGGTGGCGGCGCATTTATTATCCCTTATCTGGTTTGTTTTCTGATTATGGGAATTCCGCTCCTATTTATTGAGTGGTCTTCTGGTAGGTATGGTGGCAAATTCGGAAACCATAGCACGCCTTATATATTGGATTCAATGGCTAAAGGCCGGGTCTGGAAATATATTGGTGTATTCGGCATCTTCACCAATGTTGCAGTAGCTGCCTATTACACCTATATCGAATCTTGGACGATGTCTTATGTCTTCCATTCTCTTCTCGGCACTTTTGAGGGGATGACCCAAATCGAAGTGGCTAACTTTTTCAGCACCTATGTTGATGTGGGCGTCTCTACCACCGGAATCCCTTACGAGGCCGTGATTTTCTATATTATCTGCCTCGCTATTAATATTTACATCCTTTCCCGGGGCTTAAACGGTATTGAAAAAGTAGCTAAGATCGGGATGCCATTGTTGATCTTGTTCGGGGCTATACTAGCCGTAAGGGGATTGACCTTGGGCACCTCAGGCCAATCAGAAGCTTTCCCGGACGCCAATGCTTGGGACGGGCTGAATTTCTTGTGGACGCCC
>CAYXDM010000303.1:0-1963 GCA_964463595.1 uncultured Aequorivita sp. | reverse complement strand
AAAACAATGGCAATAAGAAACGTCGATGTATTGACAGTTTTTTTCATAGGGAAGACGCTTATGTTTTTAATAACGAGACATGAAGTTTTGAGACTTTCCCCATTTCCTGCAGTGAAAACCAGATCTACAGATACTAAATGCCTAACAGGCAGCAAATTTAGATAATATTAAGATTTTAATATAGCAATGTATGATAAAAAGCAATTTTACGCGACGAAGGAAAAAACTACCCACGCCACTTCGGCTACACGAAACACTTATCAAAGAAAAAAACCTTTCAAAGAAAAAACCCCATCAAATAAAAAACCTCACAAGTCTTTGAGACCTGTGAGGTTTGACTTCTAACTGCGTCCTGGTATTACCTCTTTATAATACGCAGACTTCTTTCTGATCCGTTTGATGAAAGGGTAACCATGTATACACCATCGGTCAAATCAGGGGTTAGTTCTACTTTTGAGGAAGAACCTGAAAAGATATGTTCCGAGCTATATACCTCTCTTCCAAGCATGTCATTCAATGAAATTAAAACCGTTTCCCCGTCCAATTTTGGCGCATGGATATAGAACACCTTCCCATCAACCGGGTTCGGATATAGACGGATGCCGGCCAACAAACTGTTGTCTTCCACTCCCAGGCGTTCTGCCGTACGGATAGAAAACCTATCGGTGGCAATACTCATGGGGTCGCCGTTGTCTATACTGAAATTATAAGCATTCTCACCGGCCTCCAAAAGAGTACTCGTACCGGTGAAAGCATCGTCCAGGTAGAAATAGGTATCCTCGAGGCCTTCAACCAGAATTTTGATGGTATAATCCGCGTGTTGGTAGCCTGCACTGAACAATTGATAAATCTCATTGGGTTGTGGCATATACCTGCGCTCAATACTCAGGTAAGTACCATCGTGATCGATACCAAAGTTCTCCATAAAGTTCCACGGTTTTATAGCATCCTTTGGCGTTAATTCATTGGAATTGCTTTCGTCAAAAATCATGGCAAACCCATCGTGCAGAGTACCTCCGTTGTTATACCTTTCGGTGGTGTACAATTGCACGGTCAACATATTGGGTGCGGAAAGTACATTCCCGGTAACGTTTGTGGAGGTGTGATTGCCCGGGGCCTTATCGGCCTGATGGAATACCACCGCAGCATTCCCCGTATTCAAGTTTGCAACCTGTGCGGCCGGCCCTACCTGTAGATATTGGTTGGCTTCTGAACCTTGGGCGTTTGTACCGGAGGGCAGATCAACTGATACATAAGCGCCTATATCTCCCAGGGAAGGGTCATAAATATAGTAGGTATTTGTATTAATGTTAGTGGATCCAGCAAACACACTGTTTATATCCACTGCACTCTGGTATGGATTTCCAAACATTACAAATTGACCTGGGTCCGTGGTCTCAAAACTTTGAATGCTTATCCCATGGGCCAACTCGCCTGAAGCCCTTAAAATAGTTTCTCCCTCGGCATCATTATCCGTGAGATCGATGCTCCTATCACCTCGGACATAGAGCAGGTACGGAAATCCAGCCTCCAAGGCGTCAACATCGGTATTGGAGACGGGCACAAATTCCTGTTCTGCCACATCTACGGTAAACATGGAAGGATTTCCCGTTATGGTGGCATCAAAGCCATTGGTCTGATCTACGGTGGTTCCCGTAATATGCGTTCCAAATCCTGGATTTGGATTGTCAGTATTGCTGGTTGCCCCTTCCTGCCAGTTGGCGTGAATGGAAGTACTGGTGTTTACCGAACTGCTCACCATACGGTATGCACGGTTGGTACTCATATATCTGTGAAAGGTAACAATCCCAGTGCCCAGAAATTCTGTGTCTTCCGGTACAGGTCCCAGTTCCCCGGTACGGGTACTGGTGCTAAGGAAGATGATCTCCCCGTTATTGGTAACGTTTCCGTTCACCATCAGGACGCGCTGGATCTCCAACTTGGCACCTGCATCTACCGTAAT
>CAYXDM010000302.1:0-1963 GCA_964463595.1 uncultured Aequorivita sp. | reverse complement strand
AAAAAACTATCAGCCATGAACTCCATCCGAAACATCCAAAAACGAATGAGATTGGAATCCTTGAGGTTATCCGGTCCAAATTTTCCAAACCGGAGCCGGCATTTGTTTCTGGATCCGACCTTTGGAAAATTAATGCCGAGAAATTGAGATTGATCGCAAAGAAAAATTGCGAACCCAATTAAAAGCCAATTGAGCTTTTGATCGAGAATGAAAAAACCCTGGCTACAGTCTGTTTACTGAATTATTTTTTGGGCCCTGGCTTCCTCTCGGGCATGGGCCCACGTAAATGGACAATAAGCCCATTGAGAAAATTCCGGAGAAACTGATCGCCACATTCCATATACTTTTCATGGCTTTCGTGGCGAAAAATAGCGCCGAGTTCGCTTTTGCTTACGCGAAAATCGACCAGGGCGCATATCTTTACGATATCCTCATCGCGCAGTTTATGCGCCACCCGCAATTTCTTCATAATATCATTGTTGGAAAGAGCCATAACATCAGTGGTTTCGTGCGAAGGTATCGATTTTGGAAATTATTTCCTCCAAGGGATCTATCATTTATCGGTTTCGTTTTATCTGCCCCCACAACTTCGCTCCCAGAGCGAAACAGACGGTTCGATTTCGATTTTGATCTCGTTTTATAAACAGTTTGCGAGGCTAGCCACGCGATCGATTAAATATGCAACGGCCTATTCTCTGTGGCAGCCAATGCGGCCTCTTTTACGGCTTCTGCATAAGTAGGATGGGCGTGGCTCATTCTTGCAATGTCCTCTGCACTGGCCCGGTATTCCATTGCCACCACAGCTTCGGCGATCAAATCGGCCACCCGGGCGCCCACCATGTGAACCCCAAGGACTTCATCGGTATTTTTATCGGAAAGGATTTTCACAAACCCATCAATATCACCGCTGGCCCGGCTTCTGCCTAAGGCGCGCATGGGAAATTGACCTGAATTATATTCAACTTTGGCATCCTTCAACTGCTCTTCCGTTTTTCCGACGGAAGCAACTTCCGGCCAGGTGTAAACCACGCTCGGAATAAGGTTATAATCGATATGGGGTTTTTGCCCCGCAATAAACTCGGCCGCCAGAACCCCTTCCTCTGAGGCCTTGTGGGCGAGCATTGCACCGCGTACTACATCGCCAATGGCATAAATGTTCGTAACGTTGGTCTGCAATTGGTCGTTCACCTCGATCATCCCTCTTTCAGTGAGCTTAATACCTGCATTTTCGGCGTTCAAGCCATCGGTATAGGGCTTCCTTCCCACGGAAACCAAGCAGTAATCGCCAGTGATGGTCACCTCCTTATCCTTATTATCGGTTGCAGTTACGGTAATTTCCTTTCCTTTTTTGGAAACCGCGGAAACTTTATGGGAAAGATAGAATTTTACGCCCTGTTTTTTCATGACTTTGAGCAGTTCCTTACTTTGCCCGCCGTCCATTGTGGGGATAATGCGGTCCATATATTCAACTACAGAAACTTCAGCGCCCAAGCGTCTATATACTTGGCCCAACTCCAGGCCTATCACACCCCCGCCAATAACCACCAGGTGTTTGGGCACTTCCTTTAGGCTCAAAGCTTCTGTGGAAGTGATTATCCTGTCTTTGTCCAGTGTGATAAAGGGCAGCGAACTCGGTTTGCTCCCGGTGGCAATAATCGTATTCTTGGCTTCTATGGTCTGCTTCTTTTCCCCGGAAATTTCAATATGGGTGGCATCCTTAAAAGCGCCGGTTCCGGTGTAAACATCAATTTTGTTTTTATCCATCAAGTATTGGATACCCTTGGTGGTTTGATCTACAACAGCGGCTTTTCGTTCTATCATTTTTTTGAAATTCAACCTTATATCGCCCGGGATCTCGATACCGTGATCTTCAAAATGCTTCATGGCATCTTCGTAATGGTGGGAAGAATCCAACAAGGCCTTGCTGGGGATACAGCCCACGTTTAGGCAGGTTCCACCCAAA
>CAYXDM010000301.1:0-2006 GCA_964463595.1 uncultured Aequorivita sp. | reverse complement strand
ACAGGGGCATCCTGTACGGTAACAATGTCCACGGCATAATGTTTTGCTTTGCTGTCATACGGGGCGGAAATGGTGCCATTTACCGGTGCAAAGAGGGTGTATTGCTGTTCCCTGTTTCCTATCAATGGATTGTACTTCTCTTCTTGGGCCACTATTTCCCTCAAAATTGAATCTTTTCTGGAAGTGCGTATCAGGACCGAAGGATCGGATTTTGCCACTTCAATTATTGAGTCTTTATTGAAATCCACCGTTTCCACGTCGCCGGTAAGCACTTTCCGTATCGAGGCCAGATATTGTTCGTTCAAGTTTATAATGCGCTGTAATGAATCTGTACGGTAGGCCATATCGGAAGCCTTTCGTTTCAACTCAGTGGAGGAATAGCCCGGAATGTATTCCCTCAAAGGTGTGAACGCAATGATAACGGTGGTGGCCAGAATGAGAAGCACGGTAAATAGTGTGCTGAAAACAAACACATTCAACCGGTTCAATCTAAATGAAAACCGTTCCTCGAAGGTTTCCTCATTGAGAATAACCATTCGATATTTGTGCAAGAGTTTCTTTTTGATCCTTTTCGCACGTTTTTCTTTCTGTTCCATTCGCTTGCTTGGCTTTTTACAAATATAAAATAAACTCGCTCCCTAAAACGCTAAAATTGCAATCAAAACGTTCTTTCTAAACAAATCTTGCTACCTTTGCATACTAAAATTAATTCGTTATGAGTGCTTTATTAATTCCTATTATGATTGGTGGTTGGCAGATTGCCATAATCGTTGTGTTAATCATATTGTTGTTTGGTGGGAAGAAAATCCCGGAACTGATGCGCGGTTTGGGCAGTGGCATTAAAGAATTCAAGGATGCGTCCAAAGATGATGACACCGATAAAAAAATAGACGAACCCAAATAATATTTTTACGAACATTACAACAAAGACCTTTTGATACGTCATCAAAAGGTCTTTGTTGTTTTGTGGGTTTATGCAATCCGAAAGGAAAAACCCTTTAAACCTGGACTTTATGTCCAAATTATCCCAATGTGCTATTCCAATTTTGCTCCGGATAAGATCGACTCCAGTTCAAACTGTAAGTCCCGTTTTCTTGCTGCCGGCGCATAACTAAAGCCTTCCAATATCAAATAACGGCCGTTCTTTTCGTCCTTTATGGCATAGTTTATAAAAGGCCCGCCCATAAACGCTCCTTGTACTTCCCACGTCCCTTTTGTGAGATAGGCGAAGTTCCCATCAATCTCTTTTTTGAATATGTAGGGTGCATAAGCCTTTTCCGTAATGAACAGGGCATCGTCCTCTACAGGAAGCAACTTGCTGCCAATGGAATCCCTTATTTTAATAATATCGGCAATTGCTGTGCTGTCGTTTTTGATATAATCCAATGGTGCTTCGTAAACCAAGATATTCATTTCTCCGTCCCGTATATCTTTCCGAAACCAGAAGAAGGAATTGGTTGCCTCGGCCCGCCTATAGGCTGATGGAATTTTAAGATCCACGCCCATTGCCTTTCTTAATGAATCTGTTTTCAACAAGGAAAGTGCTGTCCTGCGCTGTCTTTCTTTAATCTCACTTTTGTGGAAGGCCTCAATTATTTCAGCGGCATTGTCATTAATGAGCTCTACCAAATCTTCTTCCGTGGTTGCTCTGATAATTGCGCCAATCTGTGGTTTGGCATATTCATCCGTAGCCAATTTTACCGATTGTGTTTCGCTTAAAACAACATACAGAAAAAGACGGTTGCTCCTGGCAAAACCGCTAAAAGTCTCAGGTTGCATCTGGTTTATTGAAAAGATTGGCTCATCTTGGGGAAGACCGTCGGCAGGAGCTGCAAAATTAGTTCGGATCGCCTCGCCCACACTGCCATTCCACAAATCGTTGGTAATGACGATCTGGAGCGCATTGATGTTACCCACGGAATTGGGGACAAAAGGTTTGTCGTTCTTGTTATCAGCACAAGAAGATAATACGACCAGCAACGAAACTAGCGCAAAGAAAATTGGTC
>CAYXDM010000300.1:0-2014 GCA_964463595.1 uncultured Aequorivita sp. | reverse complement strand
AAATCGCCAGCAAAATCCGCCACGCCGCCCGCCTCCGCACCCTCGGTGGCATGCTCCGTAAATTAGGCAAGCTGCTAAAGCGCAAAAAGCTGAGTCAAAAAACCAGGGGCGGAGTGGATTCCAAACAGAAGGTTACGGCGGAGAAGCCTGAGGGGCAGAGGCTGAGTTCGGACCCCGATGGTAAGAAAAAGCCGGTACGTACTGCTGCACAAGACCGCGAAGAAGTATCACGGCTTTCTCAGGAGTCTGCTGAGGCAAAAAAGGCCGGTAATACAGCTCTTGCTGAAGCGAAATTGGCGGAGGCTAGAGATATTGTTAGGCCTTATATTCCCAAAACTCCTGATGATGACTGGAGTGATTTTCTCGAAAGGTTGGATGTACAAGCCCCGAAAGATGGTGCCGTTTTTTGGTCCGGTGGCAAAAAGGGACAAGCCGCAGCTCAGCGATACGCAGAATCTATAGGGGGCACAACATTGGAGGCTACACCGGGAGGCAACGTGATTAATGAATGGAATGATGTTAATAAATTGCCCTGGAATGCTAAGAGTGGTGACCCTCCATTTAGTGGTGATCTATGGAATGGCGTATCAGAAAAATTTGCAAAGGGTGCTGAAGGAAAAGTAAGCGTTGTTCAGACACCAGATAAATTATGGGATCAAGGGACTGTTTGGCATAATGCGGAGAAAAATATTATCAAAAGGAAGTTAGCAACGGGTTCTGTCACAGATGTTGAAATATTCACAACGAAAACCGACGGTAGTTTTGTGAAATTGTCCGACAACTATGTGGAAGACTTATTAAACTTAAAAGGCATCCGCCGATGAGCATTGAAAAACCAGTGAGCGAAAATTTCAAGCGATTTCTTGATTTCTTCAATTTAAAACAGAGAGAACGACTTGATGGTTTGGATAAGAGTTATTTTGATCCGATGACGCCTGAGGAAAAATCAGAAGCTTTTGCTTTTCTAAAGGCGCATGTGGAAGTATCCGAGGAGAATATTCGTGGTATATATCTGTGCGATCCAGATAGAGCCATTGCGCTATTTAAAAGTTTAATTCCAAAGGAGCTACCAAAAACTAGGTCAAAAAGGGAAAAAGAGGCGTTTGTAGATTGCAAAGTATTAATGGCAGGCATCATAGCGAATGAGGAGCTTTCAGAAGAAAGCATAAATAGGTTAATTTCTCTGCAACAACAAACTGTATCTGCAGCTAACCGCGCAAATGTCTACAAGCAAATTCCGAATATTGCAACAACTGAAAAAGCGATCGAATTTCTAAAAAAATCTTTGATTGAAGAAAATGATGTAGACCCGTTATCTTTCGCTATCGACACTTTCTTGTCTTTACATGGAATAAAATTTACTTTCCGTGATGAAAACTATAGAAAAATCTATTCATGTCTTCTTGATGGTAGCTCTGAAGAAAAGATGGAATGTATTAATCAAGTTATGGAGAATAACGCAGTGATCTATGTATAAAATAAACAAGATCCGATATCAGATTATGATCCGGTAGATATTTTACTAAGCTGGAATTTTGTGTATAAAGATGGCTTCCTTGACCTTTGGGCATCTATCCGCGAAAAATATGAACGAGGGGAGATATAGTTAGCACAAAAATTCCGACTACTTAAAAATCTTCTTTTAGAATATCTCCGTGCCGGAGTCGGCGCGGGCCAGGATGAGTTAGACAAACAATAGCCCCGCTGCTCGCACACCCACTGTAGGCATCCTATACCAGTTACCGAGATGGCCAACTCACCTGGGGGGAATGGCGCGAGAGCCTGATAAAAAATTATCAGGATGAAGAATTCAAAGACCTCGCCGACCTCCTCGGCGTCGACATCCGTAATTTGGATAAAGAAGAAGTTCTATCCATAATCACGGAAGCGTATGAAATTGTCGCCTATATCGCAGATGATGCGGAATTTCGCGAACTGTTTATTCAGTTCGGTAAAGATTACGCGGGCGCTCAGTCCAGCATCGAGTGGGCAGAGTTTGCCGGCGGGGGCCTTT
>CAYXDM010000299.1:0-2022 GCA_964463595.1 uncultured Aequorivita sp. | reverse complement strand
GAGAATGCCTCCACCGGAATTCCGAAGGTCGTGGATCTTTTGATGGAAAGAAGTTAATCCATGGACCTGGGATCAATAACAAAAAGAGTCCACAGTTGTGAACCGCGCATGGCTAATCAATAAAATAAAATAGGCAATTCCCGAAATTTATAGAAATCTTTGCTCTCCATATCTTGAAACAACAATTATTCTCCTTAAACCACAAAAAATTGTACTGGCTAAAGATTCCTTCCGTAGTAGTGTTCCTTTTGGTCTCCCAAGGTTTTTTAGCACAAAATGACGCGCAACTGGACAGTCTTTGGACTGTTTTCAAATCCGAAACCAACGATTCCCTAAAGGTGCTTCAGGAAATGACCTTGGCAAAAGAGATCCATCGCAATAACCACGATCCGAATCGGGAATATGAACATGCCCAAGGAGCTGTGGACCGGGCTCTCAGAATGAACGATACCCTCCTGTACGCACGGGCCTTGGACAATTTAGGCCTACTATACCGCTATCACGAACAATATGATGATGCTTTAACCCTCCATTCAAAAGCTTTTGGATTGATCCGGACCAGGGATATAAAACCAATATATAAGATGATTTTTGCCAACAATGCCGGAGTTGCGGGGCGTTACAACCAAAATTATGATAGGGCATTCGATTTTTATCTCAAGGCACTAAAGATTGCGGAAGCTGAAAACGACTTGAGAAATATAGCCATTTCCAGCAATGGGATAGGAAATACCCTGAGCAATATTCCAGGACGGGAAAATGAAATTATGCCTTATTTTGAACGCGCCCTGGAGGCGGAAAAAAAACGCAACAACAGTTTGGGAATGGCCATGAACTATTTGTCTATCGCTGGTTATTATATCGATATCGACGAGTATGGCACGGCTCGAAACTATTTGAACATCTTATTGGAACTCAATCTGGAAAGAAATGATTTGTTTGGACTGGCAATAACCTACGAATTTAAGGGAATTTCCTATTTGAGGGAAGGGATGGATTTAGCCCAGGCCATTTCGTTCTTCCAAAAATCAGCAGCTCAATTTAAAGCTCTAAAAAACCGACATAAAGAAACGGCACTTCTTATCCATTTAGGAGACTCTTACTTCAAAAACAAGGAATTGGATAGGGCAGGAACCTATTATCGAGAATCGTTGAAACTTGCAAAAACTTTGATGTCGCTGAGTTTGATCAGCTCCAGCGCCTTCAAATTATCAGAGGTGTCAGAAATGAAAGGGGATTCTGAATCTGCACTGGCATATTTTAAACTGGCACAGTCTTATAAGGATAGCATTAAATTGAATGATCAGACCGTTAAGATCGAGGCACTAACTCGAAAATATGACCTGGAAAAAAAAGAAAGCCATATCCAACTGTTGGAAAAGGATAAGCACTTACAACTTGCGGTTTTAAAAAGCCAGAAAGAGGAGCTTCAGAAAAATCGGATAGTAAATATCCTTCTGGGGATTGGGTTGACGGCCATCGTGATTATTTTTCTCCTGCAGTACAGAAACTACAGAACCAAAAAAAGGACCCACGCGAGAATCAATATGGCCGAAAAGGAAAAAATGCAAACTATCTATGAACGAAACCTGGCCCAGGCTGAGATCCTTGTAACGCGATTAAGGGTAAATCCCCATTTTTTGTTCAATAGTCTTAATGCCATCAATTACTTGATCCAAAGTGGTCAAAATGCAAAGGCTGTTCAATATTTGGAGATTTTCAGCCATTACACCAGGATGGTGTTGGAAACCTCCGAACAGCAGCTCATTTCCCTTCAGGATGAGTTGGATCTGGCAGAGCATTATCTTTTGTTGGAAGAGAATAGGTTTGGGAAGGATTTTAAATTCTCATTTTACACCGAGAAGGCAGAGGATATCGATACCGTTTTCATTCCTCCTCTTTTGCTTCAGCCCTTCCTTGAAAACGCCATTTGGCACGGATTGTTAAATAGCCAGCGTGAGGAAAAAACGGTGGATATTTCCGTATTACAGGATGATGAAATAATCAAGATCATTATTGAGG
>CAYXDM010000298.1:0-2043 GCA_964463595.1 uncultured Aequorivita sp. | reverse complement strand
TCGCCACCTTTCGTATTCTCAAAAATTAACCCGATCTTAATTCCTGATGGCAAATGATTAACCGCTAACTATTGTAATTGGTAGAATGTCCAAGAAAATTTTTATCACCATAGCCTTTTTTGCTTTCTGCTTTGGCGCCGTCTGTCAACAGCAACCGAATTTCTCGGATAGTTGCTTCAAAGTCAGCAATTTTAAATCATTTGACACCACACCAACCGCTTTTGATACACCTTTCCTCCAGACGGTATTGGAGAACAAAAGGTTTGTCTTGCTAGGTGAACCGACCCATCAAGAGGGATCAGTGACGAGTATAAAAGTCAAACTGGTCAAGTTTCTTCATGAGGAACTGGGATTTAATATAGTGGCGTTTGAAGATAGTTTTTTTAACCTTTATCAAATCGACCGACAGATCCGTGCAGGCAAACTCCCTTTGGATCTACAGGAAAGTTTTAGCCCTATAATATCGGAAAACGAGGAATTCAAAGAGATGGCCAATTATCTGAGAGAAGCCCATAATAAGGGAAAGCCGATAATTGTATTAGGGTTTGATTCGCAGATTTTTGACGAGAATAATGATAGCCTGATTATGGCTTTATCTGAATATCTTGGGTCTAAAAAGCTGCCCCTTACGGAGACGGAACAAGAATTCCTAAGGATTGAATTGGCCGAAGTTTCAAATTTCCCACACGAAGGCAATCCTTTGGCGGATGAAGGTGCCGGAATAAGATTCGATCTTTTACTGAAAAAGATCAAGGATACGATCGACCCCCAATCCTCTGATCCCGACGACCTATTTTGGAACCACGTTGTTTATCTTTTGGAACAAACATTTGAAAATGTCAGAAAGGAAAAGTCCGGAAAAGGAGAACCGGTACAAAATTTCAGAGATAGGATGATGGCTGAGACTTTTATGTTTCTTGCAGATCAATTTAAAAATGAAAAAATGATTGGATGGGGGGCTTCCTATCATTTTGCGGCAGATCTCAACAGAAACATCCATTCACCCATTACTGATCAATATGCTGCGAAATTAGCTGAAATGCAGGGAGAAAGTCACATTGAGCCTATTTCTAACATATTATCCCAAGCTGTAACCATGGGGGACATATTAAAAAAGACCTATGAAGACCAGGTTTACTCCTTAGCTTTTACCACCGCAGGTGGTTCATATGGTATTCCGGGACAAACGCCGATCGCCGTCCTTCCTCCTCCTGAAGGAAGCATAGAATACAGGCTAAAGAAAAACAATGCAGCTGCCAGCTGGATTGACTTTTCCAAGGGTTTTTCTTGTACTAATTTTTTAGCAGCGCCTTTGGGTCATTTACCGATAAAGGCTCCATGGCCAGAAGAATTTGATGGGCTTTTTTACCTACCTGAAGTAAAGCCATTGACAAAATTGGCTCCAAACGCAGAGCATCCGCTTCAATCCCCTACTGTGAAACTAAGAGGGAAAATACTCGATGCCGACAGTAAGAGCCCGGTACCTTTTGCCCATCTGATGGTCCTCGGCCGACCCGAGAAAAACAGTGCGGCTAATGAAGCCGGTGAATTTGAGATAGCTATGGAATTGGAGGAGCGGGACACATTAAAAGTGTCATCGCTTGGATTCAACAACGCTCTCGTAGTCGTATCGGAGGCGGACATCGACGGGCACATTCAAATTCAATTGCAGCCAACGTCATTCCTATTAGAGGAAGTCGTGGTTTTATCCGGTGGTTCGATTTCACCTGACTTAGTAATGAAAAAAACCATCGCCAGCATTAAAACAAATTACCGGCAGCAGGATGTTTTTCTTGAACTTTTCCTAAGGAGCAAATTGTATGAGGCGGATCAGCTTGTGAATAAGAAGGAGGTAGTAATAGACTTTTATTCTCCAGATGGGTATAAAGTAAAAAGCTATGATCTGAGGTCTTACAACAACAACCATTTGGCGAAAGTTAAGCATGTACGGAACTTTAATCCTGAGAAACCAATGGGCATACCTTATCTTGACCTGATGAACGTGGATATTGTTGGAGGAACCAAGGATCTTCTCAAAATGAA
>CAYXDM010000297.1:0-2043 GCA_964463595.1 uncultured Aequorivita sp. | reverse complement strand
TATAGCTGCCTGAGCTGATGGTGTCCGTGGAAAGCAATTGGACAAGCGGCGGTTCAACAATGATGGTAGGCTCTTCGGGCTGCCCGTCGATGCAGGCACCCGCTAAAAACAGAAAGGAGCAGAGAGTCAGGAGAGTGTAAAATCTTTTCATGATAAGGGTTTATTGGATATGTATTGAGTTTTTAACCAGGACGTAGATAAGCTAGTTTTTGTGACAAACGAAAGAAAAATTTGTGGGTACCAGTTCCATGGTGGAGATACGAGGTTCTGATGCAAAAACAAGTTTGTTCAAAAAGGATCACGGGACTGTGAGAGGCTCATCGACAAAAAAAGTGGAGCGGATAACCAGATCAAAACGATTTGTCTTATATTTATACTAAAGCTGGATAAACTCTGCAATACCGCTGTTTGTTATAGGGATAACAAATGTCAACTGGGCCTTAAGGGATTGGCAAAAAGGGAGAGCAAACCGTGGCCTCGGGTTTCAAGCTGAGAACTTCAGCATTTAATACTTCCCAATAGCATATTTGGAGCACTTTAACCGTTACGAAATGTCAAAGAAATTAACCAATCATGTTGTACCATCTTCCTCCGGATGGTCTGTCAAAAAGTCCGGTGCTGCTAAAGCTTCAAGAATATTCAGCAAAAAGGATCAAGCAGTAAAATATGCCCGTGAGTTAAGTCGAAATGAAAAAACGGAGTTATACATCCATAAAAAGAATGGAATGATACAAGAAAAGAACTCCTATGGAAATGATCCACATCCTCCAAAAGACAAACACTAATGAGCTTTGAGCGTGGTGTTTTCATTAACTGTCCATTTGACCAAGCATAAATTAGTGACTTGCTGAAACCTATGATATACGTAATCATCAAGAATGGATATATTCCACGATTATCTTTAGAGGTTTCAGACTCAGGTCAGGTACGGCTAGAAAAAATTATCGCTATCATAAGAGGCTGCAAGTATGGGATACATGACCTTTCGATCGTTAAAGCAAAAAAAGCCAAAGAGTTCGCTAGGATGAATATGCCCTTTGAATTGGGAATTGACTATGGGCTTAGAAAAAGCGGCGTCTCCCCGTTGGATACTAAGCAATTTCTAATTCTGGAAGCAGTAAAGTATGACTACATGAAAGCCATATCTGATATTAATGGCTTTGATATTAAAGTTCATGGCAACAACACGGAAAAGCTATTTGACTGTCTCTACTCTTGGTGCAGTGAAACCCTGAAAATTAACCGGCAAGATCCGCCTTTAAAGCTCTTCTATGACTTTGCTGATTTTAATGCAAACTTATTTGAGGAAAAAGCCACGGAATTAGGCTCAGAAAAATTAGCGAAAAACTATATTGAGAAAGTAAGCATTCCTGAATATATCCTGGAGATTAAAGAAAGAATATGATGCTGCTAAAACGCCAGCGTTCGTCTAAATTAAATCCTATTGGCTGCTTAAAATGATGGGAATCACCCTTGATACTTATAACAACCGCCAAACCGACGAAGAAAAACGGATTTGCAATTTTTTGAAGGAGCAAATCAACCTCCACCTCCCTGAGGCAGAAAACAAGATCTGGCATGCCCACCCGGTGTGGTTTCTGGAAGGAAATCCCGCAGTGGGCTACAGCAAGCTGAAAGACGGCATCCGGCTGATGTTTTGGAGCGGTGCGGATTTTGAAGAAGAGCAATTGAAACCCGGAACCGGCAAGTTTAAAGATGCGTCCATCCTCTATACCCATATGAGCCAGATCAATGAAAAGGATCTCATGCGCTGGCTGGACAAGGCAAGAAATATCCAATGGGACTACAAGAACCTGGTAAAACGCAAAGGAGAATTAGCGCGCTTAAAATGAGATGCATCTCAGGCTCTAGATAACAGCCCTGATACCTCCTTCTCCCAATTGTTCCCAAAGATATAATCAGCCCGAACCAATAACTTAATAACAAATAACTAATAACTTAATAACCTACAGCCTATTCCTATGGACAAGATCGGCAAAATATTCTGGCAGGACCTCACGGTAGAGGACGCCGAACAAGTAA
>CAYXDM010000296.1:0-2079 GCA_964463595.1 uncultured Aequorivita sp. | reverse complement strand
GACGTAAAACAGTCGCCAATAAGAAAAAAGTGACTAAATAAACCCTAAGGTTATGGCAAAGACAACTCAAAAAACTACAAAAGCAGTTAAAAAGCGTAAGGTTAATGTTGAATCCGTTGGTGAGGCACATATTACAACTTCCTTCAACAACATTATCGTTTCGCTGACAAATAAGAATGGCGATGTTATCTCTTGGTCCTCAGCCGGTAAAATGGGCTTCCGTGGATCAAAGAAAAATACCCCTTATGCGGCCCAATTGGCTTCAGAAGAATGTGCAAAGGTTGCACACGATGCTGGTTTGCGCAAGGTGAAGGTGTATGTTAAAGGCCCGGGGAACGGTAGGGAATCTGCCATCAGATCCATTCACAATTCTGGAATCGAGGTTACCGAAATTATCGACGTAACCCCTATGCCCCACAACGGATGTCGTCCTCCTAAAAGGCGAAGAGTTTAATAATTATCGATTTTAGAAGTATGATCCTTATAAGGAACCGTACGGAAGAAATCGTTTATCCAATATAAGTAAATATCAACTGAAGATATATAGAAGCTAGAGGATAGCATAAGACCTTAATTTAGTTTCATCTTCAAAACCCTAAAATTGAAATGGCAAGATATACTGGTCCAAAAACTAAGATCGCCCGAAAGTTTGGCGAAGCAATATTCGGAGACGACAAATCCTTCGAAAAGAGAAATTACCCTCCAGGACAGCACGGAAATGCGCGCCGGCGTGGAAAGAAATCTGAATATGCAATTCAGTTGACTGAAAAACAAAAGACCAAATATACTTACGGAATTTTGGAGCGTCAGTTCAGGAATATGTTTAAGAAAGCCAATGCTGCACCTGGAATTACAGGTACCGTATTGCTACAATTGTGTGAATCCCGTTTGGATAACGTCGTGTACCGTATGGGGATTTCCCCTACTCGTTCCGGCGCCAGACAATTGGTCTCACACTGTCATATTACCGTGAACGGTAATAAAGTGAACATTCCATCATATCAATTACGACCTGGTGACGTGGTTGCGGTTAGGGAGAAGTCGAAATCTCTTGAGGCCATAAACAATTCATTGGCAAATGCCAATCAAGTTTACGAATGGATTACTTGGAATGGTGAAAAAAAGGAAGGAACCTTTGTTTCCATTCCCGAGAGGATCCAGATCCCAGAAAACATCAACGAACAGTTGATTGTTGAATTATACTCTAAATAATAAAAAACACAGAAAGTCAATTATGGCAATATTTAGTTTTCAGAAGCCTGATAAAGTTATAATGGTAAGCTCTACCGATTTTGAGGGGAAATTTGAATTTCGCCCCTTGGAGCCTGGGTACGGACTTACCATAGGTAACGCATTACGACGCGTTCTTCTTTCCTCGTTGGAAGGATTCGCCATCACCTCTGTACGCATTGAGGGTGTGGACCACGAATTTTCTACCATTGCAGGTGTAGTGGAAGATGTTACCGAAATTATTTTGAACCTAAAGCAAGTTCGTTTCAAGAGACAAATCGAAGAGATAGACAACGAAACGGTCACTATTTCCGTTTCCGGAAGCGAGCAGTTGAAAGCTGGTGATTTCCAAAAATTTATTTCCGGATTCCAAGTGCTTAACCCAGAATTGGTACTTTGCAATATGGATCCCAAGGTGAACCTGAATTTCGAGATAACGATAGAAAAGGGCCGTGGATACGTTCCTGCTGAGGAGAATAAAAAAGCTAATGCTCCCTTGGGAACTATTTTTATGGATTCCATTTATACACCTATCAAAAACGTAAAGTACAGTATAGAAAACTTTCGTGTTGAGCAAAAGACCGACTACGAAAAGCTGGTATTCGAAATACTGAGCGACGGTTCCATCCATCCTAAGGATGCCTTGACCGAGGCCGCAAAAACATTGATCCACCACTTTATGTTGTTCAGCGATGAGCGCATTACTTTGGAAGCCGATGAAATTGCACAAACGGAAACTTACGATGAGGAGTCTCTGCACATGCGCCAGCTGCTGAAAACAAAATTAGTGGATTTGGACCTTTCGGTCCGGGCACTAAACTGTTTGAAGGCTGCCGAGGTCGATACGTT
>CAYXDM010000295.1:0-2093 GCA_964463595.1 uncultured Aequorivita sp. | reverse complement strand
AAACAATGGCATGGTAACCTTCAATATAAACCATTAAGGGATTGAGGAACATTAAGAGATGTGAAAATTAAATCTCAAATCTCCTGCATTAGTGGTTTTAAAAATTTTATCTAAGGGATTCTAAAATTAGATACCTCTTGACGGGAGCCGAAGATAGGGGATGATTTTTTATAACAGTTTTTACACCAATCATAAACAATATGAATATCAGCAGTGAACTGCCCAAAGAAGAAGTGTTCGGCCAAATCCGTAATTGGTTGGAATCAGAAAATTTTCAGGTAGTACAGGAAGATCAGACACGCCCATGGGGAGGCTTTTTTGTTTTGGACGAATCGCAGATTCAAAAATTCCGGCAACAGTTTTTTGCAAGCGTGCCTCTATCGGATCTGCAATTAAAAAACAAGCTCAGTCCAAAAATTTTGGTGGTGGGGCCGGGGAAGCGTTTATCTTGGCAGTATCATCACCGGCGGGCAGAGATTTGGAAATTGATCGGGGGCGAAGGAGGGATTGTTATCAGCAAGACCGATGAAGAAGGGCCGTTACAGCACCTTAAGTTGGATCAGGTAATTCAGTTGGCCCAAGGCGAGCGTCATCGCCTGGTGGGGTTGGACAATTGGGGAATCGTGGCAGAAATCTGGATGCACACCGATCCCAATGATCCTTCGGATGAAGAGGATATTGTCCGCGTCCAGGATGATTTTCAGAGAAAATAAATCCTCTTTTTCTGCCTTTCAGTAACAGCTACTTTAACCGCAAGGTCGCTAGGAATCCGCAACTGGCGCAAGGAGGAAGCCTTCTCTGCGTCTATTGCGGAATCTCAGCAAGATACTAATGGTTTGAAACAAACCCACAGAAGACGATCCGACGATTCCACAGTCTAACGATCCAACAGTCACGATCCGACGATCCAACAGTTCCACGATTCGACGATTCGACAATCCATCAGTTATTCAACCATTTCCCGGGCAGAGAAGCTCAAATCCGCTTCATCAGCCAGGGCAATGGCTCCTAGTATGGCAGCATCCTCCAGTTCGGAGACATATATTTTCAGGGAGTCGGCAATCTCCCTGTAGGGGAATCTTTGGACAGCCTGAAGCATCCCCGCTTTAAAGAATGGGTATGCTTTTCTTACGGAGCCACCCAGGACGATCGCCTCGGGCGAAAAGGTAAATAAAATGCTGTTGATCAACATGCCGAGGTTTTCCCCGAATTTCTCGAAAAGCAACAAGGCTTCTTGATCTTTATTGGAAGCGCTTTTAGCCAGTTTCTTTGCACTTGCACCTTCGGCGGATTTGAAGAATTTATTGCTGCAATAATCTTCAAAGGTTTTGTCCAGATAGGGAACCCCACCCCATTCTCCTGCCCCACACACGTGGCCGGTATAGAGGCTGGAGTTGGCGATGACACCGGTCCCGATTCCTGTTCCCAAAGTGATCCCCACGACATGCCGGTGGTGTTGGGCCGGGCCATATTTATACGCCCCCAATGTAAAGCAGTTGGCATCATTGTTTATGAACACCGGCACTTTAAATCGCTCTTCCAGATAATCTTTCAGATTTACTTTTTTGAAGGAGGGGATATTTGCCAGATTGTAGACGATTCCTTTTTGAGCATCCACCAAGCCGGGAATACCTATGCCTATCCCGGATAGGTCATAGGCATGGTATTCCGCGATGTGGTCTGCGATCGTTGCAAGAATCTCTTCTTGAGTGCTGTTGTAGGGCGTCTTTATTTCTTTTCGGGCATATATGGTACCGTTGTTATTCAGCCCCGAGCTGATTTTCGTTCCGCCTATATCCAGTCCCAATACGGTCATGTTTTTCTTCATCACAACAATCCTTCCATGGTTTTCTCCAATTCTCTGGCCTGGGCCAAAAATTCATTGACTTCCATTTCCCTAAAGAAAATCAACCCGTGGCTGGCCCTGACATTGGCGTTGTCGTGCTGGTAAAAATAGTTTTTACCCATCAGCAACTGCACGTCGTTGAGCTGGTCCACCCATATCCTTTTTGCGAGTGTACTGAACTTGCCGTTATGGGCATAGCTGGGGAAGGAGGCATTGACCTGGCTTAAATAGCAATTGGCGAAGGAGT
>CAYXDM010000294.1:0-2106 GCA_964463595.1 uncultured Aequorivita sp. | reverse complement strand
GCGCCATGAACAGCCTGTCCATTGCCTTGCTTGAGGAGGATAAGATGGAAATGGCCGCAGATATCCAGAAGCTCAGTTTGGAGAAATTTCCTAATGAGGCCATTCCTTATGATCTGGCCAGCGGACAGTCGGTGCCCTTATTGTTTGAAATGGGGGAGGATGATCTGGCATTGGACATTATCAATAAAATGTCTACCAAATCTGTGGAGATGCTACAGTTTTATGATGCGACAGGACGGCCGTTGGACAGGGAAGCAAGCATCTCCATTGAAATGTTAAGGTACTTTGTCCCCTTGCTCAAAGAGCGCGGGTATGACGAAATAGCCACCGAGGTCCAGAATAATATGGATAGGATCTTCGGTGAATCGGGAAATATGAGGCTGAATAGGAGGTGAAAAGAACGATCTATTTTGTTTCTTTTATTTCCCGTGACATGAAGTCAAGCTATCGTTCGGACAAAAATCAATCAATAAACAAAGGATCTTGGCGGTTGTCCCAGAAATAAACAACCACCACCGTATGCTTGATGGCCTTGTAAAAGAAAGAATAATTTCTGTGAAGAACACATTTTCTTATCTGTAATTCCTCCCATATGATGGGGTACATTTAAGGTGTTTGGGAAATGGTTTCTATGGCTTTGGAAACACGATCTTCAAACTCTAGCACGTACCGGTTTCCCCAGCGTTTATTCAATTGAGCGGATAAGGCGTCGAACGTCTCCTCGGCTTCGGGAGTAAACCTTATGGTATAGTTCATTCCTTCAGAAAGTGCTTTTTCTTGAATTCCGTTAAGTCAATCGTTTCGCCGTTTGAAATTTGTTCCATGCTCTTCTCCATACTTTTCTTTACGTGCGTTGGCAATGGACTGAGCTGTGGCTCAAAGGGTACTTTTAATGCTTTTAATATTGATTTAACCGTATTAAGCTGTTCCTCGTTTTCCGGATATATGGTAATCGGTTCCATAATAAGATGCTCATTAAAAGTGATATAACAAACGTAATGAAAATCAATGAATCCCTTTCCCTATTTTTTTAATGTTCAATTGAGCGTTGAAAATCTATTTTTACATACGGATTTTTGTATTCTTCTCAAGTCAATTCAACCCTTAAGGGACGCATGGTTTGGACAATGCTGCTTTTCTTTAGATTTGGGTATTTGGTTACTAGTGGTGTTACGAATGAAATGCCGTGTGGCTTCCCTTAGACCTGCCTAGAACAGGTCTTAGGGCCGCAGTTGGACATCTTTGGGTTAAACTTAACAATGGTCATTAATCCTTAAACAAATAAACTCTTCAACTTATAAACTTCTCAACCCTTCAACTTCTCACCTCCTTTAACTTCGCTATTTTTTCCCCAGCACAAAGAACAAATCCAGCCCCTTATCAGGGTGATCCACAACCATATAATCTTCATGGGAAATCTGCTCCACCGCCGCGCCTTGCTGCTTATGGAGTTTGTTGCGGTTCATCCGGTTAAGTATTTCATAGGGAAGACGGAGCAGTGAGGCGGGAAGCCGGTACTGAAGATCCAGGATGTCAAAACGGGTGATTTTGTTTACGGATTTTCTGTTGGCTTCATGATAGGACCAGACCTTTTCGTTTCCTCCTATTCCCATCGCCTCGACCTGATCAAAAATTCCTTCACACAGGCTCTTAAGTTGCTCGCCTGTATATTCGCGGATATGCCAAGGGTTTCTGCTCAGGGTCTGGCGGATATTAGGGGTGGAGATGATGGCTTTGCCTCCCGGCTTTAGTACCCGGTATATTTCCTGTAAAAACAGTCGGTCATCCTGGATATGTTCTATGACCTGAAAACTCACCACGGTATCAAATTTGTCAGATGCAATGGTTTTAAAAGGTGGAATGACCGCTTGTTCAAATACAACTTGGGGGAACCTGCTTTTTAGCCGGTCAATGGCTTCCGGAATTTTGTCCAGCCCATGAAACGATTTTACTTCCCCGAGCAGAACTTCCACTCCACGGCCTTCTCCACAACCCACTTCGAGTAAATCGCCGGTGACAAAAGGTTTGGCGGCAATGTATGCCTTCAAAAGTCGTTGATGAATTGGGTTGTCACTGATCAACTTATCGGAGGCAATTTCCGTTGTA
>CAYXDM010000293.1:0-2111 GCA_964463595.1 uncultured Aequorivita sp. | reverse complement strand
TTGGGTTAATACTGGCAACAAATTCAGCTGGGGGAAAATTTCACCGGATCGCGTTTTGATGAAAAAAATTATCCGAAGACCCTCCGAATATTATCTGCAATCACCTGAAAACTTACAACGAAAGGCTTAAAGGCTGCCCCTTGAGCAATCAATGTATTAAAGAGATCATCCCGGTGGTAGAGATAGTTGTCGCCTTTGGCCTGACGGGTTGGCTAAAAAGTAGTGTTTGAAGCAGAAATATTCACAGAATGCCATAATTATTGTAAATTTAGAAAACCGTTACCATTCATTTTGTGGAAAATCTCATCTGATGAACCCATACTATCTCACAGCGACATCTGGTTGCTTTAAAATAGGCTCGCTCTTCTTCTTGATAATGAGCCTATGCTTGAACGCCGCCGCACAAGAATCGAATTTTTTAAATATTAAAGCAGGTATGGAAAACATAGGGCACCGGGACAAGGGGATGTCTCCATTACGCTATGCCGGATACGGCTTTTTGGCGGAAATTTCCTGGGACAAGCAGTCCCGCACACGTTCCCGGCACCTGGCGTTACATTACTCCAGTGGGTTTCAGCGGAACAAATTTGACAACCCCATCGATTATAAGCGGGGAGGTTTTCAGGTGTTCCAGTTTTATCATCAAAGAAAATCCGCAGCCAAATCGATCCTCTGGGGCTGGTCCATAAATAATGTGTTCAGCCACAGGTACAATGCAGCCTTCGTCAATTTTAATGACCACTATGAATATTTTTCCAATCTCGGTCCAGCCGCAAAATACCTGTACCCCTTCCAGATAAGAGGCAGGAATCTTGCCTTGGAAGGAGTGGCTTATTTACAGCTTCTGGGAGTGATGATCAGGCCTTCTTATACGTCAAGCTATCCAGTTGGTTTCCTCCGCGAACAGGAATCCATTGTAAAAGGCTTACTTCATTCCGCAAAAATTTCCCACCCTGGCAACTCCTGGAATTTTGGCTTTAAGCCCAGGCTGATCTATTCCCTGAACTCCGGCAACAGCCTTTCACTTGGATACCATTATGAATTTTATAAATTAAATTCAGCCAATGCGATTACCCAGAGTAACGGGATATGGTCGATAAGTTTATCTACACGCTTATGAAAAGGAAATTTGCCGTTTTGTTTTTGTGGCCGTTGGTCCTGTTTTTTTCCTGTGAAGAGCAGTTTATAAGTCCGGATCCGGTAAGCAACAACCTCAGCAATTTCGACTTCCTCTGGGAGGATGTGAGAAACCGCTATTCTTTCTTCGAACTGAAAGAAATCGATTGGGAAGAAATCCGCAAGACATATCGTCCATTGGTAAAAGAATCGATGAGCCAACAGCAGTTTTTTGATTTGATGGCCGCCATGCTATATGAACTAAAGGATGGTCATGTCAATCTCACCTCTGCGTTCGACCGCAGCAGAAATTGGGATTGGTATCTTGGTTATCCCGCAAATTATAACCAGTCGGTGGTGGAAAGGAATTACCTGATGTCGGATTTCAGGATTACCGGGCCACTGCGTAACCAGATGATCGAATCGGTGCTTTATGTAAACTATGCCTCTTTTGGCAGTACCATTGCCGATAGCCACTTGGATATTTTGATGGAGCGGGCAGCGACGGCTAAAGGTATTATTATTGATGTGCGCAACAATGGCGGGGGCAATTTGAGCAACGCCCGCAAACTGGCCTCCTGCTTTACCGATGAGCCGGTGGCCTATGCCAGGGAAAGACGAAAGATTGGCCCCGGTCCCGACGATTTTTCCGAGTGGCAAACGCTGACCATACCGGTGAAAAAAGGCCTGCGATTTAAAGGCCCGGTAATCGTACTAAGTAATAGGGCCTGCTACAGTGCCACTACATTTTTTGCGCAAATGATGAAGTCATTGCCAAACGCCAGAATCTTGGGAGACCAAACTGGCGGTGGGGGAGGTGCCCCCTCCTCCGGCGAACTACCCAATGGCTGGCAATATAGACTTTCCGTCACCCAAACGGTCAACTTGGATGGCGAGCAAATCGAGACGGGGGTTCTAGCAGATATTTCTGTAAGTCTGCGACAGGAAGATATTAGAAGAAACAGGGATACACTAATTGAAACCGCACTTCGTAT
>CAYXDM010000292.1:0-2112 GCA_964463595.1 uncultured Aequorivita sp. | reverse complement strand
GCTCCTATTGTTATAGGACTTCCAGCGTTTCCTGATTTACTCATGTGTATAGTACCGAAGAAAACCTCGCCCCTTTTAAAAAATACTGCATCACCGGGCTTTAACGTTTTAAAAACCTCATTTAATTTATCAATGCTTTTCCAGGGTGTATTGGGACTTTGCGCCTGTGCAGACGATCTGGAGTCGTCCCCGGAATTTTGCGAGAAATAATAGTTGGCCGCAATTAATTGATTGCAGACTATCACCAGCCACAAGGTCAAGGCAAATTTTGTAAATATTCGATTCATAATTATTGGGTTAAAGTTTTGTCTATTGGAATTTGCTGTTCTGGTTCTCCTTCTGGTCTCGCGTCTTTTCATCTCTAGTTTTTCGGTCTTCAAAGCGGGAAAATGGAAGTTTGAGTTTTGAAACATTATTTTTTGAATTACGTATCTATCAAAATGAAATTCTTGCTTCAGTTGATATTTTGATAATAAACAACAGATATATTTGTTTTGCAAATATTGATTTTAAAAAAAAAGCACGGGAGCTTGGGGAAAAAACAGGAATTAAGTTTGCCGCGGTAGTTAATGTTTCTTGTACCTGAAAAATTGTCATTAATAAAAAATGCCCGCTGAAAAAAAATTTTACTTTTTTTTCAGCGGGCATTACGAGATGGTAAATATTGATTCGCTTGAGCAACAAAAGCGACCCTTACGACCTAAGCCGCAGGTCCATGAAGAGCCCCATGAGGGATTCTTATGCTTCCCAAAACATCAATTCATCTTAAATAGTATCTTGGAGGAAAAAGGCGCTAAAGTGATACTCCCCTCAACCTCGTTATTTTCAGCATCAAAATATTTATTTGGAAGATCATAGGTTTGAGGAATTGAAGTTATATTGTATTTAACCAAAATTTCAGGAACCCTAGAAGAGGCACGAACCTCAACCCACTCTATTTTATCAATAGAAAAACTTCCTTTTTCATTTTCGATCGTCAAGAGAATCACTCCAGCTTCGGCTTTGTCAGAAAAGGAAAATACCTTTTCTATTAATTCGTGGGGTTTGCCGATTCTAAAAACCTGTTCAGGCGAAATATTACTCCAAGGAAATCCACTATGCCGTAACACCACGTTGGCTATCAGATCGTCCCCTGACGAGATCCCTAGACGCAACAGATATTGTTTATGCGGATGAACTTCCCCTATGTCAATTTTAACCCCGGATTGTGGTTCTTGCATACTGACATTTATGCTTTCATTGTTGCCGCCGTTGGGGCTAAAGCTCAAATTGCAATTCTTATTGTCCAAACAACTAATGGCCGAAGTCGAAATCCTTCCGTTTGTAAAATGGTTACTTCCTATGATATCATCAATCTCATAGGAATCAGAAGAAATGTTAAGTGTGTTGAAATCTTGATCGCTTATAGGACCCTTTCCCCAACGGCGGATGTCGTAAGACTGCCTTAGCCGCGCCCCGCTTCCATCCGAGTAGTTAATTTGAAACGGGAATTCATTGTTTTTGGGAAAAACATACCTATTTGCACTGAGGACGGCCATTTCAGAGAAGTCTTTCTGGATGGACGAGAAGTTCAAGATTTTTTGTTCTTTCGAGGAAGCTACGAAAACATTATCCACTACCAGGATATCTCTTATCGGGTCCCCTAAGTTATCATGAGCCATAGAAAGTTGATTTCGGCCATTGAATATAGTGTTCCGCCGAATGGTAATATTTCTGGCGTTATGGAGATTAATCCCGTTTCTGCTTACATTGGCGACGAGGTTATCCGTTATTTCGATGCCCGATGCATTGTCGTCTATATATATACCTTCTACCTGCGGGTTGGAAAATTTCGAGTTCATCCTGGTTCCCTCCAGGGAACCGATACCGTTTAGAACAATATTACCGACCACCCTTCTTCCTTCCAAATTCCTATTTTCTTTGCCTTCAAAGGTATAAATACCCCCTCCATCATTTTTGACCAAGCAAAAATCACGGATGTAATTCCCTTGCACAAGCGTCCTATTGCCATTAAAAACAATACCGGAATAGCCGACTTGTGAAATCTGGTTGCTTGCAATAACCCCATCATCAGAAACACAATGTATGGCTATTCCATTTCCATCCCCGTCT
>CAYXDM010000291.1:0-2132 GCA_964463595.1 uncultured Aequorivita sp. | reverse complement strand
AACCAGACTTTCGGATTAGCCAAGGAATCAAACTGGGGCGTCCACAAGAAATTCAACCCGTCCCAAGCATTGGCGTCCGGGAAAGCTTCTGATTGGCCCGAGGTGCCCAAGGTCAATCCCCTTACCGCTAGTATAGCCCCGAACAAGATCAACAATGGCATCCCTATTTTTGCTACTTTCTCGATACCGTCCAAGCCTTGGGACAGGATGTAAATATTAATAGCGAGGCAGATAACATAGAAAATCCCGGCCTCATAAGGAATTCCGGTGGTAGAGACGCCCACATCAACATAGGTGCTAAAAAAGCCAGCGACCTCTAGCTGTGTCATGGACTCGAAAGTACCCAATAAGGAATGGAATACGTAAGATAAGGCCCAGGATTCTATATAGGTGTAGTATGCGGCGACCGCTATGTTGGTAAAGATCCCAAACACGCCAATGTACTTCCATATCCGTCCTTTAGCCATGGTGTCCAGAATATATGGCGTGCTATGATTTCCGGATTTGCCGCCGTACCTACCGGATGACCATTCAATAAATAGTAAGGGAATACCCATAATCAAAAAGCAGATCAAATAGGGGATAATAAACGCACCTCCACCGTTTTGGACCGCCTGAACTGGGAATCTTAAAAAATTGCCGAGGCCTACCGCGTTCCCCGCCATTGCCAAAATAAGTCCTACCCTGGAGCCCCAAGACTCCGCTTTTACTGTCATAAAGAATGATTTAACTGAATAAAGGTAAAAGATGATTAGTTGTAGCTCTCTTCATTTTATACAATGCCCCTTATTTTAGGTTTACTTGAAATATATCGAGGTAAACGGTTTAAATGAGATTCCGGAAATCAGGGGCCATGATTTCACAGCAGATAAATAATATAAGCGATGTATATTGTTAAGAAAACGATGCCTTCCCACCTTTCTAGCCTACGTCCTTTTCCTGTGAAAAGGAAAACAAAGAGTAGAAGGCCTGCAACCAAGTTAAGCAAAATGTCGATGAAAGAAGCATCTTGGACAGGCACTGAATTGACAACCGTGGACACTCCCAATACCAAGAAAATATTAAAAATATTGGAACCTACCACGTTTCCTATTGCAATGTCCACATTCTTTCTTCTAACAGCGACCACAGAGGTGGCAAGCTCTGGTAGCGATGTACCAATCGACACGATCGTAAGGCCTATGACCCGCTCCGACATTCCGAACATCGTGGCGAGTTCTACCGCACTATTAACGATCAGGCGTCCTCCAATTACCAGTCCGGCAAGTCCTAAAACGATGTAAATGATGGATTTTAGATAGGTATAATGTTTTACTTCTATTTCAGTATCATCTGAAGTTTTTTGGGAAAGGGTGATATTGTAGACTAAAAAAATGGCAAAAAACAGGAGAAGTATGAGACCATCCGTCCTAGTAATTAAGTTGGCTGACGTATTATCGAGCAAGACATCATTGGCTACGATCCAAACCGCAACCGCTGCGAGCAGGCTTAATGGTATCTCTATCCAAGTTGTATTGTTTTTAACGGTAAGTGGGTGGATGATGGCACAGATACCTAATATTCCCAATACATTGAACAAGTTACTGCCGATCACATTGCCCAATACCATTTCAGTGCTGCCCTCCACCGCTGCAAAGACATTCACCACCAGTTCAGGAGCTGAAGTCCCAAAGGCGACGATCGTTAATCCGATGACAATATTGGGGATGCCTAGTCTCTGAGCCAAGTTAGAAGCCCCGTCTACGAGCTTGTCTGCCCCTATGATCAGTGCTACAAAGCCTGCCACAAGTAGTAAAACATTAACCATAACAAATAAGAATTGAGGTGAAAGCTTTTAATTGTTAACCCAGAAGTAAATTCCTTCCAAATGTAAGAATTCACGCCAAGGACTTTCCAATATGACGCCATTTTTCTTCTTACGGAAAGGAGACCGGCAGCTCCTCCGCTGCCGGTTCCTTATCTGGTGTAAAAATTACGCCAAACCTCCCTTGCTCAAATTTTTTGGGCTGTATGCTGGATTGCGGTCGCATGTTTAAGCGAGCTTTTCGCCAGGTCATGCCACTTTTGGGTCAATACCGGCTCTCCCATCAATCCTAGACTTTCATCATCGTTGTAAAACTCCAGGTAGGTGT
>CAYXDM010000290.1:0-2133 GCA_964463595.1 uncultured Aequorivita sp. | reverse complement strand
GAGGTATAGTGCATGCTGCACAATAGTCCCGCGTACGGATTCAACTGTTCGGTTTCAGCAAGGCCGCGCCGATAATATTGAAGTTTTTCCTCAATGGGATAATCGATAAAATCATGCGGCCGCCCAGTTTTGGGGTTCCATTTTGGATGGGTGTCGGGCCAAATCCAACTCCTGTCGTGCTGATGTATGGCGAACAATAAATCGGAAAAACGTGGATCAGCTTCAAAGAAATGGTGAAACCTTCGCGCAACCTCACCCGATAACCGGGCGTGATCGTGCTGGAGGGTGATGATAAGATTTCCATTTTCTTCCCGAATGATCATATTGGAGGGTATTTAGGGTTGCCAATAAAGATTCCTTCGTCTAAAAAAGATTCGTGCATTCGCGGATTAATAGCAAATTTTTTGCCGCGAATTTCTGCATTTGATCTAAAGGATCTCCAAATCCACCATACATTCGCGCATCATTTTATAAGTGCGCTCAATATCGTTGTCCAAACCAATTGAAAAACGGATAAGTCCATCGGTAAGTCCCATTTCCTGCTGTTCATCCTCAGGGATCTCAGAGGAGGTGGAAGAGCCAGGGGCACTGAAAAGTGTTTTATAAAAACCGAGACTTACGGCCAAATACCCAAGGTTTCGCTCCTGCATCAGCTCCATCAGTTCATTGGCCTTGTCAATCCCACCTACATCAATGGTCAACATTCCTCCGAATCCGTACTCCACATTCATCATTTTCTTGAAAAGTTCGTGCCCTGAATGCGATTTCAATCCCGGATATACTGTCCTTAAACCGTCGTTCTCAAACTTTTCTGCAAGGTACATGGCGTTTGAACTGTGCTGTTTGATTCGAATATGGAGGGTTCTGAGATTCTTTAAAATGGACGCTGCCCGCAAACTGTCCATGGCTGGGCCCAGAAGCATATTGGCCCCGTCGTTCACATTGCGCAGACTATCGATAAATTCCTGGGTGCCACAAGTTACGCCGCCCATGGTATCGCTACTGCCGTTTATGAATTTGGTCAGACTGTGAAAAACCAGATCTGCGCCCAAGTTTGCCGGGGAAATGCTCAAAGGCGAAAAAGTGTTGTCAACCATCAACTGGAGGTCGTGTTTCTTTGCAATTTCGGACAAAGCCCGGAGATCGGCAATTTCCAAGAGAGGGTTGCTGACCGACTCACAATACAGGATTTTGGTGTTATTGGTAATGGCGGCCTCGACCTCTTCCAATTTTGTAATATCCACAAATGAAGTTTGGATATTCAATTTCGGGGCGAAGTTTTTAAGGAAGGCGTAAGTTCCCCCATATATCGTCCGACTGGAAACAATATGGTCGCCGGCCTTGCAGGATTGAAGGATTGCGGGGGTTATGGCCCCCATCCCGGTGGCAGCCACATGGGCCGTTTCAGTACCTTCCATCGCGGCCAAAGCTTGGCCCAAGTAGAGATTTGAAGGGCTGGAATGACGGGAATACAAATAACATCCCTCGGCATTTCCCTCAAAAGTATCGAACATGGTTTTTGCCGAAAGAAAGGTATAGGTTGAAGAGTCGGAAATCGAGGGATTCACGCCCCCAAATTCCCCAAAATATTGTAAATCCTGGATTTTATCCGCTGGTTTAAAGCTCATATTAGTAAGTTTTGATATTCCGCAAATTTGCAAAAATTAAATAGAGTGACCTAATTTCAGAACGGCCGTTGAATTATTATTTTCCCCATTCCAACAGAAGGAGATTGGGATGTCTATCGTTTATCCTTACGATGGGCCAAGAGTCGTCCTCTTAAAAATTTGTTCTTCCCACCCGGGAAAATCACTTTCTTTATCTGGATCCTTCTTCCTACGTCGAAATGCCATAACAATGCATGGGCCGAATATACGGTATGGGATTCCTGTTAGAACTTTATTCCAGATAACCTTTATCATGTTCCCGGTAACCGTTAAATTTGCATTTCATCTTAAATTTTAAACTTTATGAGCACTTACGATGTTGCAGTTATAGGATCTGGCCCCGGTGGATATGTGGCCGCTATCCGTTGCGCACAATTGGGACTGAAAACCGCCATCATTGAAAAATACAACGTTTTGGGTGGAACCTGCCTAAACGTGGGCTGTATTCCCAGCAAGGCCTTGTTGG
>CAYXDM010000289.1:0-2136 GCA_964463595.1 uncultured Aequorivita sp. | reverse complement strand
GTTTATGAGAAAATTCTACTGGGGTTCATTAGGGGTTTCTTCTTTGATTACTGTTATAGTGCTGATGTTTGCTCCCCAAATCATCTGGATACTGTCGAAGGATGAATTGACGTCCTCTATTGAGTTTCTGCGAATTTTAGCGTTTGTGCCTCTTTTTGCTACGTTCAATGTAGCCAACATTGTTATAATTTTGGTGTCAGATCAAAAGAGCACCTTATTCAACACGAGTTGGATTCTAAGTGTCTATATGATTATAGCGGCCGCCGTATCATCCTATTTCTTTGGGGGTAAGGGACTCGCCTACTCTTTACTCTCCACGGAATTGATTACCTTTGCCGTTTGTTCGACATTAATACGTAAAAAGACCCCGGAAATTTTCAATGAATTTTACAGAAGAACCTTCGGTAGCCATTATTTTAGTTAATTGGAACGGGTATGAGTTAACAAAAATTTGTATTCATTCCATTTTTAATATCCATTACAAAAATTATAGGATTATTCTCGTAGACAACGCATCCGAAGACGGATCAGGAATAAAACTTAAAAATGAATTTGAAGGTAGAATAGATTATATCCAAAATCAGAGCAATCTCGGGTTCAGCGGCGGAAATAATGTCGGAATAAGGTATGCCCTAGATCACGGCTTTGACTATGTAATGGAACTGAACAACGACACGGAAGTAGTCCCGGATTTTTTGACCCGGCTGATTGTTTCCATTCATGGTAATGATGAATACGGTGCTGCACAACCCTTAATCCTTTATACTGTCGATAAATCCAGGATATGGAATGCCGGGGGAGATTATTACCGCTCACTTGGCATGTCGTTTACAAGAAAGGAGAATGCACGACACAAGGAAAACCTTACAAGTAGGGATACCGATTGGATTACCGGGTGCTGTTTTTTGATTAAATCAGAAGTTCTTCGAAAGACTGGGCTTTTAAATGAAGTGTTTTTCTTTGGCTCTTTTGAAGATGTAGACATGTCCTTAAGGATCAGAAGTCTGGGCTATAGATTACATTTCGAAGCCTCTGCTGTGATTTATCATTCTGTAGGTCAATCATCAAAAACGAAAGAAAAGGGAAAAGAAGGATATTTAAACAATAAAATTCATTATTTGGTCAACAGGAACCAAATGTATTTTATCAGAATGCATGTGGATCGTATATACCGTCCTCTTGCCTATATCGTGCAAGTGTTAAAAATGCTATCGTTCAGCATTTATTTTTTGGTGAGGTGGAGGATCAATAAGTTGAAGGAAGCTTGGAAAGGGTTTTATCATGGAATCACAGAAAATTATGAAAATTGATATTGAGCACATTTTACAGCGGAAAGCGGATTTTAAAAATCGGACACCCTTTCCTCACTTGGTTATAGATGACTTTTTGGAGCCTGATGTTGCCCGCCAGTTAGCTGCGGAATTCCCTGCTATTGATGATGCTAACCTTTTTCGGTATGACAATCCTCTGGAGAAAAAGTCTGCTTTGAATGATTGGAATAAGTTTCCACCCAACACCTATGCGCTTTTTCAATATCTATGTTCCGAGGAAGTGGTAAACTGTTTTAGCGACCTTATCGGCGTCCCGCTGTTTGCTGATCCAGGATTGCATGGGGGGGGGTGGCACTTACATGGAGCCGGAGGAAAATTAAATCCTCATCTGGATTATAACCTGCATCCCAAAGTGGGCCTTCAACGGAAGTTGAATCTCATCATTTATCTCCCGGAAAAATGGGATGGAGAATGGGGAGGGCACTTTGGGATGTGGAGTCATGACACCGAAACTTCCGGTCCTAAACAGTTGGAAAAAGAAGTAGAGATCAAGTTCAACCGCGCAGTTTTATTCGATACGACCCACAATTCCTGGCACGGGTTGAGTAGGGCAGTGAACTCTCCAAGTGGTGAGGTAAGAAAGTCCTTGGCCATTTATTATCTCTGTGAACCCCCTGTCGGTACCGCAAACAGACAAAGGGCTTATTATGCGCCAGACGAAAACCAAAAGGGGAATAAGAAAATCGAAGAATTGATAAAAAGAAGAGCGGATAACACCCAATACAATACTTCTTATATCGTAAAGGAAGACTAAGTCGCCTTGTCCTCTGGAGGCATCCCTAGTAAAGTTTCATCGTCTGTTTTC
>CAYXDM010000288.1:0-2143 GCA_964463595.1 uncultured Aequorivita sp. | reverse complement strand
TCCTAATGGCAACCCACGATTACGCCCTGCTGCTGAAATATCCCTCCAAAACATTGAAATGTGAGGACAACCAGATTTTTGAGGTGGTGCAGAAGACGGTGTCGTGAGTGGTAGCTTCGCAGGAATTTTCAATAGTCCTAGGGTCGTGGTTCCTTCGGTCAATCCATCAAAATCCCAGGGTCCCGAAGGCGAAGTTCACAATCCTTTCGAATTGAGGGATCGATTCTCAAATGGATTCCCCCGTTGGCATTCGGTTTTAGAATAGTGTTAGCCGTAAGTGTAATTCCCTTTTTTGAGGTGAGATCCAAAGTAGTATTTTCCGTGAATTCCTGATTTTGGATAAGTACCCTGGAGACTGAAGTAAGTTTAAAATCCCAGCGATTGAACCGTTGGTTCTCTATGATTACGGGTTCCTTTTCCGCAAACATATCGAAAACCATTTTTACCGCCTTTCCCGTATTGAGCATTCCTGCACCGTATAGGCCTTGATAGGGCTTGTTGGCCTCTATGTGGTCAATATTGGTGGAAGTGAGCTTTATAATACTTTCCACTTCATCGGCTGGAAGGCATGGATAGAGCGAAAACATCAATCCTATGGTCCCCGTTACCAAGGGTGCCACCCCCGAGGTCTGATTAAATTGGCTAACATCCACTTTATCGTGAAGGGCCAATTCGCCATACCTGAAAATCCCAATGGCAGGGCCCAAAATATCTATTTCGTCGTTCAGATTTTTGATGCTTACCGGGTAGTTATATGGAATCTTGGTAGTATCATTATCCTTAAATCCCGCGGTCCGGCTCAGATAATACCGAATATTTTCCACAAAATACAACGGCTTATCCTCTTCCATTTTAATGTTTTCTCGATAATCCGCATAGCGATGTGAAACGGAGGAGACGGCAATTACCCCATCATAGGAAGCAGGATAATAATAGACCTCGCCCTTACCCTTTGAAAAACTTCTATTGTGCCCTATGGCAACCACCACCGTACCATTCTCCAGCATTTCGTAAATGGCCTCCTGGGCGGTTTCATAATAAGTGGTGCCCCCCCAACTACAATTGATCACTTTCGCACCCATTCTTGAAAGCTCCAACAATTCCTCCAAGGTATTGCCAGTACGATAACTGGTGGCATATATACTGCAATCGTAACAAACTCCCGGAATGCCGTAAGCATTATCTCCCTGGCCCGCGGCCGATGCCGCAACTGAATAGCCGTGGCCCTTGGCAAGGTAAGAAGGCCTGACGATCTTTGTTTTTCCGAAAAACTCAATGTCCAATGAATCAATGCTGCCGTCGGAAATGCCGATGATTACGTCCCGCGAACCTGTGCTATAGTACCATGCCTTGGGCACCTCCAACACATCGAGATAATCCAAATTTACCTGGGCACCAAGATTTTCGCCTATAGTGCTTGTGAGGCCGTAATCGTTGGGTTCAAAAATCTTCTTGTCACTTTCCTCTATTTGTTCCCCAAAGGCGAAAAGATGTGAAACCTTCTGCAGAAGATCATCCTTTAGATTTTCCTTATCGGCAATTACGAAAAATGTTTTTTTCAGATTTTCCTTTTTTGCGTGTTTCCATGTTTTCTTAAAAACCTTGATCCTATATTTTTCCAGAACCGATTTTAATTTTTGGTCCGTTCCCGAATAATATAGATAATCTCCTTTTCTCTCAAAGGAAGGCGAAAAAACAGTGTCGTGCGCCCGGAAATAAAACCACACCCCATCTTGGGCCAAGGAAGAAAAAGAGGAAAAAACAATGATTATAAATAAGAATCGACCCACGGGAATTCATTTAGGCAACGACAATTTACAAACATTTTATGATTATGGAACGCCAAATGCTAAATAGCAGCTTTCGGGGCTCCTATCTTTAGTCCCACAAAGAAGTTTGTCGTAATTTAGCGCCCCAATGTACCATACGCTTAAAAAAATGGCAACTTCTACAATTCCAAAAAGAATACTTTTAGGGAATGAAGTTTTTTTCCGATCCATTTTTTCATTTCCATTAAAGGGGAAAGCACACGAATGTACCGCCTGCGAACACAGCACCAAAATATTTATCGAAATCCCCGGTGATCTGTTGTGCCCTTACGGTGGGAGTCGCGCGCGGACCCGAAGGTTGTACGAATTCTTGA
>CAYXDM010000287.1:0-2174 GCA_964463595.1 uncultured Aequorivita sp. | reverse complement strand
AGCAAACCCCTGGTGGTGAGCCATCAGACGGCATTAACAGAATCAACAGTATGGAAGTTGACGTTCCTCAACTGGGGTACAACCAAAATCATTATGCCCAATATGCCTATTGGCCTCCGGAGGAATACATCAACATTTGGACAACACCGCTTGATGAATCGCTTTCTTGCATCATTCTGGGAAGTGCTACCGGTCCTTTAACAGACCTCCCCGGAACAGAATATTTACTAATTCCACAATCGGGGGATGCAGAAGGCATCCTTATCAACTGGTCGCATTTTGGAGAGTCAGACATCGGCTGTCACGCCAGGTATGGCCGTACACTCACACATGAAATCGGGCATTATTTCGGTCTATTGCACCCGTGGGGTGTAAAGGATTGTGAACTCAATGATTATTGCAGGGATACACCAGCCGTTGCTACCGAAGTATATGGACAGACACCTTTTTATGGATGCCGGGATGAACCCGTTATGATAGCGAATTTTATGAATTGGTCAGACGATGAAGTAATGAATATTTTCACCCATGAACAAATCGACAGGATGCACTATGTACTCAAGAATCACCGGGGTAGACATGCTTTAATGACAAGCAAGTCATTACTTCTCCCCGAGATGAGTTCAATAATAAAATGAATGGAAATGATAGAAAAACAACACCTTTTTTTGAGAAAAGCTACGCAGAAAGACCTTTCAAAAATAGTTGAAATGTTAGCCGATGACGAACTTGGAACTACAAGGGAAAATTATCAAGAACCATTACCCGTTGAATATGTACATGCTTTTGAAAATATACTTTCTGACCGGAACCAAGAACTAATAGTTGTGGAAAATAAACATACCGGGATTATCGGGACGTTACAATTATCATTTATCCAATACCTAACCTATCAGGGGGGGATAAGGGCACAAATTGAGGCCGTAAGAATTAGAAAAGACGTGAGAGGGATTGGAATTGGAAAAGCTATGTTTGAATGGGCCATCAATCGGGCCAAGGAAAGAAATGCGCATTTATTACAATTAACAACGGACAAAAAACGACCTGACGCCATTCGATTTTATGAAAATTTAGGTTTTAAAGCCACTCATGAAGGGATGAAAATCCATCTTAAATAAGAGCTTTAAAGATAGAAAACTTTTCGAATTGGAAAATAAAGAAGGAATTGTATAAAAAAATAATGGTGAGATAGCAATTAGGTGACAATATATAAGCGATAATAAGGTTTGAATCGCTAAATTGAGTTTTTTGCATCTATAGACTTTGGTGTGGGCAGACGGTTAATCGCTACGAAATCCCGCCGTACGCTTATACTTGACCGTTGGCAGCAATGTAAAACAGACAATATGCAAACAAGACTATGAGAAAATTGAAATTACAAATGCAAGTTACTCTTGACGGATTCAACTCGACAGGACCAAATGATGAACAGAAGTGGGTGACTTGGGCTTGGGACGAAATAAAACAATATGTACTTGACTTGGCTGACTCGGCAGATACAGAAATAATCGGTAGAAAATTAGCGGTTGACTATATACCATATTGGCTCGACACCTATAAAAAACCAGAAGACCCAATGTACGAAGCAGCTAAAATCAAAGCCAAACAAAAGAAAATCGTTTTTACTAAGACACTTGAAAAGTCAGAATGGGAAAATACGGAACTTGCAAAAGGAGATCTAACAGACGAAATCAATAGACTAAAAAATCAGGACGGTAAAGACATTATCGTTTATGGTGGTAGTTCCTTTGTTGCTTCGTTGATCAAGTATGGCCTGATTGACGAATTCCACTTTTTTATCAATCCCATTGCAATTGGAAAAGGTGAGTCTGCTTTTGGACAGTTAGTCAACTGGCAATCACTAAAACTTAGAAAGTCAATCACTTGTGACAGTGGAATCATAATTCTTCATTACGAACGAATTTAACCATTGGACAGGACAGAAGAATAAAAAACACTGCTGCCAACAACTAAGTTTTCGTGCGGCTTGTAAAGCCAGGCATAAAAACGCTTCCCGCCGCACCGGACGGTGAAGTCCCTATGAAGACGGAGTGTTTATCTTTTAGGAATTGCGTGGTTCTTAGCCCCGGGCTTGATCAACTTCTGCAAAAAAATCCCCGTCGCACCGGATTAAATCATTTATCTAAAAAATACAAAAATATTCACCGGAAACG
>CAYXDM010000286.1:0-2180 GCA_964463595.1 uncultured Aequorivita sp. | reverse complement strand
CCGATTCCGCTTCCGCCTCCGGTGACAATGGCTACTTTATTATCTAGTCTAAGCATGGGTGTTAATTGTTTTAAATTTCATTAAAAGGGTGAAGGACTGATACAGGTCCAGCCTCCATCAACCACTATATTTTGTCCCGTGATATGTTTTGCCTTATCGGAGACTAAAAACAAGGCGGTGCTGGCAATATCGGCGACGTAGGCCGGCCGTCCCATCGGAGTGATTTCCGACCAGACCTTTTCGTAAGTCGGATCCTCTGTCGTCCTGTTGGTCAAGGTAGCTCCGGGCGCGACGGTATTTACATTGATCTTGTATTGAGAAAGCTCAATGACCAGATTTTTGGCCAGCATCTCCAAAGCTGCTTTGCTCATGCCGTAGGCGGCGAGATTTTTATGCGCCTGATGTCCGGTTACCGAGGACATAAATAGCATGGAGCCGCCCTCAGCTTGCTTCTTCATCTGATTGGCGGCTGCCTGTGCCAGAAAAAAACTTCCCCCAAGGTTTACCTGCATCACCTTGAAAAAAGACTCGGGTGAATAAGTAAAAAAATCTCCGAAGAGCGTAATGCCCGCATTGGCGATCACGATGTCCAGCTTCCCAAATTCAGACACGGCGAAATTCACGGTGGTTTGAATCCATTCCTGATCACTGCTGTCACCTGGCATCGCGCTACAGCTACCTGAAGCTTCGCTGGCAACTTCTTGGGCGGCACGAACTGCCAGCTCAGTATCTATATCATTGAGAAATACATGGGACCCTTCTTTTGCCAGGCACTTGCATATTTCCAATCCAATGCCCTGACCCGCTCCGGTAACAATGGCTACTTTGTCCTTAAAAATCATTTTAAAAATTCCGTTACTTTTTTCAGCCCTTAATATAAATGAAATGTATCAGAATTAAACCGATTCCGGGAATTTTCCGAGCAAAATACCAATGTGCCGCCTTACGTTTCCCTAGGTCGAAGTGCTTTTGCCAAACATCAGCATCTTTGAAAAAACAGACTGCCAAGCCTGAGGCATGCGCCATGCTTTGGGTTCTTCATTGGTTGCAATCCCGCCAACAGTAGCACGTTTGAACCGTCGCGTGACGTTCAATAGCCCATATCAATTAAAAAATCAAAATCCAGCAACATTTAGTTTTATTCTTCTTAACTTTTGTAGACGTTTATTCTATCAAATGTCGTCTCATTATCCATTATTTATTGTCGAACCCTATTAATATGAAATTCAGTGCACGCATACTTAAAAAACACTGGAAGCCGCTGGCTATTGGCGTTTCAATACTAGTGATTGTTTCGGTTTCGTTAGTCGTTATCAACCAAAAGGAGATCAAATATATCGCTTACGTGGGCAGGCATAATGACTCGGCTTCAGAGCTAGATCATCTTCAAGAGACGGTATTAAATCACTATTTGACGGGCCTAAACAATAACCTATCCCATTACAGGCTAAAACTGCTTTTATTCCGAAATTTGCAAGACGCTGAGGCTTGTAAAAAAGTGTACGAAGCTATCGCCGCCAATGAAGATATACTGTTTACCATAGATAATTCTTGGGCATCGGAAATTAAAAAAGCCAGAGAAGTAATCAAAAACCACAATCTACCAGTAATTTTTCTTAATGCAGATAGAAACAATTATAATTTCGGAACTTCAACGATCTTCATCGGAAATGCTGACAACTTCCCGCGTGATGTAACGGCATTCCTGGAAAAAATACTTAAAAGCAGCTCAGTGGTATTTTTGTCTGAAAAGGATTATGCGCTACATGATCCATACCTCCAGTCATTTAGCGAAAGTCGGATAGGAATTTCCGATACCATTGAAGTATACACACAACAAATAACGCCCGTCGAAAAACAAAGGGTCTTTGATAAATTAAAGAATATTTACATGGAAGAACCGAACCGCAGAAAATTGCCTTTGGTAATCAACACTCACTCTAAATGGAGCAAAGAAGTTCTATCTTTTGTGGAAAAGCAATTTCCCGAAATCACCATAGTGGGTGCCGACTATACAACTGCTAATCTGAACGATTCTTTAACATTCAACAATATTCAGCTGTTTACAGGAAACCATCCGACGGATGCATTAAGTAACAAGTTAACCAATGATCTTAAATTTTTCCGTGACCGTGACGAACATAACTATTTTAAGCGGAAGGATGCGGCCTATTTTATCA
>CAYXDM010000285.1:0-2190 GCA_964463595.1 uncultured Aequorivita sp. | reverse complement strand
GGAGCAACCCTTCACGATTGGAGCGTGCAATTGGGAGAACTTCCCGATCCTACCTATGATTTCACCTATATCAATGATACGGAACAATGGGAACCCAATTATCCTGGGGACCCAGGCAATCCATCCGGGGAAGAAAGTACCATCGGAATATTGGAGGGCACGGCTGTGTTCAACACCAATATTGTAGGAAAAAGCCTTACCGTCAATGAAAACGCCAATCTCAACGTGGAGAATGTTTTGAAGCTCCACGGCAATATCATCAACAACGGCCTTATCACCTTTAAGAGCAGCAGTATAGAAAACACTGCGCAGTTTGATGAGTTTGACGGCGATATTACAGGGAATGGCCAATTTACCACCGAGCGGTTTATTCCTGCGCGCAGAACTTATAGGTTCCTGTCTCCAGCTACTACCAGTGCCGAAAACATTTATAAGAACTGGCAGGAAAACGGGGATAATACCCCGGGATTGGGAACACATATAACCGGAGCAGATCCGCTGGAAAACGGATTTGACCCAACGGGTACCAATAACCCATCTATGTTTTTCCTCGATGCGGGAGCCCAAGCCTGGACACAGATTGCAAATACCAATGTGGAAAAATTGACAGCAGGAAATCCTTTCCTCATTATGATAAGAGGTGATAGAAACACCGATTTGACCAACAACAACGCCACCCCTTCTCCAACCACTTTACGCACTACCGGAGAATTGGCAACTGGAGAAATAACATTTACCGCTCCCATGTTGAGTGCAAACCAGGAATTTTTTATCGGGAACCCGTATCAGGCTTCCGTTAGCATCGAGCAATTATTGTTGGGGGCCACCAATATTAAGCTAAACCATTACCACCTTTACAATCCACAACTTGGAGGTTTACATGGGATTGGTGCATACGTGGCTGTAGATCTGGATTTTGGGTGGGAAAGTACACCCGAATCAGAAGCCAACGAATATTTGCAGCCCGGGCAAGCAATATTGGTTAAGGCCAATGGAAATGGCATTCCAAAAGTGGTCTTCAAGGAATCGTACAAACGGGTTGATGAACCGCTTACCACTACATTTAGAAGTTCAGCTTCTAGAATTGCGCTACATTTATATAATGCCGATGATTATGTAAATGACCGAACTCCGGTGGACGGAATTCGTATTAAATTCTCTGAAAACGGAAATAACGGTATTGATGATTACGATGTTCGAAAAATGGTCAACTTCAATGAAAACCTTGGAATCCTAAATGACGGCGGAATTTATTCCATTGAAAGTCGGGCGTACCCGGAACATGAGGAAATAATTTCGCTATCCATTGAAAACTACCAACAAACCCAGTATGTTTTTGAAGCAAAGCTGAATATTCTTCCTGCGGGAACAATCGTTTATCTATATGACGCCTATACAAATGTTTACACGGAAATTACTGATGAAGGACCTGTTCCATATAGTTTTGAGGTTGACTCTTCCATTGAAGCAAGCTATAGCAGCACTCGTTTCGATATTCGTTTTGCTGCCCGGACCATTGGTGTGGATGATTTAAGTGCTGCAACCATCGCTGTATATCCAAACCCATTTGACGGTCAAGGCTTCCAGATCGCCGCCCCGGGAATGGAGGGCAGATCAATGGAGGTACAGGTAACCAACATGTTGGGGCAGAGGGTTTACGCTGCAACCGTAACTGTCCAAAACGGAAATGCCCCCATTACCTTGTCCGAAAATGTTTCCTCGGGCATCTACAATGTGAACATCGTTACGGAAGATGGCCAGAGCGTCAACAAGAAGTTGATCAGAAAATAAGCTGGAGTCCATCCACAAACGAATGTTTATTGAATTGAGCACCCCTTCCGGGAAATTGGAGGGGGTGTTTTTTTTTGACGTAGGCCTAGAGGACGTAAGACGTAAGACTAAAGGACGTAGGACTTAGGACGTAGGACTTTTCCTCTGCGTTCTTTGCGACTTTGCGGTGGAAAATAGTACCGCAGAGGCGCAGAGGGCGCAGCGTTTTTTATATAATTTTCTTTGCGTTCTTTGAGACTCTAATAAATGTTCCAAAATTATCGATCAATCAATTGACCAGCGATATATAAAGAGTAATTCCCACAAAGACCACAATCTGCAACCATTTCAACGACACTGCAACATATTCCCATTTTAAAAGAAGTTTGGAAATGCGCCCTGCCGCGATAGCTATGGTAA
>CAYXDM010000284.1:0-2193 GCA_964463595.1 uncultured Aequorivita sp. | reverse complement strand
CATCTCTTCCTTTTTCGAAAGCTTATTGATCATTTCTGCTCTTTCATTTTGCAAGAAATAATTTTCAGCCTTGATACTTTCAAAGTTTTCCTCTATATTTCTAATCTGATTTTGGGCCCATAAAAATAGACCTAGAAAAAGGATGCCTATGGCCCATCCCGAAAGGGCAACCCAATTGGGGTGCTTCTTTTGTTGAAGATCAATCGTATTATTTTTGGGAGTTTCGGAATTTGTCATACCCATATTTCGGATTTTTGAAAAGACAAAATTTAAAATTTTATTCTAGTTTTTCTTGAGGTTCAAGGGAAAATTCCATTTGGATTGAAATATTATTTTAAAAAAGTGTTGATTTTCACTGGATTTATTTTAACTATGTGCAAATTATACCTAATCCAATCTAAAAACCCATCCAATGAGAAAATCTACACTAGGTGCATTTCTAATGCTGTTCTGCCTTATTTCCGCCACCTTGGCCGCCCAGAACTCTTCTGCGGCAATTGAAAATCAGTTGAATGATTTGGTCGAAAAGGAGCAACTCCTAGTCCAGGATGTGGCTTGGATGCTTACCAGTGAAAGCACGAGCCGAACTAGCGGCATCCATCATATATATTTCAAACAAACCCTAAACGACCTTGAAATTTACGGCACCGATTCGGGCATCCATATTCTGCCGGAGGGGAAGATCATTTCACAGGACAATAAATTTGTTAGCAATACCCAAGAAAAAATATCGGGAGCCAGCAGGCCCACCTTATCGGCGGTGCAGGCAGTACAGGCGGCTGCCACACGGTTGAATTACCGCATTTCCAAACCTATCGAGATCCTGACACAGGCGCGGGGAATTTCCGCGGAAACCCTTTTGAGCGATGGAGGCATTTCAAAAAGACCTATTCCCGCAAAATTGGTGTACGCCTTAACCGATACCGATGAATTGGTGTTGGCGTGGGATATCTCCATAGAATCAGTGAGTGAAACCAAATGGTGGAGTGTGCGGATCAACGCAGCCACTGGTGCCATTGTGAACAGGGCAAATTGGACCAGTAGTTGCAATTTTGATCACGATCATAGCAATGACATAGAACTTTTGGATTTTAATGCCAACTTATATGATATTCCTGATTACAGGCCAAAAGAGAACACCGCCCCTGCGAATTGTACTGAATGCTATGAGGTTTTCGCCCTTCCGCTTGAAAGCCCTTATTACGGCGATCGTACCATAGTGACCCAGGTTGCCCATCCAGTGGCCTCTCCCTTTGGATGGCATGATACCAATGGGGTTGCAGGTGCAGAATATACCGTTACCCGTGGCAATAATGTGAACGCCTATGAAGATGGCGACAACCCAGGTTATCAGCCCGACGGGGGACCCACTCTGGACTTTACCGGATACCCATTTAGTCAGACATATTCTTTTATCAATCAATATGAGGATGCTGCCATTACGAATCTCTTTTATGTAAACAATGTGTTTCACGACATTATGTACCAATTTGGATTTGATGAAGTGAGTGGTAATTTCCAGCACAACAATTATGGAAACGGTGGTTTGGGAAATGATGCCGTGAACGCCGAAGCCCAAGATGGGTCGGGGACCTGTAATGCCAACTTTGGAACTGCTTCAGACGGCCATGCCCCGACAATGCAAATGTACGTTTGCAATGATAAGGATGGAGACTTTGATACCCTGGTTATTTTGCACGAATACGGTCACGGGGTTTCGCTAAGACTAACGGGAGGTCCGGCCACAGCAGGATGTTTGAATAATAATGAGCAAATGGGAGAGGGCTGGAGCGATTATTTTGGAGCCCTTCTCACAATGAGGGCAACTGATCAAGGCCCAGATCCAAGGGCGGTAGGTTCCTATCTTTTTGGGCAGGGCATCAATGGAAATGGAATCCGCGATTACCCATATAGTACGGATATGGCCGTAAATCCCCAAACGTATGATTTTATAAAAACAGCGGCTATCCCCCATGGGGTGGGTTCCGTTTGGGCCCAGATGTTATGGGAAATGACCTGGGGATTGATAGATGAGCACGGGTTTGATGAAAATCCGTATAACTTTACGGGAGATGTGAATATTGACAAAGGCAATACCCAGTCCCTGGCCCTGGTCGTGGAGGGGTTAAAGCTGCAACCGTGCGGCCCCGGACGCGTGGCTGGGAGAGGCGGACGCGGCGCCGTCGGTGGACG
>CAYXDM010000283.1:0-2208 GCA_964463595.1 uncultured Aequorivita sp. | reverse complement strand
GGGTGATTACACAGAAGCAACAGACCAGTGCATTAATGTTCCTTACCGTATATTCTGAAAATGAGGATTATGACGGCACCTACATTCAAAACTACCTGAACATCAATGTGCTGCCTGAACTGAAAAGGATTACGGGCGTTGGCGACGTAAGTGTCTTTGGAGCCAAGGATTACGCCATGCGTATATGGTTAAAACCAGAAAAATTGGCTGCCTATAAATTAGAGCCATCAGATATTGCAGCCGCAATCAGGGAACAAAGTCGGGAAGCCGCAGCGGGTTCCTTGGGCCAAAACGATGCCCAATCTTTTGAATATGTACTAACGTATAGCGGGAGGTATAATGAAGTTTCCGAATATGAGGATATTATCATAAGATCTTTGGGAAATGGAAAATTCCTCACCCTTAAAGATGTGGCCGATGTGGAAATGGATGCCCAAAACTATGGCTCTATTTCATTTACCAACGGAAATCCTGGCGTGGCTATGGCGGTGTACCAAACCGCGGGATCCAACGCACAGGAAATTATTCGTAACATCCACGAAAAAGTCGAGGAAATGGAAAAGGACTTTCCAAAAGGAGTAAAATATATTGTCAACTTCGATTCCAATGAATTTTTGGAAGCTTCCATCAGTAGCGTAATCACCACTCTTATTGAAGCCTTTATTTTGGTTTTTCTTGTGGTTTTTGTTTTCCTTCAGGATTTCCGATCAACATTGATTCCAGCAATTGCAGTTCCTGTTTCCATTATCGGAACGTTCTTCTTTCTCAATCTTTTTGGATATTCCATAAACCTGTTGACTCTTTTTGCTCTTGTTTTGGCAATTGGAATTGTTGTGGATGATGCCATTGTTGTGGTTGAAGCCGTACACGCAAAACTTGAGGAAGGAGCAGAATCTGCATTAAATGCCACCCATTCGGCAATGGATGAAATTACGGGGGCCATTATATCCATTACCCTCGTGATGGCTGCAGTTTTTATACCCGTAACTTTTATTACAGGCCCCACAGGGGTTTTCTATGAACAGTTCGGAGTAACCCTCATTGTAGCTATCGCGATTTCAGCAGTAAACGCCCTTACGCTGAGTCCGGCATTATGTGCTATTTTCCTAAAATCTCATGATGAAGAGGTTAAAAAGAAGAATTTGATGGGAAGATTTTTCAGTAAATTCAATACTGCATTTACGGTAACAACAAATAAATATGTTCGGTCGCTCGGATTTTTATACAAACACAAATGGATAAGCGTGGCTTTTCTAATAATATGTGTAGTAGGAATTGTTTGGGCTTCAAAAACTACTCCCACCGGTTTTGTTCCCGATGAAGATCGAGGTTTGATCTTTGCCAATATTGAACTCCCGGCCGGAGCATCTCTGGACAGAACGGTAAGTGTAACCAATGAATTGGGAGAAAAGATGAAAACTATTCCGGGAATCAGTGATTTTTCTTTGGTAAATGGTTTCAGTATTATAAGTGGCGCGGGTAGCAACTACGGAATCAGCTTTATAAAACTGGATAAATGGGCCGACAGAAAAGATGAAAGCAAATCCGTGGAGGCAATAACGGGGCAGCTTTTCCAAATTGCTGCTACTATCCCCGATGCGAGGATTCTATTCTTTCAACCACCAAGCGTTCCAGGTTTCGGAATATCTTCTGGATTCGAAGCACAGGTATTGGATAGAGCGGGTGGTGAATTTACCGATCTGGCCGATGTTACACAAAATTACCTGCAAGAACTTATGAAGCGGCCGGAAATTATGTACGCACAATCTTCCTTCAACACCAACTATCCACAATACGAAATTGATGTTGATATTGCTAAAACAAAGGAAGCTGGAATTAGCGTAAGTGCCATCCTCACTACATTGCAAGGTTATATAGGAAGTATTTATACCGCGGATTTCTCCAAATATGGAAAACAATATCGGGTGTTTGTACAAGCCTTGCCAGAAGATCGGGCAACCACCGAAAGCCTTAACAAAATATTTGTGAGAAATGCACAAAATGAAATGGCGCCAATTACCGAATTTATCAATCTGAAAAGAGTTTATGGACCACAATCGGTAACGCGCTTTAATCTTTTTACCGCAGCAAGTGTAAATGGCGCAGCAGCTCCGGGATATTCTACCGGAGATGCCATTAAAGCTGTACAGGAAGTAAGTGCCAATTCATTGCCCCAAAATTATTCCGTTGCATTCTCCGGACTTACGC
>CAYXDM010000282.1:0-2254 GCA_964463595.1 uncultured Aequorivita sp. | reverse complement strand
CCCGGGAAGAGGATGTACAGACAGCAGTGAACAAAATTTTAGAAAAACATGGACGCTTAGACGGTTTAGTCAACAATGCAGGTCTGCAATATATTTCCTCCATTGAAGAATTCCCCGTTCAACAATTTGAACAAATGATCAAGGTAATGCTTGTTGGACCCTTTGTCACGATAAAATACGTGCTCCCCTCGATGAAAAAACAAAATTTTGGGAGGATCATCAATATGGCCTCCATTAATGGCCTCGTCGGATTTGCCAACAAAGCTGCTTACAATAGCGCCAAACATGGATTAATCGGCCTTACCAAGGTGGCGGCACTGGAAGTTGCAAATTATAATATCACCGTTAATGCCCTTTGCCCCGGATACGTCGATACACCACTCGTCCGGAATCAATTGGCAACACTTGCCGAATCAAGAAATGTATCGGTGGACAATGTTTTGGAACAGGTGATTTACCCTTTGGTGCCGCAAAAACGGTTGTTGGAAGTTCAGGAGGTTTCAAACTATGCGTTATTTCTCGCCAGTAATACATCAAGGGGAGTAACCGGTCAAGCTGTAGTCATTGACGGCGGCTACACCGCTCAATAGCAACTCAATCGCTTTAGTTTTTGTCTTCTCATAAACAAAATCGGGTCTGGCTTAGCAGGAAATAATTGCCATTAGGTTAGGTCGGAACATGCCTTGGATAGATTGCCCCTTATCTTTGATATTGCTGCCATTCGGCTTCCTTGCATCGTCGGTTTTGACCTGGTTTTTTTTGTTCCGGTCGACGCAAAAACCACACCTGTCGGAGGAGGTGTCAAACATAATTTCTTTGGTGACACTTGGACTTTTTCTTATCTTGCCTTCGACAAAAACCTGATTAACCACATTTCATCAAGCCATCATCTTCATGAACCAAACTGACCCGAAATACCAGAAGTGGGAAAAAGTTGCCCGTACCTATAACCGCGAAAACCTAGAAGAAATATACCAAAGCTACCTGGAAATTTTTGCCGACGAGCCAGTCCCGATCATCTGGAGGCCCTCCGACAAAACAATCAACAACAGCAATATAAAAAGAAGCCTCGATAGACTCAATCTCAGGAACTATAGTGAATTTTTCCAGTGGGCATCAAAACACCGAGCGGAATATTGGCAATTTGTGACGGAAAACCTTGGGATAAAATTTTCAACTCCCTATGATGTAGTTCTGGATTCAACACAGGGAATTGAAAGCTCACATTGGTTCAAGGGAGCTTCATTAAATATCGTCGAAAGCTGTTTACAAGGAAACCCTGAACAAACCGCCTTGATAGAAGGAAATGAAGAGACGAGCAGACTGGCCTACCTGACCTATAAAGAACTTCAGGAAAAAGTGGAAAAGGTGGCAGGAGGATTAAGTAATTCAGGTTATAAAGCCGGAGATACCGTGGTCATCTATGCGCCGCTTTCTTCCGAAGCGGTCACATGTTATTTAGCCCTTATTAAAATGGGAATGGTACCTGTCTCTGTTGCGGACAGCTTCTCTCCGGAGGAATTGAGAAAAAGAATTGAAATCAGCCAGGCAAAAGCGGTGATCACCACCTCATCCTATATGTATGGAGGAAAATATGTTGGGATTTATGAGAAGGTAAAAGCAGCAACAGAGATACCAGCCATCGTTTTTGGAAAGGACACAGATTTGAGGGCTTCCGATTTACACTACAATAAGCTTCTGGATTCAACCCCGTTTACCGGGTACCATTATGCGGATCCGGAGTCGCCGATAAATATCCTTTTTTCTTCGGGAACTACAAAGGAGCCCAAAGCCATTCCGTTCACCCAATTGACCCCTATAAAATGTGCGGCCGACGGCCATTTTCATCAGGACATTCAAGCTGCGGATGTGGTTACGTGGACTACAGGTATGGGATGGATGATGGCCCCCTGGTTGATTTTTGCCGCCCTGCTCAATAGAGCGACAACGGCGGTATACGTGGGATCCGCCGGCGGGGATCCTTATCGAGAGTTTATCGAAAAGAGCCAAGTTACCATTCTGGGTACCATACCGTCGGTGGTGAGAACATGGAAAAAATTAGATTTTCACAGGAAGGTGAATTGGCAGGTCAGGTTGTTTACTTCAACCGGTGAACCTTCCAACCCCAAAGATTACTTCTATCTGATGGCTTTGAGGGATTTTAAATCTCCGCTGGTTGAGTATTGTGGCGGCACGGAGCTGGGAGGTGGATACATTACCGGCACGATCGTCCAGCCGGTATCTCCTTCTTTAT
>CAYXDM010000281.1:0-2274 GCA_964463595.1 uncultured Aequorivita sp. | reverse complement strand
GTGGAACTGAATAAAATTGGAGCTCACCTCCCGCCTAAAGGATTGGTTTTCATCACTTTCATTGTTGAACTTTAATATGAAGAAACCAGGTTCGATAACAGTCTCCCCATAAAAACCTTGAGCGACATTTTCTTTAAAATCCATAATATTCCCACTGGCACTTTATTTAGAATTGTTCTAAATTAAACAATTGCTTCTTTGTGCTGAACGTGCGAATTTAGGGCTTTAAGCTATGATCGAAACAATTTTTAATCCTATTTTAACAGACAACGACACAAATCATACCGCTAGCGTTATTTTTTGAAAAGCAATGCCACTATTTTTGTCTTTCTATTTTTACTATGGAAAATACGTTTCACTCTCCTTTACTGTCTTCATCCCAAGGCAACTTTTACGCCATTGGGCTGAACTATAAAAAAGCCGATGCGGAGATCCGTGGCCATTTTAGCGTGGATGATTTTGCCAGGGAACAAATCATGAAAGTTGCCAAGGAAATTGGGCTTTCTTCCCTCAGCATAATTTCTACCTGTAACCGTACCGAACTTTATGGTTTTGCGCAACATCCCTTTCAACTGATAAAGTTATTGTGCGACCATACCAACGGGAGTATAGACGAGTTCGAAAAGGTGGCCTACGTCCATAAAAATCGCCAAGCCGTTTCGCACCTGTTTAAAGTTGGGACCGGTCTGGACAGTCAGATTCTGGGAGATTTTGAAATCATAAGCCAACTTCGAAATAGTTTCAGGATTTCAAAAAGACATGGGTTGATGAATCCTTTTATGGAACGCCTTGCGAATTCCGTAATCCAGGCAAGCAAACGGATAAAGAATGAAACGGGGATTTCCTCCGGCGTTACCTCGGTGAGTTTTGCGGCCGTCCAATATATTTTGTCCCAAGGCACTCAGAAGAATATATTGCTTTTCGGAACTGGGAAAATTGGCAGAAATACCTGTGAAAATCTTATTAAACATACCGAGAACAAACAAATTACCCTTATAAACCGAACCAAGGACAAGGCCGAAAAAATTGCCGGAAAATTCAACCTTGTGGTAAAGGATTATGCCGATATCCAAAGTGAAATTGCCCAAACAGATGTACTGATTGTGGCAACCGGCGCCCAACAACCTACTATTTCAAAGGAACTCTTATATTTAAAACGACCGCTGCTGATCCTTGATCTTTCCATTCCGAAGAACGTATCTGAAGACGTTCTGGAAAATGAATGGGTAACGTTGATACATTTGGACGAGCTTTCCGCTCTGGCCGATCAGACCTTGGCTCAACGGGCCGAGGAACTCCCCCGAGCCCAGGGAATTATTTCGGAAATAGAACTGGAGTTCAATCAATGGGCGGAGCATAGAAAGTTTGCACCCGTAATCAAAGCCCTAAAGATTAAGCTTGCCGAAATTAAGGATGGTGAAATTGACTTTCAGCGCAGAAAAATTGATGGTTTCAACGAAGACCAGGCCGAAATAATCAGCAACCGTCTTATCCAAAAAATCACCACCCACTTTGCCAACCACCTCAAGGGCGAGGAAGGTACCGAGGAAAGCATCGAGCTAATAAAGCGGGTCTTTCAACTTGAAACTGCCTAAAATTGAAAAAAACAATTCGAATAGGAACCCGCGATAGTGAACTTGCACTCTGGCAGGCAAATACTGTAAAATCCAAACTTGAAGATCTGGGATATACCACCGAATTGATTCCGGTCAAATCGGAAGGTGACCTCGTTTTGGATAAACCCCTCTACGAAATGGGCATTACGGGAATTTTCACCAAAACCCTGGACATGGCGATGATCAACGGAATTGTGGACATTGCGGTCCACAGCATGAAGGATGTCCCCACCATATTGCCAAAAGGAATTGTACAAACTGCGGTTCTGGAACGCGCCACTTCTGAGGATATCCTAGTTACCGAACGCGCTGTGGATTTTGAAAAACCCTGTACCATTGCTACCGGAAGCCTGCGAAGGAAAGCCCAATGGCTGAACAGATACCCTAACCATAAAACCGTGGATTTGCGCGGAAACGTTAATACCCGCCTTCAAAAGCTTAAGGACAACAAATGGGAAGGTGCCATTTTCGCAAAGGCTGGTCTGGAAAGGATTAATGTCCTTCCGAATAGGTTCATTACATTGGATTGGATGCTACCCGCACCGGCACAAGGGGCAATGGTGGTGGTAGCAATGGAAAATGATGGATATTCTATTGAAGCCACCTCAAAAATGAACCATGTTCCTTCGGAAATCTGCACCCATATAGAACGCGAATT
>CAYXDM010000280.1:0-2292 GCA_964463595.1 uncultured Aequorivita sp. | reverse complement strand
TTAAAATGGAAGGTTTATATTCCACATAAGGCTGCCATTCGGAAAAATCCGTTGTTTTACCCTGTTTTTCGGTCTTCAGGACTTCATCAAACACTTTTTGATACTGCTGGATGATAGCGGACAATCCAAACCTTCTCCGGACCGTGTCTGTCGCAACCAATTTCATCTGGTAAAGCAAATCTCTGTCCCCATTCAATTGTTCAATCCGATTAACAAAATCTTGTACGTTATTATTTTTGACGACAAAGCCATCCTCTCCGGAAGTTATAATAAAATCCGTAATCCCCGGAAGATGGTTGGCTATTGGGACTACGCCATTGTTCATGGCTTCTATTAATGTTAGGCCAAAACCTTCCAGTTGGGAAGGAAATAGAAGAATGTCCCAATCTACAATCACTTCATTGATTTGATCTGGAGTAACATGCCCCTTATACGTAAAAGGGATGTTGTACCTGTTTAATTGTTCGAAAAGCTGTTGTTTGTCCTCTCCTTCCCCCACAAGCTCAAAATGAAAGGGAACGGACAGTCGCCTCAATATTTCCGGCATCTTAAAAACCCCTTTGTGGCCATGGTGAATCCTTCCTAGAAAACCAATAGTCAAGGGAGATTGATGCACCTTTAATTTGAGATCAGGTTGATGATGGACACCATGCGGAATCAGTGTTGTCTTGTCTTTAAACACATCTTCTGGCATTCGTTTAGACAAAATATCCTGTTGACGGCGGGAAATGCAAATGATCTTGGAGGAATACGCTAAAAGGGACGTGACATAATGATAAACTCTGGCCGTATCCGTATTGACAATTTGTACCACCTTGGCCTTCTTTAAAAATGGAATACAGCTTGCCACAATACCGGAATTCATGGGGATAATCAAATCTACTTCATGTTTTTCACAAAAATCCAAAAATATTTTACCCAACTCCTTTTGGTAAGTTTTCCTGTCTAGATTACCCCCTAAATTTATATAGTCACTGTCTTTAATTCCCACACTTCCTACATTCCCGAGTGCCAACAGGTAAAAACGGTAATCCTTTAAATTATCCCTTAGGTACTTAAAGTGGGTATAATTGCCTGACAAAGCCGGAATACCCATAAAAACAATTTTTTTCATCAGAGCCTTCTTATCTTAACGTAATTGGATGATCCCAAAAAGCTCAAAAGCAATTTACCAAGAATTTGTACCCGTCCTGGTCTATGGGAGTAAGCTTTAATAAAAGATTCAATAGCAGTTAACAGCTTGCCGGAGGCTGCGGCCAACTCCCCTTTTCTTTCGTGGATTTCACTCCAGGGCAATTTATTTCGGATTAATGTCTTACCATGTTTGTGAATAAATTTATCTACAGCATTAAGCTTCTGTGGAAAGTTTCTTGACATGGAGTCCGCATGGTAATAATAGTTTACCAAACACTCATCCACAAAGTCAAACAAACATAAAGAAGATAACCGATAATACAATTCAACGTCCTGACGCCATTTAAAGTCTTCATCAAAACCATCAACCAATTTGAGGAATTTCTTCTTTACTAATATCATGGAGGGAGGCGAAAAATGGTTGAGTGCTAATCTAGTTGATAGCTCCCCACGTAGATTTGGATATACCTCCCTGATGTAGTGATTTACCGAATGAATCAAGTTCCAGCCACAACTCACCACCCCGTAATCATCGGGAAGAGATCTAAAAAGAGCCATTTGCTTTTCAAGTTTTTGGGGAAGCCATTCGTCATCATCGTCCAGAAAGGCTATATATTCCCCTTTAGCCACCTTTATTCCGGAATTTCTAGCTGCAGGTAATCCCTTGTTGTGAGAATGTTCAATGTAGACCAATGAGTGTCCCACAAATTCCTCAATCACCATTTTCTTAGTAGCGGCCCGAAATATGTCATCTCCATCATTATCATCAACTATGATAATCTCAATATTCTTGTAAGTCTGATTAATGACTGACTGAATTGCCTTGCTTAAAAAATAGGCTCTCCTAAATGTCGGGATAATTACGGAAACTTTCGAACATGAATTCATTGTCTCAAATGTTCAAATAGGGTCAACGAACCGTTTGACTTCCAGTACTCCGGTTGAATTACCCATTTATCCCCCATCAAATAATCAAATTCAACTGGTGAATACTTGGCAGAACCTGATGCAGGGTAGTTGGTCAACTCTCCAACATAAATTTGATCATTACAAAGATATAAGTCGACTCTTACGTAATCAAAGTATTGTCCGAGTTGCTCCGCAATTACCACCATTTGATCAAGATTTTTGGGCTTTTCAATATCGGGACCGATTTTC
>CAYXDM010000279.1:0-2361 GCA_964463595.1 uncultured Aequorivita sp. | reverse complement strand
ACTTTTGCATCGGATAAAATATAATTTTTGATGTTCAAAATATCTTCACCTGATAAGCGGCCGTGGAAACTGGGCATTCCTTTACCCAAAAAGCCACCCTCTCCAACTATTTGATCAAATCTTTCAAATATTTCCGCCCGAGAGTAAGTTAAATTCGGGATAACTCCATCACCTCCATGGCATCTACCACAATACCGCTCAAAAAGGACACGTCCCTTATCAATCTGTGCTTCACTTGCTGTGAATTTAAGATCAATAAGTTCTCTGCTTTCATTTTGAGGAAATTCAGGCGGTGCTTCTTTTCCCCCAATAGCAAAAGTATAAACCCCTCCGGGATTAATTTGGTCAGTATATTTTATGTAAACAGCCATTCCTCCACCCCACCCGGCAATCACTGTCACATATTGAACACCATCTACCATATAGGTTATGGGAGGTGCCACTATACCTGTTTGAAGTGGGAAATCCCACAATTGATCACCTGTTACCGCATCATAAACTTTAAAATCACCTTCGCCGGTTCCCTGGAATACCAGTTCTTCCGTTGTTAACACTCCTGCATTCCAGAATGATTTTTGGCCTACACCCCAAACCTCTTTCTGTTTGACAGGATCCCATGCAATTAATTTTCCATTCCATTGATTTGCCATCGAATCGCTGTAATCGGGATTATCCGGATTATAGCCAGTGCCAGTATTCCACGACCTACCATCATCAAAAAATTCCCAATCCTTTTCCTGTCCATACACATTAGAACTCTCCTGAGCGGGGATATAGACGAGGCCGGTTATTGGATTATAAGCCATAGGATGCCAATTATGAGCTCCAATAGGATGTGGGGCAATGCCTGCATTGATTCCGATATACCGGCTAAACGATGTTTCAATGGGCCGTCCCGTTTCGGCATCAATTGCTGTTGCCCAATTGGTATAAACAAATGGCTTGGCGGAAATAAATTCTCCATTGGTTCTGTCTATCACATAGAAAAACCCATTTTTTGGAGCCTGCATCAGGGTTTTTCTCATAACATTGTCTATTTTGAGGTCAGCGAGTATCATATGCTGGGTGGCCGTATAGTCCCAGCTATCTCCGGGGGTGGTCTGGTAGTGCCATTTCAGTTCACCATCATCCGGATCTAATGCGACAATGGATGAAATATATAAATTATCACCACCACCCGGACTTCTAACCTCCCGATTCCAAGGAGAACCATTACCTGTACCAACGTAAAGCAAGTTTAATTCGGGGTCAAACGCCATGGCATCCCAGGCGGTCCCTCCACCACCATATTTCCACCATTCCCCCGTCCATGTTTCCGCAGCAGCTTCCATCGCATGGGATTCAAAGCCAGCTGCCGGATTGCCGGGGACAGTATAAAACCGCCAAACCTGATCTCCTGTCATGGCGTCATAGGCGGTGACATAACCCCGTACTCCATACTCTGCCCCCCCATTGCCTATGATAACCTTTCCATCAACAACCCTTGGCGCTCCTGTAATGGTATATCCTTTTGTTTGATCTACCGTCATTACTTCCCAAACCCGCTTACCGGTAACAGCGTCTATGGCAATCAGTCTGCCATCGAATGATCCCAGAAAGAGCAAACCTTGGTAAAGAGCCACGCCACGATTTACAACCCCACAACAACCTTTTTCGCCAAATTCGCGAGGTACCTCAGGGTCATATATCCAAACGATCTCCCCTTTTCTGGTATCTATTGCATAGACAACGCACCATGCTCCGGATATATACATGATGCCATCCACCACGATGGGAGTGGCTTCAATGCCACGGGTTGTACCTAAATTTATACTCCACACTAATCCCAGACTATCAATATTCGATCTGGTTATTTGACCCAAGGCGCTAAACCTATCTTCCTGATAATTTCTTCCATAGGATAGCCAATCCTCTGGGGTCTCGTCAGCTGACAACAAACGGTTATCATCAACCTTTTTCGTTGTCGTTCTTATATGCTCAATTGTTCCAGGAGCCAGGTCTGACCCACAACTATTTACTATTACGAGTAATCCAATTGAAAAAAGAGGCCTGGAAAGATTTCTCATGGCGATTTTCGTTAAATGAATATAACACGCTAGGTATTGTCGATGGGCGTAATTTATAGCACGGGATGTTGAATTTCGCACTTCCCTTGATAAGAAGCCTTCAGCCACATACTGGCAAATACGATGTTACACTAAATGCTACGGTACTTCAGAACTGTCCGATAAAGCCTACCTTATCGATTCAATCTAAAACCTTGATTCCAACATGAAAAACCTGCCTCCAGGTAGGCGAGGAAAGTAAACCTCGTGGAAACAGCCTGTAACAATGTAGTAGTTTTCCGTGAATTTTACTAGC
>CAYXDM010000278.1:0-2362 GCA_964463595.1 uncultured Aequorivita sp. | reverse complement strand
ATTTTCGCCAGCCTAAAGTCCTTTTTGTATTGCCCAAATAGAAAAAGACAGTCTTCGGAGAACTGACGGGTTGTGCTTGACTTGATGAAAACGGTACTTCCTGCAGGCTGGACGACATGCTTTTTGGATTTATTTCCTTGGGCATCCAGGGTCACGATAGCCAGTGCCGCGTTCTTCGTGCCTTTGCGCGGATTGAAGTTGGCCAATGTACCTTTTCCGTTGTACAGGAGGTTTTTGCGGTTTTCATTGAAAACAAAATGCAACCGGTCATTTTCAAAAGCCATCACATAAGAAGAAAAGACACCAAAATCTGCTACGGTTTTTTGTTTTTTGGCTATTTTTTCCGACCATTCCAGATCTCCATCCGGCGACAGGTGGACCGCGATAATGTCCCCATATCCAAAATGTTTGCTGGTTGATGTTGCGTAAAATGGGTTTTCTGTGGGATTACCGGGGGTTCGTACCGCTTGAACCTGGTTATGCGTCGTGTTGCTGACTTGCTCACCTACCAAAGTCACACTTCCGTCTTCTCTGAGGATGAGATTATCCAGGCCAAAGGAGAACGACTCGCTGTTTTGCGCCTTGCGTGTTATCTTCATTGCCTTTTTTGCAACCTTCTTATCCAGATTCTGGGTTAGAAAGTCCAGAGTAAATTCGTTGTATTTTTCCTTTAAAACAGCTTTGCTTCGCAGGTCTATCTTTAAATAATAAACACCTGCCACAGGGTCGGTTTTCTTAAAGGACGAAGTGCTGGTAAATTTCGAAGGCCTGCTTCCGTTCCAAGCGGAGCCAATATCATGATTGGAATAGTACCCCGTGCAGATGATTTCAGACATCGGCGTCACGGTAACCGCCATCTCCCTGAAAAACTTATCTTTGGAGATAATATTATGGCTAAAGCTTGGGCTGCCGCCCTCGGTATATCCCAGCAATACATAATCATAATTGGGCCTTCCGTTTTTCTTTTCTCTTGTTCCCTCCCGGTATTTGCTGCCCAACAGATAGACATTGCCTTGGTTATCAACCGATCGGCTGACTATATCAAACTGCCTGGCTTGGTAAGGGAGTTCTACTTCTTTGTTCCATGCCAGACCCGTAGGGCCATCCAGGGCGTATAAGTGGATCTTTGGGTTTTTATTACCGCCCACAGGTTCAATGTTAGATATCAATAGGGACGAATTGTCCGGTGAAAAATTAAACTGGAAACTCGTTAGCTGATCCCTTGTGGTCAATGCAGGTATTTTAGTTACCAGAACTTGTTTCGGCTCACCGGTCGCTTCCAATGTGTTGATGTCCAATGGCTGATCCATAAGGGTAATGGATTGGCTCCATATATGCACGAGCGAGTAAAAAAGATGAAGATTTCCGTTTATAAGTACGGTATTCTCGTAAATAATCTTGCCTTTCCCTTCTTTAACATCAAGATTCTGTGACTTTATTAAACTGAAGTTCTTGTCATAAACCTCCAAAAGAGGAAACGCTTGGTTGCCCCGGAGCTCTTTTTTGAGGGTCGTTTTGGTGACAAGCACCCCTTCTTCAGTTTCCCCGATAAATTGGTTGTAAGTCGCTTTCTTTTTGTTGTCGATGGGTTTGCTCCATGTTAAGCCATGTTGTCCGGGCAGGTTTTGGCCTACCACAAGCGAGCTGAAAAACAGGGCAGTCAACAGCAGTAAGTATTTTTTCATCAAGGTGAACATTGGTTTTGTAATATTTGAGGCAAACATACAAAGAGATATCGGTACAAACAACATAAATTATTATTTAAAATACAATTAAATAGGTTTTATCTGAAATGGATAATAAATGCGCTAATAGGGAATATGGTGTTTTAACTAAGGGCTGTGCAACCGGAATCCTTTTTCAAAAACAACGTTTGTGGTGTGGATCATCTGTCGTCTGTTCCCACTGGTTCAGATTTTGATAGGGAACACGGAAAACGGGTTCTGGGAACCGGTCCTAAATCAACAGCCATGTCTACAAGAAGAGATTTTATGTCAACCAGCGTTAAAGCGGCGGCTGCGGCCGGCCTTGCTCCAATAATTCCCGCACTCGGAGGAACGGGTTCTATAGTCCCCGTGGATGAGTCCACCGGGGATACCGATCCCAAGAAGTCCCCAAACCGGATTAAATTTGAACTGGGACAACGTTTTGGCTTAGGTGGTGTGGCAATAGGGAATGCCTTCCGCCCCACCACGGATCAACAGGCGCAGGAGGCCATGGAAGGGGCCTGGGAAGCGGGTGTCAGGTATTTCGACACCTCTCCGTGGTATGGACTGGGCTTGAGCGAGCGGAGGTTTGGGCATTTTCTCCACAACCATAAGCGGGAGGAATATATCCTCTCCACCAAGGTGGGGCGATTACT
>CAYXDM010000277.1:0-2363 GCA_964463595.1 uncultured Aequorivita sp. | reverse complement strand
GCCATATATAGGCCATGTAAATCCAATGGGTAAACTTTCGCAAGGACAGGACAACGAAAGTTGTAATAACGAAACTCGATGAGGCGTGACCAGAAAAAAAGCTGTAATTGGTAGGTGTTTGAAGAATTCGGATCAATTCACTAAAAGCCTCAACATTATTTGGTCTTAGGCGGGCGACATATTCCTTTACGGCACCCGTAAAGACCAAGGTAACCCCTACGGCAACCAACATAAAAAATACAACCGTGCCCCCCTTCCTACCCTTATAATAGTAGAAAATAAGAAGAATAAAAGCAATGAAAAGTGGATACCAGGTTTGAATCTGGGTTACGTACACCCAAAATTTATCCAATCCTTCACTACTTAATCCGTTAAGGAAAATGAAAATGTCGCGATCCCACTGTTTTAGGGTTTCCAGCACTAAAGCTTTCTCTTAATTGGGCCGGTAATCTCATCTACATCCTCTTTCACCTTGTCAATTTCCTTTCGGACGTCCTTGGTGATGTCTATATCGATATCATGGTTTTCCATACCCTTGGTGATTTCTGATTTAATGTCGTTGGTGGCATCCTTGACCTGACGGATCGCCTTACCAAGTCCCCGGGCTATTTCGGGCACCTTATCGGCCCCGAAAACCAAGAGAACGACAAAAAGGATAAACCCAATTTCGGCACCGCTAATAAATAGGAAGAATACTTGTGGAGTCATGGTACAAATATACGCACCTAATACGAGTTAGCGCAAATGAGCCAAACAATTATTTGGCGATGAAAAGCCAAGGAGCGGACCTTCTTCGTCCTCACTCCCCCCGCTCTTTATATTCCCTGCTTTTTTGCCGGAGATATTCCATCAGTTGCATCTCGTTCTCTGGTTTAAGCATTTCACTTTCCAAACCTTTTTCCTGAACGAAGAACAGAAAATCAAAGGCCTTTTCCCGGGGAATATCGAAGTTGTCGTGAATAAACTCCCTACTGAACCGCTTTTGCATATTGTTGCTTAGGATTTCGTTCCTTTTTTGCCGCTCTTCCTTGTTGGCTTTTTGCCCGTCATTTGAAAACAACAAATTTCCAACGCCACCCAGAATGGAAACAAAATTGAGCCCATAATTGAGGTGGTTATGGTTCAACGCCTCCTCAGCGGCATTTCCTTCAATGGAAGAATATTGGTCGGGCTTGAAATCATAGCCAAATTCTAGGCTTTTATAGCTCAGATCCCAATCGTCGCCGATGGAATAAGTGGGGATTTTTTCGATATCCGCACGTATATTTCCTGAAAGATCATAAGGTCTAATAACAACCTCATCCAATTGGGTAATGCCCGGGTTCAGAAAAATTGTCAGCATTTTTTGTTCTATAACGCCCTTGTCCATAACAACGGTAAAGGTTTTATACTGCAATGCAAATATTTGAAGGCGGTCATTTTCGGCAACAGCTATCTCAAATCGGCCATTTACATCGGTTACCGTTCCCCTTTGTGAGGAAATATTATACACGGAAATGCCCTCGGCATCCTCATCATTTGGTACATGGATTTTGCCTTCCACTTGCACCCGCTTAATATCCTGGGCAAAAAGTATGGGGGAAATTCCTATGAATAACAGAAAGAATAATTTTTTTATCATCCCATAAAAGTAATGTTTTGTTTTTAATTGCCAACCTAAAGTGCCAATTGTTGGGGATAAAAAATATTCTCCAAAACCCGCAAAAGAAAATCTATTTAATTTCATCCATGCTGCCAAAAAAACCCTTCATTTCAATAACTTTGTTTTCTTCAAAATTTGCAATGGCCTCGAATTTATATTATATTGAAGGTCAGCTAACCCATCAATGAAAGATTCACAATTTACACCGAAACTTTTTTCTCTGTTAAAAAGAGGGATCAGCAAAGAGCAGGTCCAAAAAGACGTGATGGCCGGGGTGATTGTCGGGATCGTGGCCCTGCCGTTGGCAATAGCCTTTGCAATTGCCTCTGGGGTTTCGCCAGATAAAGGACTTATTACGGCAATTGTTGCGGGGCTTATAATTTCTGTTCTCGGAGGGAGTCGTGTACAGATTGGCGGACCCACCGGTGCCTTTATTGTGATCGTTTATGCAATCGTCCAGGAATTTGGAGTGGACGGCCTGATCATTGCCACTTTTATGGCAGGTATTATTCTGATCGGGATGGGATTGGCTCGATTGGGGAATTTGTTGAAGTTTATTCCACACCCCCTGATCGTCGGTTTTACCAGTGGGATAGCGGTGATAATTTTCTCGTCCCAGATCAATGATTTTTTTGGACTCTCCAATGAAAACGTGCCTGCGGAATTTATTGAAAAATTGAAGATATATTCCCAGAATTTTCACAGTATAAATTGGATTGCG
>CAYXDM010000276.1:0-2376 GCA_964463595.1 uncultured Aequorivita sp. | reverse complement strand
GTTCTTTAGTATTCTGGGCCTTAAAAAATAAAATAGCCTTCCCGTTTTATCGGAAAGGCTATCCGAAAATATTAAATTCCGGTTTTAAATCTTATTGCGTTTGCGATCGGTTTCCTTTAGGTGAATTTTACGGAGCCTTAAATGCTTAGGTGTAACCTCAACATATTCATCTTTCTGGATGTACTCCAGGGCTTCCTCCAACGAAAACTTAATCGCGGGAATTATGCGTGCCTTATCATCGGCGCCCGAGGAACGCACGTTTGAAAGCTTCTTGGTTTTGGTGATGTTTATTACCAAATCATCCTGGCGGCTGTTCTCGCCAATTACCTGTCCTTCATAAATATCTTCCCCCGGATCGACAAAAAATCGCCCTCTGTCCTGCAACTTATCGATGGAATAGGGTATGGCCGTACCGGTTTCCATAGAGACCAAACTTCCGTTCTGTCTTTCGGGAATCCCACCTTTCATGGGCTGGTATTCCAAAAATCGATGGGTCATTATCGCTTCCCCTGCCGTGGCCGTCAAAATCTGGTTGCGTAGGCCGATGATACCACGTGAGGGAATAATGAATTTGCACACCATTCGATCTCCCTTCCCTTCCATGCTAACCATTTCACCCTTGCGAATGGTTACCATATTGATGGCCGTACCGCTAACGGTTTCAGGCAAATCGATGGTCATTTCCTCAAATGGCTCGCATTTAACGCCGTCAATTTCCTTGATGATAACCTGGGGCTGTCCTATTTGGAGCTCGTATCCTTCACGACGCATGGTTTCGATCAGCACCGATAAGTGCAGCACCCCACGACCAAAGACCATAAATTTATCGGCACTATCGGTGGGTTCCATCCGTAGGGCAAGGTTCTTTTCCAGTTCCTTTTCCAATCGTTCCTTTATATGCCGGGAAGTAACGAATTTTCCATCTTTTCCAAAGAAAGGGGAATCGTTTATGGTGAAGAGCATGCTCATGGTAGGCTCGTCGATAGCGATTGTTTTCAACGCTTCAGGATTGTTGACATCGGCAATAGTGTCGCCAATTTCAAAACCTTCCAAGCCTACAAGGGCACATATATCACCGGGTTGCACCTCAGACACTTTTCTGCGGCCCATTCCCTCAAAGATATGAAGCTCCTTTATTTTGGATTTTATTGTCGCGCCATTCCTTTTTACCAGGGCAATTTGCATTCCTTCCTTAAGGACCCCGCGCTGCAAACGGCCAATGGCGATCCGACCGGTAAATGAGGAATAATCCAATGAAGTGATGAGCATTTGTACCGTGCCGTCCTCAACCTTTGGCGCTGGGATATGCTCCAGGACCATGTCCAGCAGCGGTTCTATGGAATCGGTTGGTTTTTTCCAGTCGTCGCTCATCCAATTTTGTTTTGCCGAACCATAGACCACCGGAAAATCCAATTGCCACTCTTCTGCGCCCAACTCAAACATCAAATCAAAAACGGCTTCATATACTTCTTCTGGCGTACAGTTTTCCTTATCGACCTTATTGACGACAACACAAGGTTTCAAGCCCAGGGACAAGGCTTTTTGAAGCACAAATCGGGTCTGGGGCATTGGGCCTTCAAAAGCATCGACCAAGAGCAGGACCCCGTCGGCCATGTTCAGGACACGCTCCACTTCGCCACCAAAATCGGCGTGACCGGGCGTATCGATAATGTTTATTTTTGTTCCCTTATATACCACAGAAACGTTTTTGGAAGTAATGGTAATCCCCCGTTCGCGTTCCAAATCGTTGTTGTCCAAAATAAGGTCGCCCGTAGAGTCGAGTTCCCTGAAAGTGGCACAGTGGTGCAGGATTTTATCCACCAAGGTGGTCTTTCCGTGGTCAACGTGGGCTATAATCGCAATGTTTCTGATATCCATAGATTTTCCCCATTTTTTTTGGAGGGTGCAAAAGTAGTGTTTTTAAGTGGATTTTTTGTGGATTGCCAATTTTTATTTTAGCCGATGCAGCTGTCCACTAATATCTTTATGGCCTGGGGCTTCGGATTAATTTTCAGCTCTCACTTCCATCCCATATTATTCTTGTTTCCGTTCAATTAAACCTCATATCTCGGAACTGTCCTAATTTCGAGCTTTTCGCATAATGGTTTTGGCTATTTTGATTAGTTTTATCCGTGAAAATTCGAAGGACAATTCGGTGGTGGAATACCTTGTCTTTTGATGGTTCCAAAACGAAAAAAACAAAAAGTAACAACTATACCAGAATGAAAGAAATAATACGTTTTAAACAACAACGGGAGCTAGGAACGATTCTAACGGATATTTTTAAGTTTATCAGGCTCAACTGGAAATCCCTTTTTGGACTGGTCCTCAAAATAGCAGGACCGGCATTGCTGGTTCTTATTGTGGCTTACATTT
>CAYXDM010000275.1:0-2413 GCA_964463595.1 uncultured Aequorivita sp. | reverse complement strand
AAAAGCCAAAAAAGTTACAACTGGTAAGAAGAAAAAGTTTTTCTCATTAATCCGGGTTCAGATTAGATTTAAATCCGGCATTGATTCCACAGGGCGAGATTTTTCAGAATGTTTATGTTGGATTATCACTCTATAGTCTGAAATTGTTGGACGGTTGCGTGATAAATAAAAAAAAGCCCTCATTTCTGACGGCTTTTTTTATTTGTTAAAGAGAAATTAATTTCTTCTTCTATCTCTATCACGACTGTCGCGACTATCGCGTCCACGACTGTCCCGTCCGCGGTTATCGCGATCCCTGTCGTTTCGCTCGCGAGGTGGTCTTTCCACAAAACCCTCAGGTTTTGGCAACAGCGCCTTTCTTGAGACTTTCTCCTTTTTGGTTCTTGGATCAAATCCCAGGAATTTCACATCAAAAACATCACCCATGTTTACTACGTCGGTCACGTTTTCAGTACGTTCCCAAGCAAGTTCACTCACGTGCAGTAATGTCTCATTTCCTGGGGCATCGGTATATTCCACTACCGCACCGAAATCGAGCATTTTGATGACCTTCACTTCATAAACACTGCCAATTTCCGGTTTGAAGGTAAGCGAGTCAATCTTCGCCAATACTGCATCAATTCCTTCTTGATTTGTTCCAAGAATCTCCACGATACCTTCCTCGGTAATGGGATCTTCATTGATAACAATGGTGGTCTTGGTGTCTTTCTGAAGTTGTTGGATCACTTTTCCTCCAGGTCCGATCAATGCGCCGATATATTCGTTGGGAATAGTAACGGTGACCATTTTTGGAGCATGGGATTTTACATCCGGATTTGGCTGCGCGATGGTATCCGTCAATTTTTCAAGAATGTGAAGTCTTCCGGCAGAAGCTTGTTTCAAGGCGTTTACAAGTATTTCGTAAGTAAGGCCTTTCACCTTAATATCCATCTGGCATGCGGTAATTCCGTCTGCGGTACCCGTTACTTTAAAGTCCATATCGCCCAGGTGGTCCTCGTCGCCCAAGATATCAGAAAGCACTGCGTATTTGCCTGTTTCACTATCGGAAATCAATCCCATTGCAATCCCTGAAACCGGTTTTTTCAATTGTACCCCGGCATCCATCAACGCCATGGTACCCGCGCATACAGTTGCCATAGATGAAGATCCATTAGACTCCAATACTTCTGAAACAATTCTTACGGTATAAGGGCAGTCGGCAGGGATCATTCCCTTTAGGGCGCGCTGGGCCAAGTTTCCATGGCCCACCTCCCGGCGTGAAGTCCCACGGATGGGGCGGGCTTCCCCTGTTGAGAAAGGAGGGAAGTTGTAATGAAGATAAAAAGTCTCATCCCCTTCATAGGATGGCATGTCAATATGGTTTGCCTCTCTCGATGTTCCCAATGTAACGGTTGCCAAGGCCTGGGTTTCTCCCCTTGTAAAAATTGCCGAACCGTGTACGGAGGGCAAATAATCAATCTCGCACCATATTGGGCGGATATCAGTGGTCTTTCTTCCGTCCAAACGGATTCCTTCGTTTAAAACCAAGTCACGGATTGCGGCCTTCTCTGATTTATTTATGTATTTCGACATCAGGGGTGCATACAATTCCAATTCCTCTTCTGAAAAATGGGAGTTCACTTCTTCCTTTATTTCAGAAAAATATCTTCCGCGTTCGTTTTTTGAGGATCCTGTTTTGGCTACCTCATAAATTTTGTCGTAAACCAACCCTCGGATTTTTGCTTCAAGTTCCTGGTTTTCGGCGGCGGTTTCAAATTCCCGGGTTTCCTTTCTGCCAACAGCATCAGCCAATCGCACCTGCGCATCGATCTGATTTTTGATATGTTCGTGGGCGAATTTAATGGCCTCGACCATTTCCTCTTCAGAAATTTCCTTCATTTCACCTTCCACCATCATTACAGAATCTGCGGAAGCTCCAATTACCATATCAATATCGCTATCAGCGAGTTGGGCACGGGTAGGGTTGATGATGAATTCGCCATCGATTCTCCCCACGCGCACTTCTGAAATAGGACACTCGAAAGGCAAATCTGAAAGCTGGATAGCAGCAGATGCCGCCAAACCAGCCATGGCATCGGGCATTACGTCCTCGTCGTGGCTCATCAATTGGATCATCACCTGAGTTTCGGCGTGGTAATCTTTTGGGAAAAGCGGGCGCAGAACGCGGTCCACCAAACGCATTGTCAATACTTCACCGTCGCTCGGTCTTGCTTCCCTTTTAAAGAAACCTCCCGGATATCGGCCAGAAGCGGCAAATTTTTCGCGATAATCTACCGTTAGGGGCATAAAATCGACATCGCTCTGTTGGTAGTTGGAAACCACGGTACAGAGCAGCATACATTTTCCGGATTGCACAACAACGGAGCCATGGGCCTGTTTTGCCAATTTACCGGTTTCGATGGAAATCTGTCTT
>CAYXDM010000274.1:0-2417 GCA_964463595.1 uncultured Aequorivita sp. | reverse complement strand
GCTTTAATATATTATGACTTTTACTCTATTAAGGGTTTTTTTTAAATTGATGCCATTCACGGAAAAATGATCCGCCTAAGAAAAGCTCTCACCCATTTATGTTTGAATGAGCGTATGCCCTGTGGTCTTAAGAAGTTTCCTGAAGTTTGTCCGGTTTTTTTTATGGGATTCTGGGATTGTGTAACGGTTGCCATTGTTAGGTGGACGGTGTTTTTTTCGTCCTTCTGTCAGCCTTAGCAAGGAACTACTCTTTTGCAATTTTTGACCTGTATGTTTTTAAAACTAACAACTGTTATCCAGCACACGTGCACCATACCAATAATTAATTATCTTCTAAAATTTCCAAACCTTAAACACAACATAACCTAGGCCTAATGTTTAATCAGCAGGGGTACAGAAAACACGAGGTTCCCAGTTTCAAATATAACAATAAAAGTCAATGTTTTAACTTTTTTTTATGGTTTTGGACTGAAGACTGTAAGGTGGTGAGGGAAGGGTGGATAGGAGAACGAGTGGGCCATGGATTTATGAAGTCGCGAATCGTCAATGGCCATATCATAAGCTCCGAACTTGCCTGATTTTCAAGCCTGATCAAAAAAATAAAGCCGCTCAAAGCGGCTTCATTTGGGTTGGTTTCTAAAAATTATGGGTGGTGCAACGGTTACATGTAGCAGAAGACCTTTAAATAAATTACCCCACAAGATCCTCCTGGTTCCTAAACACCAGACTGTCGTTAAAGCTGTCCAGCAGGATAATACTGTCTGTCGTTATCTTTCCTGCCAGGATCTCTTTGGACAATTCGTTCAGCACTTCCCTTTGTATTACTCGCTTTACCGGCCTTGCCCCAAATTGGGGATCGAAACCTTTTTCTGAAAGATAGGCAATGGCCTCCGGGGTAGCGTCCAAAATGATATTCTGTTTTAATAGCATGTGGGAAACATTCTTGAGTTGAAACTCCACGATCTTGTGGATCTCCGCCTTGGAAAGGGGCGTAAACATAATTATGTCATCTATACGGTTGATGAACTCGGGGCGCATTATTTGTTTCAACAGTGCCAGCACCTCCACTTTTGCGCCTTCCATGGCCGTTTCAGGATCTTTTATGGTTTCGAACCGCTCCTGGATTATTTGGCTCCCCATATTGCTGGTCATAATAATAATGGTGTTCTTGAAATCGGCAAGCCTTCCCTTATTATCGGTCAATCTGCCTTCATCCAAAACCTGCAATAAAATATTGAAGGTATCGGGATGTGCTTTTTCGATCTCATCCAATAAAATTACGCTATAAGGTTTGTTCCTCACGGCTTCGGTAAGTTGTCCTCCTTCGTCATAGCCCACATATCCCGGAGGCGCCCCCACCAAACGGCTCACGCTGTGCCGTTCCTGGTATTCGCTCATATCAATTCGGGTCATTGCGTTTTCGTCATCGAACAGATATTCGGCAAGGGCCTTTGCCAACTCGGTTTTTCCCACTCCCGTAGTTCCCAGGAAGAGGAAACTGCCTATAGGTTTCTTTTCATCCTGCAGGCCGGCCCTACTTCTTCTAATGGCATCACTTACCGCTGCAATGGCTTCATATTGGCCCACCACCCGTTTATGTAATTGCTCTTCCAGGCTCAGCAATTTTTCACGATCGCTTTGAAGCATTTTTGTAACCGGGATACCTGTCCATTTGGCCACTACTTCAGCTATGTCCTCCCGAGTTACCTCCTCTTTGATCAGCGACGTTCCGTCCTCTTGTTCCGCGAGTTGGGTCTCCAATTGGCTCAGTTTTTCCTGCGCTTCCTTGATCTTGCCATAGCGTAGTTCGGCTACCCTTCCGAAATCCCCCTCGCGCTCGGCACGTTCGGCTTCCAGCTTAAAATTCTCGATCTGGGTTTTTAGATTTTGGATGTTGTCCACCACTTCCTTTTCGCTCTGCCATTTTGCGTTCAGCTCGTTTCTGTCCTCCTTGTGATTGGCCAGGTCTGCATACAGCCCTTTTAACTTGGTCTCGTCCTTTTCCCTTTTGATGGCCTCGATCTCAATTTCGAGCTGCATTATCTTTCTGTCCAGAACATCCAATTCCTCGGGTTTCGAATTGATTTCCATTCTCAGCTTAGAGGCGGCCTCGTCCATAAGGTCGATGGCCTTATCCGGCAAAAACCGATTGGTAATATATCTTTCCGACAGTTCCACAGCGGCAATAATGGCTTCGTCCTTGATGCGCACCTTGTGGTGGGTTTCATATTTTTCCTTGATTCCCCTTAGAATCGAGATGGCACTTTCCGTATCCGGCTCATCGACCATAACCCTTTGGAAACGGCGTTCCAGGGCTTTGTCCTTTTCAAAATATTTTTGATACTCATCCAGGGTGGTGGCACCAATTGCTCTCAATTCCCCTCTGGCCAGGGCAGGTTTCAGTATGTTTGCCGCAT
>CAYXDM010000273.1:0-2425 GCA_964463595.1 uncultured Aequorivita sp. | reverse complement strand
CGAATGATTTTGGAATGGATAGGAATGAACCAGACAGAGTTTAAATTACACTACCGTGATGATAGTTTAATGTCATGTCTAACATCTAATGCCTATTGCCTAATCCCCAATGCCTAATACCTAATGCCTAATACCTAATGCCTATTGCCCATTGCCCATTGCCTAATCCCCAATGCCTAATTCCTAATGCCTAAACCCTAATGCCTAATAAATGAAAACCCTCTGGACCATTGGCCATTCTACCCGTTCTTTAGAAGAATTTCTTCATCTTCTAAAAACATTTGATATAGAACTTCTTGTAGATGTTCGGCATTATCCTGGTTCCAGGAAATTCCCACAATTCAACAAGGATAGCATGGCTGTTACCTTGCCTAAAAATGGTTTTGAATATGTGCATATAGTGGGCTTGGGCGGCCGCAGAAAAATGGATCCCAACTCCAAGAATGACGCATGGCGATTGGCGGCATTTCGCGGGTATGCCGATTATATGGAAACCGAAGAATTTAAAATCGCGCTAAAGGATCTGGAAAACCTGGCCGCCAAAAAGCGCACTGCCATTATGTGTTCCGAGGCTGTTTGGTGGAGCTGCCACCGCTCCATGATTTCAGATGCCCTTAAAGTGGAAGGTTGGGAAGTGCTTCATATTATGAACGATAAAAAAACCACTGAACATCCGTACACCCAACCCGCGAATATTGTTGATGGCAAATTGGATTATTCTAAAAGGACATAAAACTGCAAGACGTAAGATTTCAAGACTTAAGACTTAAGACGGCTAATCTTAGTCTCAAATCATATATGGCCCAAATTTGTCCTATTTCTTTTCGTCTTTGTTCCAAAATAACAAGCTTAATTACTATGCGTGCATAATAGATTTCCGTATCTTTGGTTTCCTTCGGATTTAATTTATGAAAGAAAAGACTATTGATTTCGTTCTGCGCTCCACTTGGATGAACGTTACGAAAATGTACAACGAGGAAGCAGGAAAAAAAGGGAGCACAATGGCTACAGGTTTTGCGCTTATAAGCATAGATCCCGAACACGGCACCTCTTCCACAGCACTTGGACCCAAGATGGGAATGGAAGCTACCAGTCTTTCAAGAACATTGAAATCGATGGAAGAAAAAGGACTGATAGAACGCAGACCGAACCCAGATGATGGACGTGGGGTTTTAATTCATCTCACGACTTTCGGAAAAGAAATGAGAGATTTCTCGAAACACGTGGTTTTAGGATTTGATGATGCTATCCATAAGCACGTAACCGCGGAGGAACTTCGGATATTTCGAAAGGTGGTGGACACTATAAACGATCTTATCAATTCAAGAAAAATATACGATTCGAATTAGTAATAAGAGATTAGGAATTAGGATGGGAATATTGAAATCATAACTCTGAACTCATAACTCATAACTAAAAAAATGTCAAAAAGAAGAATTAACAAAGTAGCCGTGATAGGTTCAGGAATTATGGGCAGTGGTATCGCTTGCCACTTTGCCAATATAGGAGTGGAAGTGTTGTTATTGGACATTGTTCCCCTGAAACTTTCAGAAGAGGAAAAGAAAAAGGGTCTCACCCTAGAGGACACAGTAGTCCGCAATAGGATTGTAAACCAGGATCTTCAAAAAGCAATAAAGAGCAATCCCGCCCCTCTCTATCACAAGGATTTCGCCAGGCGAATTTCAACTGGCAACCTCGAGGATGATATTTCCAAGGTAAAAACTGCAGATTGGATCATCGAGGTTGTGGTAGAACGTCTCGATATCAAGAAACAGGTTTTCGAAAAGCTCGATGACCATAGAAAACCAGGAACCCTGATCACTTCAAACACCTCAGGAATCCCGATTAAATATATGAGTGAAGGCCGAAGTGAGGATTTTCAAAAACATTTTTGCGGGACCCACTTTTTTAACCCCCCGAGATATTTAAAACTCTTTGAAATAATCCCCGGTCCAAAAACTGCTCAAGAGGTACTGGATTTCCTAAATGGGTACGGTGAGAAATTCCTTGGAAAAACCACCGTGGTAGCCAAGGATACGCCCGCGTTTATAGGAAACAGAATAGGGATCTTCGGCATCCAAAGTCTTTTTCATTTAGTGGAGGAAATGGGCCTGACCATTGAGGAGGTCGATAAACTTACCGGTCCGGTGATTGGACGGCCAAAATCCGCGACCTTCAGAACCGTGGATGTTGTTGGACTGGATACCTTGGTACACGTGGCAAATGGAATTTATGGGAATGCGCCGGATGATGAGGAACATTCTATTTTCAAAATCCCGGATTTCATTGATAAAATGGTCCAGAACAAATGGTTGGGCAGCAAGAGCGGCCAGGGGTTCTACAAGAAAGTGAAGAAAGACGATGGCAGCAGCGAAATTCTCTCTCTCGATCTCAAAACGCTGGAATATCGAAAAAACAAAAAAGC
>CAYXDM010000272.1:0-2427 GCA_964463595.1 uncultured Aequorivita sp. | reverse complement strand
CCCTTTTTGCCCAGCAAGGTGGTATGTGGATTCCTTCGCTTTTGGAGGGGATGAACGAGACCGAAATGAAAAACCTGGGCATGAAAATGTCGGCCAAGGATATTTATGACGTGAACAATTCCAGCCTTAAAGATGCCATCGTACATTTCAACGGAGGTTGCACAAGTGAGATGATCAGCGACCAAGGACTTTTGCTCACCAATCATCATTGTGGCTATTCCCAAATCCAGAACCACTCTTCTTTGGAAAATGATTATTTGGAACATGGATTTTGGGCCAAGAACTTTAAGGAGGAGTTGCCAAATCCAGGGGTCACGGCCACTTTTATAATCAAGATCGAGGATGTTACCGATCAAATCCTGGAAGGAATAACTCCGCAAATGGACGAGGCCGCAAAACAAAAAATAATTGAGACCAATATAGCCACAACGGTCCAGAATTCACCCAAAGAAAAGTACCAAGAAAACCGGGTCCGTACTTTTTACGAAGGAAACCAATACATGCTTTTTGTGGTCGAAACCTTCAAGGATATTCGTTTAGTGGGCGCGCCGCCTTCCTCCATTGGGAAATTCGGAAGCGACACCGATAACTGGGTCTGGCCCAGACATACGGGCGATTTTGCCCTCTTCAGAATTTATGCCGACAAAAACAACCATCCCGCGGAATTTTCTGAGGACAATGTGCCTTATACCCCAAAACACTTCTTTCCGATTTCCTTGGATGGTGTAGCGGAAAATGATTTCACATTGGTTTTTGGCTTTCCGGGATCCACGGACGAATATTTGCCCTCCATTGCCATTGAGCAATTGGTGAACACCTTGAATCCCGCCCGAGTGGCCATTCGCGATCGGGCTTTGGCCGTTATGGATAAATACATGCGTGCCGATCCACAGATCAAGATCCAATATGCTTCCAAGTTTGCAAGTATCGCCAACTACTGGAAAAAGTGGACAGGAGAAACCCTGGGACTGACAAAATCGAACGCTGTCGGAATCAAAAAACAACAGGAACGGGAACTTACCGCCGAAATAAAGAAAAAAGGAAAACAACAGGAATACGGAAATCTATTGCCCCAGTTTGAAACCTATTATTCACATATAGAATCGTACACATTAGCCCGTGAATATTTTATTGAAACAGTTTTACGAAATGTGGAATTACTTTCAAATGCGTTCCAAGTTTACCAATTGAAACAGGTATATAAAAACCGTGGAACACAATCATTTGAAGACCGAAGGGACAATTTGATCGCCTCTATGGAAAACCGCTATAAAAATTACAACAAACAAGTGGACAAAGAAGTTTTTGGGGCTTTGATCGCTTTTTATGCCGAAAAGGTGCCCGAACAATTTTTGCCCGCTTCATTTAAGAATTTAGATGCGGAAAGCCTCACTGAAAATGTTTATGCCACTTCAGCTTTTACAGATTACGCTTCCCTAAAACGGTTGCTGGAAGGCGATGCCGAAACCGTATTGGCAAAATTGGAAAATGACCCCGGGTTTCAGGTAGCCGAGGAAATGACCGATGCATATTTCACAAAGATAGCACCTGATTATGACGCATTGAATTTAAAAATAAAAGGACTTGAACGCGACTATATGAAAGCCTTGCTGGAGCTCAGCCCCAAAGATGCCCGGATCTTCCCAAATGCCAACAGCACCTTGAGGGTAACCTATGGACAAGTTAAGGGCTACTCCCCTGCCGACGCAGTTTATTACGAACCTGTTACCCATCTGGAAGGCATCATGGAGAAATACATTCCGGGAGATTATGAATTTGATGTTCCACAAAAACTCATTGATCTTTATAATGCGAAAGATTATGGCCCTTACGCCGAAGATGGCAAAATTGCGGTAAACTTTATAGGCACCAACCATACCACGGGAGGAAATTCCGGAAGCCCCGCCATAGATGCCCACGGAAATCTTGTTGGGATTAATTTTGACCGGGTTTGGGAAGGAACGATGAGCGACTATTATTACGATCCTTCCTTATCACGAAATATTATGGTAGATATTCGTTATGTACTTTTTATTATGGACAAATATGCGGGGGCAGATAACTTGATAAAAGAATTGAAATTGGTCCATCCAAAAAAAGGAAAATCCAAACGAAAATAACTGATATATTGGTAGAGGGCTAAGTTTTGGAAAATTGTATCCCTGAAAGTGCGAAAGGGAAAAATACCCATCAACAATCCCAATGTCTATGCGGAATGAAATTGGTTTTTTCATGATTTATGATACGAAATATTTCATTATATTTGAGATAGATGATACAATCAACGTACAAGAAGTTGATGATAACGATAACAATCCTACCCATAAAACTTTAACTTAAAAAATGCGTTTATTTATAGTCTTTATTCTTGTCGGTGCTTTTGTTTCTTGCGATTCTCCTAAAAAGGAACAGCAGAAAAAAGAGGTT
>CAYXDM010000271.1:0-2434 GCA_964463595.1 uncultured Aequorivita sp. | reverse complement strand
TAATTCCCACCATTTTGTTGATGATAGTCGCCATCTTGGCCTATGGCCCTATTTGGGGAAGTATTATCACACTTGTGGCGGTGATCATAGCTTCCTCCGTTGGTTATATCATCGGTAAATATGTTGGAATCTCATTGGTAGAAAGTCTATTGGGCCAAAAAGCCACCAAAAAAATAATTTCCTTTTTGGAAGATTACGGGTTTTGGGCGGTGGTGATTACCCGGATTAACCCGTTCCTCTCCAACGATGCCGTCAGCTTTGTGGCGGGAATCCTAAAAATGGAATATCCCAAGTTTATTAGTGCCACGGTTCTGGGAATTTCACCTCTTATCCTGGTCATTGCCTTTACCGGCGAAAATGTGGAATCGTTGAAAACCGGCCTCTTATGGGGTTCCATCATAAGTCTGATCATTTTTGTGATCTATATCCTTTGGGACAGGAAGCGAAAGGGATCCAAATACAATCAATCGTAGTCATTGGGCTCTATATGGATCAATACCTGACCGAGACTCGGGATTTTCTTTTTCAAATAATCTTTTAATTTATGGGAAATATCGTGGCCTTTCTTTACCGTAATCCCACTATCGACCATGGCGTGCAGATCCACATGAAATTTCATGCCCGATTTTCGGACCAAACATTTCTCCGTACCCAATACCCCCGGCACTTCCATAGATCTAATCCTGATCTCCTCGATTAGCTCATCGTATAGTTGTTCGTCCATAATTTCGCCCAGCGCGGGCCTTAAAATCAAATAACTGTTGTATAAAATAAAAGCCGAGGCAAACAATGCTGCCCAGTCATCAGCACTTTCATAGCCCTCTCCCATTAAATTGGCGATGGAAATTCCAACAAAAGCCATTACGGAAGTTATGGCATCACTTCTATGATGCCAGGCCTCTGCTTTTAAGGCTGTGCTCTTTGTTTGTTTCGTTTTCCGGATTACAAATTGAAACGAAGTTTCTTTCCAAATAATTATTACGGCCAGGACTATCAAGGTCCACGCCTCAGGGCTTTCGTGAGGCGTCTGGATATTCTGGATACTGGTATAGGCTATAAGCGTAGCCGAAATAACGAGGAATGCCACGACTCCGAATGTAATAATCGGTTCTATTTTCCCATGGCCGTAGGGATGGTTTTCGTCTGCCGGACGTTTGGCATATTTAAGCCCTACCAAAACCATTAGGGAAGAAACGATATCGGTGGAAGATTCAATCGCATCGGCGATAAGGGCATACGAATTTCCGAAAAACCCAGCGAGCCCTTTGGTTATGGCCAAACAGGTATTGGCTATAATACTGAAATAAACGGTCCGTATGGCAGTCTTTTCGTTATTCATCTATTTGTTGAACTTCAGAAGTTCCCGATTTTAGTCCAAGGTAAATTAACCAAAGTTAACCCAACAAGGCCAAATTAGGGCCGCAATTTTGGGAATGGGCAACACCTTTTCGATCTTTAGATCAAAATACCTTCCTAATGGCCAATAAATCTAAAATACTCGAGCAATACAGCGTCATTTACCGTTGAGGGAGTAAAGATTTCCAATAAGGCCGGGCCATTATTTAATCTGAAAAAATCAGAGACCTTCTCTTTTAGGCCATCTTTTCCATTAATGGATGAATAATGGAACCCATACATTTCCGAAAGTTGTTTCGCACTTAGGTTGTGTTTGGTTTCAAAAAAGGTATCAAATACTTCCGAATCCTTATTTCCCGGAAGTATCCGGAAAATCCCACCTCCCCCATTGTTTATCACCACAATTTTGAAATCCCGCGGAATATAGTTGTTCCACAACCCATTGCTGTCATAAAGGAAACTCAGATCTCCCGTTAAGAGCACGGTTGGGAGTTTTGAAATATAGGCCGCTCCTATCGCTGTGCTGGTACTACCATCAATGCCACTTGTACCGCGGTTGCAGAAAACCTCAACCGTATTTGGCATATCAAAAAGCTGAGCATACCTAATGATGGCACTGTTGCTTAACTGGAGTTGGGTATGCCGAGGAAGCTCGTTGAGAACGGTACCACAAACCAAAAAATCTGAATAGGGAACCATCGTTTCGTAAATTTTATGTCTTTCCAGACGATGTCTTTTTATCTGGAGCCAATGGTCCCTATAATCCGAATTCTGCTTCTCCAGGTTTGGAAGGAAATGGGCGCAAAATTCATTTATATCAGTCTTAAAATGATAGGTAAGTACGAAGAAGGTATCATAGGCCTTTTTTGGGTCGACATGCCAATGGATTTTGGGCGGAAAATCGCGTAATAAGGCCTTGATTTTCTTGGAGACGACCATTCCTCCGAAAGTGAGCAGGATCTCGGGTTGCAACAATTTAAAATCAGCTTCGTCCAAAGGGGCGATCAATTGGTCTATGGCAGATACAAAATTTGGGTGGTACAAATTTGAGGTAGTTTCGGTGAGTACCAAAACACTT
>CAYXDM010000270.1:0-2460 GCA_964463595.1 uncultured Aequorivita sp. | reverse complement strand
GGGGTATGGGCCTTGGTCTATATGAGTCTTGTCCAGGCTCTTTTGGCTACGGCACAAATATGGATCCGCAGTAAATGGATGCCTTCCCTTTTCTTCAGTAAAGAAAGATTCAGGTACCACTTTGGATTCAGCTATAAGTTGGGATTATCCGGACTGATCAATACCTTATATTCCAATTTATACCCCATTTTAATCGGGAAATTCTTTGTTCCCGCACAGGTCGGGTTTTATACCCGTGCTGAATCGATGAGGAATTTGCCGGTTTCCAATATATCCAGTGCCCTGAATAAGGTTACCTATCCTTTGTTTGCCCAGATCAAGGATGATAATCCCCGGCTAAGGAGAGTGTATAAAATGCTGATGCAGTCCATAATCTTTGTGTTGGCACCTGTGCTCGTCTATCTAATGGTAGTGGCAGAACCACTTTTCAGATTGCTACTGACTGAAAAATGGGTGCCCGCGGTGCCATATTTCCAAATATTATGTGTTTCTGGAATATTGTACCCCTTGCATTCCTATAATCTCAATATCCTGAATGTTAAGGGAAGAAGCGATCTTTTTCTTAAATTGGAGGTCATAAAGAAAATTTTTGGCGTAATTGTGATTGTTATTACAATAAAATATGGTATTTTGGTACTGTTATGGGGACAATTGATAGCCTCGTTTATAGCTTTGGTGATCAATTCCCATTATTCAGGTAAATTTATAAATTACCGATTGTACGACCAATTAAAGGACATTGCTCCCTCCCTCCTCCTGGCTGCTGTTACCGGCATAGTAGTCTGGTCAATGGATTTTAATTTGTTTAATGGTTTAAAAGACGGTTTCCGGATATGTATTTCAGGGGCCATCGGTTTTATCTTGTTCTTTGGAACATCCCATATATTGAAATTTGAATCTTATCTAACCATATTATCACTAATCAAAACGCGAAAATGATACTAATCACAAAGCCTTTTCTCCCCCCAATGGAAGAATATAACAAATATTTGGAGGGCATCTGGCGGAGGAAATGGATAACAAACCTAGGCCCCCTTTCCAAGGAGTTGGAGCTAAAACTCAAGGTGCACCTACAGGTAAAACACCTGCTATTTGTAACCAACGGGACCATGGCCCTGCAGATGGCGATCAAGGCGCTGCAGTTGACCGGGGAAATAATTACCACGCCCTATTCCTTTGTCGCTACCACGAGCAGCATAGTTTGGGAAGGTTGTAAACCCGTTTTTGTCGATGTCGATATCCACTCCTTAAATATAGATCCCACTAAGATTGAAGCCGCAATCACCCCCAAGACTTCCGCCATCCTCGCGACCCATATTTATGGCAATCCATGTGATGTTGACGCCATTGAAGCCATAGCCAAAAAACACAATTTAAAGGTAATCTATGATGGGGCGCATTCCTTTGGAGTGCAGCTTAACGGAAAATCCATTTTCGAATATGGCGACATCAGTATTTGTAGCCTGCACGCTACCAAATTCTACCACTCTGTTGAGGGAGGGCTAGTGATAACAAAGGATCCCGATCTTCTAAAAAAATTGGCCTACATTAGAAACTTTGGCTTGAACGGTCCCGAGGCCTTTGCCGAGCTGGGGATCAATGGCAAAAACTCCGAATTCCATGCAGCCATGGGATTGGCGAATCTAGCATGGGTTTCCGCAATCCTGGAAAAAAGAAGGCTCCTAGCGGAAACATATAACCAATATCTCAAGACCTTAAGGGCCCACCGGCCGGTGTGGAAAAATGGGGCGACCAGAAATTACGCTTTCTACCCTTTGATATTTGAATCGGAAGAGCTTATGCATAGGTGCATCCAGGAGTTAGCTAAACATGAGATATATACCCGAAGGTATTTCTATCCTTCCTTAGGAAATTGCCTGCCATATATGGCACCAAGGGATTTTACTGTCACGGACTCCATCTGTAGAAGGGCCGTCTGCCTGCCGTTATATTACGACCTGGAAGTGGAGGAAGTGGAATCGATTTGCAGGATATTGCTCAGGACACAAGGAAATGAAAAACGTATAGATAAACTCATGAATATTGAAACCCCGGTTGGTCAATAAATATATGGCCATCCTTCCCAGGGAAATTGAGAATTTTGGCAAGTCCCCATTTACAATGCCCCCTGGATCCCCAGCGAACCTACTCTATTATATGACCCTACTCCCCAAATTTAATCGAATGTCTCTTGGATTGAAAACTGGAATTAAATGGAAAAACCGATAATCGTTCATATACACACGGATCTTAAATTTATTCACACGGTCCACAGTTTCGAAAGTGAGGAGTTTTGCAATAGGACTGTCGTCATTGGCAATCCTGCCAGCTATAGGGGAAATCTTAAGGATTCCGTAGCGTTCTATGACTATTCCCGCAAGGGGTTTATGGAAGTCATCTCCCTCTGTGGGCGGGCCGCCATTGTCGTGCTCTACGAATTGAATTTTCCAAAGGCATTTA
>CAYXDM010000269.1:0-2475 GCA_964463595.1 uncultured Aequorivita sp. | reverse complement strand
GACGGCGGTAATCTGGGTTTCATACTGGTGGACGGAATTATAATGCACAGAAATGAAGTTTCCCAATGGGGTCATCAGTGCAAAGAAAATCAGGAATAGCAAGGTGGTGGATTGCCTATAGCCCGCGGTAATAAAAAAGAATGAAAGGATGATTGCTACGGGAATTTTATGAATGATTATGGCAACCAATAAATTATTTTCCTCCGAAATTGGGAAGCCCTCCATAAAGGCGTGGATGCTAAGGCTCAAAAATAGCATCCACGGAAAATGCTTGGTTTCCGAATGTAGATGTATATGGCCGTGTTCCGCTCCCTTTGAGAAGAATTCCAGAAAAATCTGGAGCAGGATGCCCAGCATTATATAAACGCCGGTACTTTTGGAGGGATGTTGGAATACATCCGGCAATAGTTCGAAAACAGTGATGGAGAGCAGAAATGCACCACTGAAGGCCATAAGGACTTCCATGTTTTTCAAGTCCCTTTTTTTCAAAATAAGTGCTACAATATAGCCTAGGGCTACGGCCAAGAACAATAGGATATAATTCATCAATGGAATATTAATATCAATCTTTCTGAGGTGTCCTCATTAAATTCGGATAAATGATAGTCGCCAAAAACTGCTTTCAGTTCAACTCCCGCTTCCTTGATATAATCTTTGAAATCTGAATGGGTTAGGGCTTTTATCCTTTCCGTAAAAACGTACTCCTCACCCTCGTCCTCAAAACGGATATTTTTAAAAATGAAACCGTCCCTTACGTACTTTTCAATATGGAATACGATATTGCCCACCTTTTTCCTCTCTTTAGGTACCAGGTTTTTGATGGCCAATTTTGCGTTCAGAAAATCGATGACCCCATGGCCCTCCGGTTTTAATTCAGATTTAATGGCCTTGATCGTCTCCAGATTGTCCGAGTCCCTTTTGAAATAGCCATAACTGGTAAATAGATTGAAGACGGCATCAAATTGTTTTGGGTAGGGCACACACATATCGTGCACGTCGAAATGGAGGTTTGGACCTTCAAACTGTTTGGCATATTCAATGCTTTCCTCAGAAAGATCCACACCGGTAACCTTGAACCCCCTTCGGGATAAGTATTTTGAATGACGGCCCCTGCCACAGGCCAGGTCCAGTATGGTGCTGTTTTCCTTTAGATTTAAATAGGAGGTAATGGCATTCATAAATAGGGCTGCCTCTCTATGATCCCTATCCTTGTAAAGTATATGGTAGTATGGGGTATTAAACCACGACGTATACCAGGCTTCGGTTTCTTTTTGCATAGTTCTCGTTTCGCCCTGCAAAAATACTGTATTTTTGCTTCTAAATCCCGAAACATCATAGTGCAATGAATTATAAGATGGTAGCAAAAACCCTTTTTGGGCTGGAAGATTTATTGGCCCAGGAACTTCGTGAATTGGGTGCCTCCTCCATTGAGGTAGGCATTCGGAATGTTTCCTTTGAGGGAGATTTGGGGTTTATGTACAAAGCCAATCTGTGCTGCCGTACAGCAATCAAGATCCTCAAGCCTATTTCGAGCTTCAATATTTTTACCGAAGATGATCTTTACAAGCAGATTTACCGCATTCCTTGGGAGAGATACATGGATGTAAGAGGGGCCTTGGCCGTTAATGCCACGGTTTTTTCAGAGGTGTTTACCCATTCACAATATATTGCATTAAAGACCAAGGACGCCATTGTGGATAGATTCCGGGATAGGGAAGGGGAGCGCCCAAATGTGGACCTGGACCATCCTACCCTTCGTATCAATATACATATCGATCGGAATATCTGTACGGTTTCCCTGGATAGTTCTGGGGAATCTCTGCATAAAAGAGGATATAAGACCGAGAATGTCCCTGCCCCGATAAATGAAGTCCTTGCGGCGGGAATGATCATGCTTTCGGGTTGGAACGGCCAATGTGCGTTCCTGGACCCAATGTGCGGCGGAGGTACCATTTTGGCCGAAGCGGCCATGATCGCCTGTAACATTCCACCCAATCTCAACAGACCCGAATTCGGTTTTGAGACCTGGCCCGATTTTGATATAGATCTATACGAGAAAATAGAGAATACCGCCCTAAAAAAAATTCGGGAATTCCCCCATAAAATTTATGGCTATGACCTGGATCCCGTTGCGCTAAAAAAGGCGAGGGAAAATATTGGAAATGCCAATCTGGGTGAATTTATAGAATTGAAGCATCAGAACTTCTTTGAAAGTGAAAAGGAAATGCAGGGCCCTTTATATTTAGTCTTCAATCCACCCTATGATGAGCGGCTATCCGTCGTGGATGTTGAAACCTTTTACAGTTCCATTGGCAATACTTTGAAACGGGGTTACCCCGGAACACAGGCGTGGATGATTACATCGAATTTGGAAGCCCTAAAATTTGTCGGGTTGCGCCCTTCGAGGAAAATAAAACTCTTCAACGGAAAACTTGAGGCAAAGTTGGTCCGGTATGAAATGTATGAAGGAAGTAG
>CAYXDM010000268.1:0-2485 GCA_964463595.1 uncultured Aequorivita sp. | reverse complement strand
GCGGAAAGTGCCTGTACCGTATCCAGCAATTTTCGGACACTAAAATAGGTGACCGCACACACGCTCACCGTAAGGGATATAGCAAGTATAAACCCTGAAATAACTTTCGCTCTTGCTTTATAAACCATTTGATTTCCTGCTATTTGACACTTTCCCTACCATCCAACATCAACAATTATACCATGACGGCGCCTATTCTTCGACGAGCGCTTCTCGGGTAATTTCTTCAAATAAACAATAGATAACATAATAAGTCAAGGGAAGAGTCGCAATAAGGCCCACAATAAACAGCAATGCACCCAACAGGTTTAGTATCAACAAGGAAAGCGCCAGAAGAAAGAATTTCCACCACTTGACATGGATCAATCTCCTGCTATACTCCATGGCCTTCCAGAAATCCATCCCGCCGAATATGGCCATCAAAACGCCAAATAAGTACCCTACCATCAGGTACACCCCCGGGATAATGAAAAAGAAAAGACCGATCACCGCCAGCACCTGAGCCACTACCCATACCAGTATCACTGGGATGTAGTACGAAAAGCCGGTAAAAAAATCCGGATAAATCACCTCCTCATTCCTACTGATCTTGTTTGCCACCAAGAAAAAACCAGCATATAACGGCCCGGCAAGGAAAAGACTAAAAACAAACGCAATATCATTCAAGTATACCGCAAACATGATCTGGCAGGAAACTATTAGCATTCCATAAGCCATGGAGTAAAGTGGTTTTACCTGAAACATATCCCAGCCCGCACGAAATGCCTCTACCAGGTCAAAATCATATCCCACCTCGATCAACCTGTCCAACTTATTTTCTTTCATATCAAAAAAACAGCCTATGCGAACCGACCCCCCCCACCTTCATGGGGACGCGCGACCCATAAATGCTTTTCAAATTTATTTGGTGACAGCGGTCAGGATATCGTGTTTGGTAATAATGTGAATTTGGTGCGAGTCATCTCTGACTAAAACCGCCTTTTCTTTGTCGACCATGGAAGACAAAACATCCAAGGTGCTTCCAAGGGCAACGAACTTCATCGGCTCTTCCATTACCGTTGACACGGCAGCATCTTTTAGATCCGGGTCGTTAATAATCTTGGTCAACAATTTATTGTCCGTGATGCTTCCAACCACTTGGCCGTTTTCCATCACAGGAATTTGGGAGACGCTCTTACTGTTCATCAAGGTGATGGCATCCCGTATTTTATCTTGCTTGCCGACCACCACCAATTCATGCACGCCGTCTCTTGATTCGATAATGTCCCGGGCGGTGCCAAAGATTTTGTCTTCTAGGAATCCGTGGTTGCGCATCCACTCGTCATTATACACTTTGCCCACGTATCTAGACCCGTGGTCCGGCAAGAGTATAACCATCCGGTCTCCTTCTTTTAGATTTTCCCTGGCATATTCCAACGCCCCGTGTACGGCTGATCCGGCAGACCATCCAACAAACAGGCCCTCCTCCTTGGAAAGCCTCCGGGTCATGATCGCGGCATCCTTGTCCGTCACCTTAATCATATGGTCTATCAACGAAAAATCTACGTTCTTGGGCAAAATATCTTCCCCAATCCCTTCCGTCAGGTAGGGATAGATTTCATTTTCATCAAATATCCCCGTCTCCTTATACTTTTTAAACACCGAGCCGTAGGTATCAATACCGACGGAAATTACGTCTGGATTTTGCTCCTTTAAATATTTCGAAGTCCCGGAAATCGTCCCCCCCGTGCCTACTCCGGCGACATAATGGGTTATCTTTCCTTCAGTATCTTTCCAAATCTCTGGGCCCGTCGATTCATAATGGGCTTTCCAGTTGGACAAGTTGTCGTATTGGTTGGGGTAAAATGAGTTCGGAATATCACGGTTAAGCTTTTTAGCCACAGAGTAATAGGACCTGGGATCTTCGGGCAGCACATTGGTGGGACACACAATCACTTCAGCTCCCACGGCCTTTAAAATATCTATCTTTTCCTTGGACTGTTTGTCAGCCATGGTAAATATGCATTTGTAGCCTTTGGCAATAGCAGCCAAGGCCAAGCCCATACCGGTATTCCCGCTGGTGCCTTCGATGATGGTACCGCCGGGTTTTAACAAGCCCTCTCTCTCGGCATCTTCCACCATTTTTACGGCCATCCTGTCTTTCATGGAGTTTCCAGGGTTGAAATACTCTACCTTCACAAGTATTTCTCCAGCGATCCCACGGTTTACCCGGTTAAGCCTGACCAATGGCGTGTTGCCGATGGTGTCAATGATAGAATTATAGATCATGGTAATAATATTTTATAGTACAGATTTCAAGGAATCTTTGGTGAGCGGAGCAATTACCCGGCCTTCATCAAAATAAAACCCTGTTGTATGTTAGTTAACAGATGCATGTTTATTGGACGAGATCACCGGTATAGGTTCAGGTTAATCAGTAGCGGCCTGCAGTCCAAAGACAAAACATGAAGCTAACAACAGCAAGAACGGATAAGTTCTACGGATT
>CAYXDM010000267.1:0-2509 GCA_964463595.1 uncultured Aequorivita sp. | reverse complement strand
GGTTTGTTGCGGAGTGAATAATGAGCGGGTTAAACTATTGAGGCGGGAGATGTTTATAATTATATTTGATACAGGGAAAATTAGCTATGGACTATAAGTATATATATATAATGAGCAAGGCCAAAAAGAAGCCGTGATCATACCTATCGACGAGTGGGAGAATTTCTATGAGCAAGAAGTAAAAGCTGGCAAGAAACGCCGCCTGACTGACCTGATAGGCGCTGCCAAAGGGAATTTCAACACCGTTGAAGAGATAGATGAACATATAAATGAACTCCGGGATCAATGGGATCAATTCTGAAAGAGTTTCAAAATCTAAAAGCCACTCAAGTTTATTTTGACGCCAATATTTTCATTTATGCCCTTGAGGAAATAAGTCCTTATGCGGAAGAACTTAAAGAAGTTTTGAACACGTGGACAATGGAAAAGTTACGGCCCTGACTTCAGAGCTGAGCCTTGCGGAATGCCTCGTGAAGCCTTATGGTGAAAAGGATGTTTGTAGGCAGGAGGTTTGTGATAGTGCCTTGACGGGATCGGAAAACTTTAAATTAATACCTGTTTAAAGACAGCTATTGAAAAATGCGGCGTTACTCCGGGCTAGGTACCCCGCCTTACGGCTGCCTGATGAAATTCATTTGGCGACTGCACTTTCCAACAATAGAGCTGTTTTCCTCACCCATGATGTACGGTTCAAGCCTGTTTCCGAGCTGCAATTTCTAGTATTAAAAGATTTTATACACTGAATAGGTAAGGTTTGACGGTTGGTGCAAGAGAACCATCCTCTATTCGCTTGAGAGTCTTTTGAGTTCATCCCCAACTTTTAGAAATTCACGCTCTACATCATTAACAATTTTAGTGATTTTAGCCCATTCCATGTCTAGGTTATTTTTTACCTCAGATCTATCGACACTCACCATTGCGTCAGAATCAAATTTCCATGAATGCTGGAAATGTACAAGCCATTTTTTCCCGGAAGGCTTTTTATAACCAGGAATATTTTCAATTGCTGTGCTCATCACCTTTTGGATTTCTTCATCTGAAGGCGAAATTACAGTTTTAAATACTGCTTTTCGTTTAGACCAATGGAAGTCAATTTCAAAGAGAAAAGATTCTTTGTTTGGCCATCCATGGCCTTTCCGAGGAATAATGTCATATAGTTTTGGCGTTAAAAACCTTGCATACCCCTTATGTTTAGAGCCCATTATCCAGCCAGACTCAGATATCTTTTCTTGAAATATTAGATAAAGCTCGGATGCGGTATCTGTCTTGTTCTCAAAAATAAAGTCGAGTAGCTCCCTGTGGCTCTTGTAAATTTTATCGGCCAGTATGTTCATTTCATCATTTTTCACTATTTCTCGCTTGATGGTTCGCAGATAATCGGTCATATAAAGGTAAACTGCCTGGTTTATTGAATCGCCATAAATCTTCAAAATCCTTTCCGCTTGTTCGATAATTTCCTCATATGAATAACTCACGTAATGACGGCTCTCTAACGCTGCCATTGGTTCTTCGCCAGTAGGGGTTAGATAGACATAAACTTTCCTATGTTGCCTGAATGCTTCATCTACTATTTGTCTGTATCGCAATAGTTGATCTGAGTGGTCATGACTGTCAAATTTATTTTCTATACATACGACCAGGTCGTTGAAAATCACAAGTAAATCAATATTTCGCCATTCCCGACGCAATTCGACGCTGTTAAAATTTAAATCGACGATTTCTAACTCATCTAGTTCGATTGCCTGTTCTAACGTAGAAATATCCTGTAGAAATTTTGCAAGGAAGAGCTTTCCCAGTCCATGAGTCCCAGCAGGATCAAGTAGCCATGCCAAGAAATTTGAGTGCCGAATCTCTGCACGGGAAACATTCAGAATTTGAAAGATATTAGGAGATTTTAATAAAAGCTCCATTTTTTCAAAATCTATATCATTTATCAAATCTCGGTATTTTTCTCTGACTATTTTCTCTGTTTCCATTACGGTAATGTATTATAATTAAGCTAAAAAATATGCTATACCTGAACACGGGCTATCCCCCGCCACTCACCGCTCCATCACCACCCCATCAAATTCCCCTAACCGCTCCAGCTCAAAGCTGGTATATCCGCCCTTATAAACAAACTCCACCTCCTCTTCTTTCACCATGCTCCACACCCGACTCGGGGCAAAATCTGATTGTATGCGAAACTGGCTATTATACACGGGAAGGGGATTGAAGTAAGTATTCCCGCTAAAGCCGGTAAGGTTGACCAGATGGAGGATAAGGCCGTCGTTGGCTTCCTTGCTGAAATTTTCCGGCGTGTTAAAGGCAAATTTTTGCAAGATGACTTCTACCCTTTCGTGGGTATCGGTCTGGATCAGCTGGTCGACTTCGGGAAAAATATGGGCGGGGGGATTCGGACTACACGTGATATAGGTCTTCTTTTTGTTCAGCCCGTTTCTTCCTCCTTTGGTATTTTATTTGTTCTGGAAGGCCTTGTACTATTCGCAAGTTTGGCTTTGTCCTTACG
>CAYXDM010000266.1:0-2513 GCA_964463595.1 uncultured Aequorivita sp. | reverse complement strand
TGAATTATGAATTATGAATTATGAATTATGAATTATGAATTATGAATTATGAATTCTGAATTCTGAATTCTGAATTCTGAATTATGAATTATGAATTCTGAATTATGAATTATGAATTCTCGATTAGAAGTTACAATCTCTCAATAATCGGACCTTCCTGCAATTTCTTTGTGGCCAAACGCCAGGAGATAAGGATCTGGATCAGGATAAAGGGAAAGACAAGCAATGCAATTACAGTTCCTAGGAACAAGAGTTTCTTGTTTTTCTTATAACGATAGGGAATGATGGATGGGGGAACGGTTTTGAGGAGGGCCAAAATGCTGCGATGGCGTCCAAAGTATTTTCTGAACAGATACAACACACTGGGTATGGGCCGGGGCGCAAAAAGTCCTTTTGTCCGAAAAGCATCCCAGCTGCCCATTTCGCGGAGGCCGCCGGAGCCAACCTTTAGGTGCACTCGATGCGAAAATGGATTTGAAATATTCTTATAACCGTTTAAATAAGCTCTCAATCCAAATTCGCCATCGCCCATGCGTTGCTGTTCAAACTGCCTATCAAACAATCCTATTTGCCTGAACACATCTTTTGTAAGGAGAACATTTCCTGTGTCCAATTGACTGGAATGGCAAAAGAACGAATAGTGCGGAGGAATTTGCCCCCCTATGGCGGATAAGGAAACTCCGGAAGAAATATCGGCTTTAAAAAAATCGAGACATTTTAAGTGGTTGATTATCCAATTTTTGTCTACCCTACTATCATCGTCAAACAGTAGGAGATATTCCCCATTAGACCTTTTTATGGCCTGGTTCCGGGCAAGCCATAACCCACGTTCCTCTTGGTCCACCACCTGGATGTCCAATCTGAAATCCCTGTAAAAATCCCTCTGAAACGGACGGGACTGATCGACAATGATAATCTCAAAATTTTTATACTCCTGTTGCTCCAGATCCTCAAGGACATCCTTTAAATATTCATACCGGTTTAGGGTGGGAATAACAATGCTCACCAAAGGATTCCGCGATACGAGCATGGATTCAAAACCCCGCCAATTTTCAACTTTAAGCGGCGATTCGAAGTAATTACATCTTCGGGTATTGGAGGATTTCCTAAAGGCAGCTATTTCCCGAATCGGGTTATTGAAGGAAAACAAGCGTAGTAGCAATACATAAACCACCCAAGCCTTATTGAAATACTTCCGAAGAAAACGATATTCATCGGAAATGGGCAATTTTTTAAAATCCGTAAAAGTTTCGGCATTTCCGGTATATCCCTTGTTTATGGCCTGCCAGGAAAGATCGTACTGTTTGGATGTTTCGCTTAAGAAATTTTTATCTTCCTCCAGTTGATCGATGATTTCCTTTGGAAGTTTTTCAGGAATGGGAAAAATGGAACTGCCATCCTTTCTGGACAGTTGGAAATAGTGGGTGGGATGGAGGTATTTTAGGGTGTGAAAAAGCATGAATTATTTATTGAATCAATAATGTCCATTTCATTTTTTCTAACGACTTAGGACTTGTGGACGTAGGACGTAAGACTAAATTTTTTACTGATGCCAAATGATCAATATCCCAAAATAAAGCATGCATCTGAAATCCCATTGTCATAAGTTCTAGGAATTTTTCCATCAATGTTTGGGATGATTATCTTGGAACACAAAATACATTTTCCGGAATCTCATCTTCCCTTTTATAGACCTCCAGTTTCATATCCAAAATCTTGTAATTCCTATTTTCCAAAAATTCGATCAACTTCATATCTCCGTTGGTTTCCACGATAAATGTAGGCCTGAATCTTTTTATTAGTTCTTCCGCGCCTTTTAAAATGGCATACTCAATCCCATCGACGTCAATTTTTACAAGATCACATTTCTCAATATTGTTATCGACGACATACAAATCCAAGGAAACCATTTTTATTGGCGATTTACCGTTTCCTTTCCCCATTGCTGCTACCTTCACAGAAGCATAAAAATCGAAACTTACCGCAATATCCAGATAACGCCGCCTTATTCTTACTTTTGTTTCCCTAAAATGATTATCCGGTCGTAAAAAAAGATCACGCCAAGGCTTTAAAACCTCTCTACTTCCGAGATAATTCCGAAACTTCACTGGGAGGATTTTATAAAGGAAAAGTAGAATTCTTGAAAGCATACACAATTTGTTTTTTAGGAAGCCAAAAAGGAAAGGAGGCGGGATTCATCTGTTTCCAACTTTTAAGAAATGAAATTTTAAGTATCGAACCCAAATTAAAATAATTTATGGGATTACTGAGCTTTGCCCGACCTATTTTTGAAAGTTTCGTATTGAAATTAATTATTGGCCTTTACTCCTATTTACTTAAAAACCTTTTCCACCTCGGCGATGATTTTTTCCTTTTGAAAAGAGCTAGCATAAATTTCACGAAAATACTCCCCCGTCTCTATGTCTCCCGAAATGATCTTGGCCAATTTTTCAGTTAGCTCTTCTCTATCGGAAGGATCGAAAGAGTATCGCTCCAAAAAAGTCGGATCCGAA
>CAYXDM010000265.1:0-2517 GCA_964463595.1 uncultured Aequorivita sp. | reverse complement strand
ACGGATTTTATTATAACTTCCGGAGAGGATGGCTTTGTCGTCAAAAATAATAACTTACAAGATTTTGTTAACCGGATTGAACTATTGAATGGAGACCGGGATTTGCTGTATCAGATGAAATTGGCCGCGACAGACACGGTCCGGACAAGGTTTGAGTTGTCCGCTATCATCCAGCAGTATCAGAAGGTGTTTGATGAAGTCCTGAAGACCGAAAAACGGGGTTATACAACGGATTTTTCCGAATGGCAGCCTTATGTGGAATATAAACCTTCCATTTTAACCCGAATAGGGTTTCGACTTAAAAAACTTTTAATCCGATATTAAGCTATGCACATTTGGCTCACCATTTATAATTACCGGTCGCCTCAGGATGGGGTAATTCAGGATTTTTCTGCCAATGTTTCACGCATTCCTACCCTGAATAACCATCAATTTGTCAACTATAAATTGGGCGAATTTTCTTTTTTTTCATGGGCACCCTCTGCCAGAACATCCAAAACCTATCTGAAAAAGAACGAGCAAGGCATTTATGGATATTCCGGAACCGTAATAGATGATAGTGGTAAATCAGAAGATTTGCGACACATTGACCATGTAACGGCTAAAGTGAGGGATGTTGCCAGATTTTCTGGTCAATTTTCCGTATTTCACATCTTAGAAAATTCATTTAGCTGCTGGGGAGATAACCTGGGCTCACACAAGGTTTTCTATTTTGAAAAGGACAGCCAAATTTTCGTATCCAATAATTTAGAGCTTCTTGCTCAAATTGGCTATTGTGAAATAGATGTCAAACAATTTATTCTTCAAAAGGTTGTAACCAATTCCGGCGGGCATATTGGCTACCAGACAAAATATAAAGGAGTCTCGATGCTTCCTGAGAATGCCCTGCTAACCATAAAGGAGGGAAAGCTGGCTGTTTCCGAATACGCGAGCCTGCAAGATATCATAAACCCCAAACTAGCTTTTGATGATAATCTAAACCAAACCGTTTTTTCTTTTAAAAATACCGCTGAATATTTAAGAATGTACCACGAAGCTGTGGTGCCTTTGTCGGGGGGATTTGACAGTAGGGTGGTCCTGGCGATGTTTTGGAAGACGAAGGGAAAGACGATCAACACCTTTACCTATAACAGACAATCCACGCTTGACTTTATGATTGCTTCCAAGCTAAGTAAGGATTTTAAGATACCCCATGTGAAGATTTCACTGGATCCGGAAAAAGACCAAAGACTTATCGGAGCCTTTGATGAAACAGCGGATGATGCCGATATCTTTAACTTTTTGATCAGGCTGAAGTCAAGGGATTTTTATAATTCCTCAGAAATCAAGGTGGTATTGACCGGAAACGGGGGAGGCATTGACTGGCCCTTTCATTTTAATCCCCATCTGAATTTCTCCGCTTCTGGACTGGATCAATTGATTACAGATTATTCCAACAAAATCTTTGGAAATGCATTTCTCCAGGAGGATCTTAAAGAAACGGCTAAGCAGGAAGTTAGAGAATACATGGAGAACAAATACGGTTCCTTTATTTCAAGAGCAAACTTTATTCAGCTATTCGGTTCGGGGATTTTTCATTTTGAGCGGTTTAGAAATCAAGGCATGGGTTTTTCCCAAAACTCGGATAAATTCCATGATACTTTTCATCCTTTTGGCACCAGTGATTTTCTAAAGACGGTTTTTTCCGCCAAAAAGGAAAATTTAATGCGGGGAAATAGAAACAGCATCCATTACTCCTTGTACAATCGGCTTACCAAGCAACACGCACCGTATGCCCCGCTATTACGGGAAAATGATTGGAATGATGGTTTCAAGAAGATTGTTCAGAACCTTTTGCCTTTTTATGCCAAAGTACTGTGGAAAGTACAAGGCGGGGATGTTAATACCGTTCTAAGAAGGAACCAAGGGCTCAATCAAAGCAATAGGTATAGAGAAATTATTTTAAGTTTTCCTACTTCAGAGGTTTGGGATTATCTTGATAGGGAAGCGGTGTATAAAAAACTGGAAAGGAATGAGACTGTTGCGGGACTAAGAATGGGTAGGATTGCGAATTATTTGAATGGCATCAATTGATGAGAAAACTGTTGATTTCGGTAGCTCCTCATGTCAGCGGGCCTTATACTTTCTATAAGAAATTAAAGAATGGATTAAAGGAGTATGGATGGAAGGTAATTGGCCTTAATCTAAACGGTAAAACTGAGGTACCTGGATTTTTGAACGTCCGTGCCAAAAATCAAGGTGAAATTAACGATGAATTGGTTCTCCTACTTGTAGAAAATAGGATTGACATTTTTATGCCTATATCTTTCCCAGAGTTTCATACTGCTGTGCAGATGAAAGGGTCGGTAAAAGTTATTAAGCAAGCTACTGTTTTACGATATGAAAGTTTATTGATCAATAAGGATTACGTGGATTTTTTTGTTGCCACCAGTCCCCGTCAGTTTTCAGATTTAATTGAACTGGGACTTCCGCCAGATCGACTGACGACCATTCCCAATCCTACCACTTTATACCCTG
>CAYXDM010000264.1:0-2535 GCA_964463595.1 uncultured Aequorivita sp. | reverse complement strand
CCCGCATTACGCTTATACAATGTTGTGGGCAGTATTTCATTGGGATCCACTGCTTCAATTTTCCCATTTCTAATTACTATCATTGGACTTTTCTTTAGTTTTTTGTACTCGACCAACCTTCTATAGGTTTCTTCTAGTCCTTTAACTATTCTGTCACGTTCTTCTTTTAATTGCTCTTTAGTTCCCATAAAATTTCCTTTTTAATTCTTCCCATTGTCCGACATTATTTATTGTTTCTTCTTTTAAGGCTCCTTCTGCTATGATTTCGTAATTGTCACCTGAATTATCTACAAATAACCAGTTATCAAATTTGGCAAGAAAAAGATTGAAAAAATTACGCAGACCACTTTTATACCTTCTTCTGATAACATCTTCCGGAATATGGTGACCTCCTTCCTTTACTCTAGTTTCCACTCTTGAAATAGCCAATTCTTCCGATTCAAGCCAGAAAAACAAACAAGTCACTTGATAGTCTAATTGTCTTGCTCTTTTAATAAACTGAACATAGCTTCTAGTTGAAAGAGTAGTTTCAAAGGCAAAGCGTTCTCCTGACTCCAACAATTTTTTAATCCTTTTCAACATCAACCTGCCTGCTTCAATTCCAGCCTTCTCCGGTTGAAATGGAGAGATTCCTTTGGCAATTTCATCTGCATTGACGAATTCTTTGCAGTCTAAAATCTCTGGTAAAATTGTATAGGAAGCGGTAGTTTTCCCTGCTCCGTTACAGCCTGCTATGATGTATAGTTTTTTCATCTATGGTAAAGATACGATTTACTTCCCAACTGGAGAGTTATCCAAATTACCCACAACGGTCAGGGCTTGGGGTGGCGGGCAATTCCGGAGCTGTTTTCTTGTTTACTTGACCAGACTCTATTCGCGGTACTGATTTTATTATTACCGGAATCAGCCCGCTGGCTCCAAGCTAATGTTATAGCCAGTGCCATTTATCCAGCATCTTCCAATAAACCATTGATCTCACGTTCCAGTTTCGGCAAATCACGGATTACTATCGACCAGATAATTTCTTCGGATACACGGTCATATCCATGGATGATCCTGTTCCTCGTGTCAACAATCTTTCTCGAGTTTTTGATCTGAATATCGGGATCCACCTTAAGGATTCTGCTCACCGCCTCACCGATTATTTCAATATTCCGTTCTATTGCTCTTCTGGTTTTCAGATCATTCCGGAATTCAATAAAATCTCTTTTAACTGATAGAAAAAGGTTGATCTCCTCAATGGCCTGTATGATATCGGAAAGCCAGGTCCTGATTTCAATTTCCATAAACCAGGACTTTGGTTTTTTCAATCTGTTGCTTTAGGAACGGGTTTTTAATTGCCTTTTGTTCCAGCAGATCGATCTCTCTTTCTAACAATTGCTCTAGCTCAAACTTTAGATTAAAATAACTATCGGAATAGGAAAAAGGATCATTATCCTCAATATCCACTATCAGATCAATATCACTTTCGGGCTTGAAACGATCAGTCGTCACTGAACCGAACGCAAAAAGACTAATTACTCTGTTGGTGTCACAGAGTGCCTTTATCTGGTCAATATGCCTTTTCAGCTCTTCCATCTTTTCAAAGATACGGATTTTCCCATTGGTCTGTTTTCAAGCATTGGCTATAACGGCCGTGGCAATGGCAAGTGCGGGATTTCGAAACCGAGCATTTGTCCGCCAGACCGAATGTTATATAGCTGTAATATCTTCATTTTTGAGCAGTCACCCCGCATTTGCTATAGCCGTTGTTGCCAGTAGTGCTTACGCCAATGTGAATTCCGATTCGTTCATTTCCACGGTAAATTTCACGTTCGCTTTCAAGGCTCCGAATACTTTTAAAATGGTTTCGATTGTAACATTTTTTGTATTTCGCTCCAATTTTGAAATTTGGGATTTCTGAACTCCGATTAATTCACCGAGCTGTTCTTGCGTTAATTTTCTTTCTTTCCGAACTGACTTTATCATATTGCCCAGGACCTCCATTTTCAAGTCAAATTCGTATTTGTCGCGCTCAGGGGTTCCAATCTCTCCCAAATCTTTATCCTTCATTTGGTCAAGGGTCATCATTTTCATTTTTCTCCCTGCACGTCCGGCAGGCGTGTTTTTTGTTTCCATAATCCTATTCATTTTGGGCAAAATAATCCGCCATAATTTTTTTCGCTTTTTCTATATCGGCTTTAGGAACTTTGTCTGTTTTCTTTATGATTCCGTGGGTCGCCAGGACGAGTGTTTCAGTTTTGTCTGTTTTGTCCCAAAAGGCGAGGAGTCTGTATTGAAGACCGATATGTTTTGTTCTAAATTCCCAAATTTCGCTTTCTAATTTCTTAAAAAGCTTCGGGTCATTGGTCAATTTGGCCTTGTCGATGTTGTAGTAAATCTTTGCCTTTGATCTAGAATCAATTTTGTCCATAAATTCAATTGCTTGTTCAAGGAAAATAACTTCAAATTTTGGATTCATCCCTTCTATTTGTCCGATTTACAAGACAAATATAAGTCAAAAAGTTGAATTATATGGAAACTTACGATTTTTTT
>CAYXDM010000263.1:0-2541 GCA_964463595.1 uncultured Aequorivita sp. | reverse complement strand
GGCGAAATACCCAATTCCTCCAATTTCTTTATATCCTTAATAAGGTTTTGATTGCCAGTCAATTTTTTCATTGCTCCGTCGAATGCGCTTTTTGTGGACCCGATCCTATTTCCCACTGTTTCAAGATCGTCCAGCAAGATTTTGAATTTATGGTACAAACTGCTTGCGTGAATGGCAATTTCCAAGGCATTTTGTTGTTGTTTTTCATTGCTCCAAAGCGCGTCTATGGTACGCAGGGTTGAAAGCAGCGTGGTAGGACTTACCAATAATATGTTTTTCCGAAAAGCCGTGTAAAAGAAGGAATTGTCGGAATTCTGTGCCAAATAAAGTGCAGGTTCAATGGGTATAAACATCAAAACGAAATCTGGCGACTGGATGCCATGAAGATCTTCATACTTTTTCGAACTTAATTGGCTAATATGTGTTTTTAAAGATTGAATATGGTTATTTAAATATTTTTCCTTTAACCCTTCATTTTCTTCATTTGTATATTTTTCATAGGCCGTTAAGGAAACCTTGGAATCTATTACCATCCGTTTGTCATTCGGCAAATGTATCACCACGTCCGGCAGCACTTTGTTTCCGTCTGCATCCGTATATGATTTTTGGACGAAGTATTCCCTGTCCTTTACCAAATTGGATTTCTCGAGCACACGCTCCAAAATTAATTCGCCCCAGCTTCCTTGGGTTTTACTTTCCCCTTTTAGCGCTTTTGTAAGATTATTGGCCTCCTCGCTAATTTTTATATTCTGTTCATTTAAAAATTGAAGTTGTTTTCCAAGTTCGGCGTGGGTCCGCACGAAATCTGTGTTGTTCTTTCCCACTTTTTCCTCAAATTCCTTGATCTTTTCATTTAAGGGTTTTAGGATGCTTTCGATATTCTCTTTATTGGCCAACGTAAACTTTTCGGTTTTTTCGACCATTATTTTATGGGCCAGGTTTTCAAATTTGTCATTAAAATCTTTTTCAAAACTGTTGAACCTCTCCCTTTCCTTTTGGAGTTCGGCGTGAAGGGAGTCGTATTCCGCACCCTGTCTTGAAAGTTGAATGTTCAACCGTTCTCTATCGGCACGAAGGGTTTCGTTCTGTTGTTTTAAGGTTCCCAGGCTCTCATTCAATTTTCCTTCATTATAATGTGAATTGCTCAGCCGTTCTTCCAGTTTGCCTGTTTCGGATCTGTTTTTCAAGCGCGAAAAATAATTTCCGAAGAAGAAACCGAGTACTAGACAAACGACCGAAACTGTCAGGAAAAGAAATGTTTGCTCCACAGTGATACTTTGGAAGTAAATATACCCTATTTTCAAATGGTGAACGCCCGTTTATTGGACACAAATCGGAATTTTAATACCTGCGGTCAGGCATTTAGTAATAAAAGAATCCAGCCATTCTCCAGAACTTTTAAGGCTCAGGAGAGACTGGATGGAATAATGAAAATCATTGAGACCGCTCCTTTATATATTTGAATAAGGGGAACATGCTATGGTTCCAGATTCAGGAGTAAGAAGTGGCAAACTTCCCAAAGCTTTCAAGGACCTTTCACACCCTTGCACACCAAATCGGAATGTTTGCCTTAATATATCAAGGTTTTTCCCTTCGTCCACTCTCTCATTGCCGATAAAAAGCTTTCCAACATAGCTTGATATTCCTCCGGAGGATCGCCTATTTTAAAGGTGAGCCATTGTGCCCAGAAATCATCCAGGATGCTGTAAAGCTTCTCGTCCAATTTTGACAGAGCGCTAAAATAGGGTGCATAATTATGGGCCTTGTTGGCGGAGGCCTTCATGGAAAAGAAATTGGTGATAAAAGTCTTTACTGCCCTGCCGTCGTGGATTCCATTTTTGAGATACGATTTGGTCAGTTTTTCAAGGCCTGGCATATCCATTAACTGTTGGTGAAAATCTTTTGTGAAAAATTGTATCCCAAACCCTCGTCCGAGGAACATGGGTATCATTTTGAAATGTTCTAAACAGTTGGAAATATGGTTCACCACCGGTGGGGAAAGAAGGTGGAGCAGTTCGTTATCCGTTGCTGTACTTTCGGAAAGATCTTTTAGGATCATAGTTTGCTTGTGCTTGATGTATAGGTGCAGCAATTCATGGGTAAACGGTGCAGGGTTTATATCGGTATGATCTACGAGAATGGTTACATCGGATGGGTGGAAACTAGTAATATAATTACTCTCAGGACTTTTTTTAAGCGTTATATTGAAGTGGGCATTCATCTCCCGCCACAGGTCTGCATTTCTTTTATCGATCAGGGATTGGTATTCTTCTTTCATAATTTGTTTTTATGATAAAGATAATTTTTCTCTTATATGTTGTAGATAAGTTGGTGCTAAATTAATAATCCCACTGAAGATGCTTAATAAAACAAGTAAAAGGTTAATATTAATCAAAACTCGGGTTAAAAGTTAGTGAACGGAATAGCGTAGTTGGACTTCAGTACTTAACTTAATCAAAAGAAAATATTTAATAACTAAAAAACAAATGTTATGAGCAATCAAAGAGATCAAAATCAAGATCAAAATCAGAGAAATCAGCA
>CAYXDM010000262.1:0-2564 GCA_964463595.1 uncultured Aequorivita sp. | reverse complement strand
CTTATCGTAAACCGATCCATCCACACATATTCATCCTCGGCAATTCTTGAGATGCGGGAAATATGCTGAAGTTTGGTATGCCGGGTTTCGCTCAAATAATGCAAGGCCGCCCCGGCGGCAATAACGCCCTCCTCCAGATGGTCAACCCCAAACCCTTTCAGGTTTTTTGTATTGAAGTGTTTTGTAAGCGTCTCAAACGAATAATCCCTTTGAAAAATCCATTCTTCCAGATGAAAAACGTGATATTCATCGCCAAAGGTTTCCGAAAACAACTTTCTTTTCTGTTTGGAGAAAAGCACTTCCGAAGGACCGAAATTTTGCAGCAGCTTATCCACATAATCGGCCGAGCCTTCCGAGACCAAAAATTCGCCAGTGGAAACGTCCAGAAATGATATCCCAATTTTCCCGGCCGTAGCCGCTCCCTTGGAACTACCAAAATGGATAGCTGCCAAAAAATTGTTTGACTTCGATTTTAAAATGTCGTCATTGAAAGCAACTCCAGGCGTAACCAATTCGGTAACGCCACGTTTTACGATTGTCTTGGTCATTTTTGGATCTTCCAACTGATCGCAGATGGCCACCCTACATCCGGCCATCACCAATTTGGGCAAATAGGTATTTAAGGAGTGGTGCGGAAAACCGGCGAGTTCAGTTTTATCGGCGCCATTATTTCTTGCGGTTAGGGTTATATTCAATATTCCCGCAGCACGGATAGCGTCCTCACCAAAAGTCTCATAAAAATCCCCCACTCTGAACAACAATAAGGCATCAGGATACTTGGCCTTGATGTTATTGTATTGCTTCATCAACGGGGTTTCTTTTCTGGACATTTTGTGGTCTTTACTTGTATTACAATTGAACCGATAAATATAACGAAAACCTCTTCTGGTTTGAAATGGTGCCGTCGTCAATTATACTTCTTTTATCAACATTAATTTGGAGGAACTCAAATAATTTCCACAGGCCAAAAAGCACAAAGATCCTTGTTTGGATTATAAAAATTAACTTTGTGTCCATGGAAAACAGAAAGCTAAAAAACAGCGAACTCAACCGCATCGATGTCCAGGAATATAAGGATTCCGAAAAAACTCCGCTAATAATCATTCTCGACAACATAAGAAGCCTAAACAACATCGGCTCAGTTTTTCGTACAGCCGATGCCTTCCTGGTTAGAAAGATATATTTGTGCGGGATAACGGCAAGGCCTCCCCATAAAGACATTCAAAAGACCGCTTTGGGAGCAACCGCCAGTGTGGATTGGGAATATGTGGAAAACACCCATAAATTGGTGACAAGGCTGCAAAAGGAAGGTGTTCTGGTCGCCTCTATTGAGCAGGCAGAAAATTCCATTAAATTGAATAATTTTTCGGTGGCGGACAATTCAACCTATGCAGTAATTTTTGGGAATGAGGTGAAGGGTGTGCAGCAAAACGTGGTTTCCGCAAGCGACGCAGTGATTGAAATCCCTCAGTTTGGAACCAAGCATTCGTTGAACATCTCGGTAAGTGTGGGCGTTGTGGTATGGGATTTGTTTATCAAATTAACTAGCCTGCAATCCTGAGTTTTCAATTTCTCAGAACCATCGGTTCAGCAAAAGGTTCCCATCGATCAACACAATACTGAAAACCCCCAGGATGATTGCAAACTTTAAAATATTGTGTAGAATAACATAATGGATCCTGTATTTGGAATACCACAGAACCGTCAGAAAAACAAGCAACCCCAGGATACTTATATAAAAATAATATCCCATGTACCCAATTTCTACCTTAAATTTCGTGACGAGCAACACTATGGGGACCAGGGTCAAAACACTCAAAATGGTGAGCATCCGTTTTGATATCTTTTCTCCATAAACCACGGGAATTGTGTGGTATCCATGAGTCAGGTCTCCCTTGAGGTTTTCGAGATCCTTTACCAGTTCTCGCATGGAGATTAAGAGAAACAGAAAGGTTGCGTGCACAAAGATCACGATGTCAAAATTGCCGTAATGCACAAAAATGGCAAAAAAAGGCACCACAGCAAGGATGGCCGCAGTCAGGTTGCCCACAAATGGATATTTTTTCAACTTATGTGAATAAAACCACATAAAAAAGATGTATGCCGAAAAGAACAGAACAGCCCTAAAAGAAAGATAACTTGCGAAGATAACCGACAAAAAATTGAGCACGAAATAGGCCGAAAGCTTCGTTCGCTGACTAACAAGTTTGTCGAGCATTGTCTTTCGGGGACGATTAATCAAATCCTTTTCACTATCGTAGAAAGCATTGATGATATACCCGCCTGCAATCGCCGTTGAAGACGCCAGCACCAGCATTAAAAGGTGTACGTCAAACAACACCTTCCTTACTGGCAGTTGGGGCGCAAGAATAAAGATGCTGGCGAGGTATTGGGCAAAAACTATCATCAGGATATTATACCCGCGAACGACCGAGAACAGGCTGAAAAACTTTAAAAATAAGAGTTTTTGTTTCCTGTTCAGCATACTTATTTAAATTGAGGCAAACATGAAGGAAATTTCAGGAACGGCAGCGTTTAAAAACTATAAACCACTTCAAGTTTAT
>CAYXDM010000261.1:0-2566 GCA_964463595.1 uncultured Aequorivita sp. | reverse complement strand
TCAGCTGGTCGCTTTCCCCGTACTGGTACAGCACCTACCAAACGCAATGAATCTCAACAACTTTGAATAATTTATTCTTCTATATTGTTTAAAAATAATTTGTGCCACTCCTGCATATCTCTACCGTCTCTATCTATCCACCTGTTTATGTAGTCACTATCAATTGAGCAGGAATTACCTTTAAATATCCCGCCTTTGATTACCTCTTTTTTTGCAAAAAATGACAATTGGTCATATGAATACGGCTCTCCATTATTGTTTTTCCGCACATACCATTTCTTCGGCATATTATGGATATAATAGAACCACTGACCACTAATTTTTTCACCTGAAAAGAAATCGACAAAATCAAGAGTATCCTCCATTCCACTCCTAGGGCGACTCTGTTTTTCTTGCTCTTTATCGATTCTCAGTATCCAACCAAAAATTTTTGTGCTATCGTCATTAAATAAAATAGCATCAATTCGCCACATAGAATTTTCCACCATATATCCTGATGTACTTTTTAATTTTTTACTTGACCATAACAAAATTTTATCAGAAATGGAATGTATCATCTCTTGATAATTTTTGTCAGTCTGATTTTTGGCAATAAGATGATCTAGACATTTCATTTTATCTACTTGTTCTCTACATCCAGCTCCCAAAAACACAGAAAGTACTATGAGAATTACCAATCTATTCATCACTTTGGATATCCTTTCGCGGTGCAACATAACCATCTTGCCCTTTTTTTATATTGAAAATATTCTTGAAATTCCCTAGTAGGTGCCCACCAATTTTGCCATCTGATCCCGGCCCCCCACCTTGTTCTACATCTCCTGACATAGGAGATTGAGGGGCAATAATATCTTGATCACTACCATATTGAACCCGTCTGACTGCATTCATTTCTGGAATATCCCCTGGCTGCTTCGGAGCAATATTATACTCCACTTCAACTTTATATCCAGCGTCTGTCAGTACGTTTGACATTCCAGATGCATAGGCGCTGCCTTGGCTATGGCTAACAATTTTAATAGTCTCGGTCACATTCCCGTTTTCATCAGTTTGAAGCTTTATATCACCTGCCGAAATCTGCTGAAGCAATGTCTCTCCAGCTTCCTTTCCTCTCCTATATCGGTAATTTGCTGTGGATAAAGCATGACTACTTGCGTCGGCATATATAGCTTTGTTATCACCTATTTTGTCCATAAATTTGTCATCCATACCTCCCCAATATTTGTATTTGTCAGCTTTATAAATTCTTTCAGAACTTAATTTCCTGTATATTCTTCGTACAAATCCATTGTCAAAAAGATCTGTAACTACTGCATGTAAACCCCGATAGCCATTCACAAAAATGACAATCTTGCCGTCAGGGTCTATTGCATTGATCGGAGTGTTTAATGCGTAAGCATAAGGGCTGATGTTCGGATAAAGGGCATGTGCGGGATCAGACCGCCATCTTCTACTTATCCTTGGATCATATCCATAATCTTCAAAACCGTAGTGGTTTCCTGCCCCCTTGATCTCATCATCCTTTTCATGGCCTGTAAACCCATACCTATAGCTACTATCCTGCACAGCCCTCCCCTCCATCGATAACCCAAACGGATAATAATCCGTCACATTCACCACATTCGCCCAGGTACTATCCTGATCCAGGTTGATATTGTCAGAAACTATAGCAAGAACGTTCCCTAAGTGATTGCTAAGCTCATACTTCTTGCCCCCCAATGTACGGTAGCCGGTTTTGGAAGATGCGGTCATCAGGCCCAGCCGTGAACTGCCATATATGGACTGCTCCGCTAAGGTATCGTTCCGGTATATTGCCATCACGTTGCCACTGGCATCCCTCACATAGATGGTAGTATCCGAACCAGCTATCTTAGCGATCCTGTTGCCAGAGGCATCATATCGGAAGCTTACGGAAGAATTATCATTCTTCTCTACTTTACGCACCTTGCCGTAGGGTGTCCATTGGATTTCAGCAATACCCTCTTCCGTATCGGAGATTAGATTACCAATCTCATCATAGGTATAATTTTCCCCATCAGCTGGGTCGGTGTTCCTTAAGCGGTTGGTGCCGGTATTGTACTCATAAGTCAAATCATCCCGGAGAGACGTATTCTCATCCAGCCTTTGTAAAGTTAGCCTCCCCTGCATGCCGGCCCCTCGCTAAAACAATACTAAGGTATTGTTTTTAACGCTCGGTCCTCATTCTCATCATAAGAATAATCCACATCGTATTTGTTAGCTCCCGGCGTTCTTGTGGCGTAGCCGGTACCGCCATACTCGGTCAAACTCCTCGCCTGTACGATCCTGTGCAGCTGGTCATAGCCATAGACAATGGCCTGCATGCGGTTGCTGTCCAGTCCTGGAAGATCCGTGCTCATCCAGTCCTGATGGAGATCGGGATGCCGTTGTACAATCCCGCGGCAGATACCGTCTCGCGGGTTTCCCTGTACCGCTCCCAGAGTTTGTCCCGGGAATCGGACACTGTGGCATTCGGGTTGACAGGCTTATAGTCCACCTCATAATACCCCAGCGCAAGGCAAAGGCATCGGTTCCCGTACGGAAACCG
>CAYXDM010000260.1:0-2590 GCA_964463595.1 uncultured Aequorivita sp. | reverse complement strand
CAAATAGGGCCATAGGCCAAGATGGCGACTATCATCAACAAAATGGTGGGAATTACGAGCAGGAACATTTGAAGGACCATAGCTAAAATAATGACCGCCGGCCCCAACCATCCAAAACCTTGAACCCACTCTTTTATGCGGGCTTCATCATCGCTGGTAAGGACAGTCCAGGCCTCATTGAAAAAATCATTGACCGACGGGACCAGAAAATAGGAGAGTACCAAAATGATTATAAGAAGGAGTGAAAGATAGAGTGGGATCTTGCTTTTTTTGGTGGAAGTGGGATTATTATTCTTTTTCATGGGTTCACCATTTGATTCTTAGCAAGTAATTTAAATTCCCGACTTTCAATTTTTCAATTTATAGAACCTCGTAGGTCGATATTTATTTTCTATCTGCATTTCTTTTTTGAGGATTCCGGTTTTATCCAAAGAATAAATTCCATTAAAATTTGGCGCAATGGCATTTGGCACCGCCATAAACAATTTGTCATCCACAATGCTGAACACGTTTATCCGCGAGGCGGGATTGGAAGAAGGAACTTCCAGCCTAGAATAATTTTGTGGGGCAGCGATATCAAATTCGAAGTACGAGAGCTTCAGGCCATTGCGGGTTTCCACTTCCTCACTCGAATCAAAAAGATAGGGTTCCTCCGAAATATGGAGGTACAGTTTATTGTTAAAAGATTGAATGGATTGCGCTATTCTTCCGGCTCCGAATAGGGATTCGATGTCAATTTCCCAATGTGGATCAAAGTCCGTTTCCCCTGCTTTAATTCTAAATATTTTCGAGGGATTATGTTCGTAGAACTGGTTCCATCCCCAGGAGCAGAAATAAAGATTCCCGGCTTCATCCTTGGTTGTGGGATTGTTTTCGGAAACAAAAAACCCGACCGTTTTCACACCGGGATAAGCAATGATCTTTTCGAAACCAAAACTGGGAATGTCGATCACGGCCAGATAGAAATTCTCCTCTTCCTCGGCAATCAGGTTGAAACTGGCTTGTTCCAAAAATACCACACTCACATAGAGTTTATCCTCTTTATGGTCCAGCACGAGGGAACCGGTCCTAACCAGATTGTTGCCATCCTCATCCTCAAACTTCGCATTGGGACGGAACGTTTTAATGTAAGGACGAAGGTCCAACGCTTCCTTTAACTGCATGGTCAACGGATCGAAAGCCTGGATGGTTTGTCCGCCACTGTTCTCATTATAAAAAAATCCGAGATGATCGTTTACCAAGGCCAGCTTCCTCGACGGAAAAAGATTGTCCTTTCCAATATAAAGTTCGCTGTCGATAAACATTTGGTTCGAGGTGTTCAAGGTAAGCCTAAATATTCCTGGGGTAGAGGAGTAGCCTCTTTTATCCTTGGCCATACTGTAGATGAAATTGCGCAAGGAATGGTGGCCAGAGGAGGTGGAAGGATCAGAATTGATGAAGATTTCGTTTTCCTGGATCAAATCATACGATTTTGCCGGGTCGATTCCATGGAGGTTAAAGGTGAAGAATCGGGTTATATCTGCCGTTGAGGCATCCTCGGTGGCCAAAACATAGTTAAAGGAGGAATAATCGGTTTTAGGGTGTTTGTTCCCATCCTCCAGATTCTCAACCTGGCACGAGATGAGACCCAGTAAAAGGATACAATAGATCGAGGTATATTTCAGTTGAAACCGCATTTTTAAAAACTATAGGTTATTTTCCATCTATAATGTCTGCCCGGACTTTGCATCTTGAATTCATTGTAAATATCCTCATCAAAGATGTTTTTCAGTTCTGCACTAAATGAAATGCTGCGCGTCGCAAAATCGCGCACATAAATAAATCCCACATTGTGGATGTGTTGGTTGGGGATGATCCTGCTGGTATTGATTTTGGAAGTGCCGAAAAGTCCCAGAAAACCATTGGGTTCAAATTGTTCTTCTATATAATCCAGATAATATTGGTGCACATAGGAATAATCCCAAAAGAATGAAAAATCACTGGTGAGTTCCAATACCTCCTTCAAATTGTAGGAACCGCTGATATTTCCATAGTAAAAAGGCATATTGGCAATGCGGGCATTTTCAAAATGTTGGTTGTTTAAAAATTTTTCGCGGCTGGATTGCAGGCGGAAATCATTCCAGGTTAAATTGCCACCCAATTGCAGATTATCCACCGGCTCATAACGTGCCTGCAATTCAATTCCCAGACCTTTTACATTATCGAGATTGAAGTATTTTGCCTGGTATTGGTTCAGATCCCTTAACCGGATTAGATTCCTGGTATTGCGGTAGTATGTGTTTATTTCAAAGCCAAGAGTTTTGTTCCCGTAGGAATATCCCAAATTTATATTCTTGCTTTCCTCCGGGGTCAGTTCATAGTTGGCTACAATAAAGTTGTTGTCGCCAAATAATTCCTGCTGTTCTGGCAGTCGGAAAGTATTCTCATACGATACCCGCAGAAAACTCTTTTCGTTCAAATTGTATTTGAAAGCCTGGGAAAAACTCAGCCCGGTATTTGTGGCTTCGCTTTCCGCCATATCTGATTCCAGAGGATTGTCGGAAGCATCATATTGGCCCTCAAAATGGCCTGAGAGGTATTTTAACTGGGA
>CAYXDM010000259.1:0-2615 GCA_964463595.1 uncultured Aequorivita sp. | reverse complement strand
GCAATAAAAGCATGGCGTTTCGTCTGCTCGATCACCCCGTGACGCGCATCTATTAGGATCAGTGCCACATTGGCGGTGGAGGCTCCGGTAACCATGTTTCGCGTATATTGGATATGGCCCGGGGTATCGGCAATGATAAACTTTCGTTTTGGGGTAGTAAAATATCGGTAAGCAACATCAATGGTTATTCCCTGCTCCCTTTCGTCGCGCAACCCATCGGTAAACATGGCCAGATCCACGTTTTCAAGGCCTTTTTTGCGACTGGTGGTTTCAATGGCTTCGAGCTGATCTTCAAATATTGCCTTGCTGTCATATAGCAATCTGCCGATAAGGGTGCTTTTTCCATCGTCCACGCTTCCTGCGGTAGTGAATCTCAATAACTGATTTTTATCAATTTCCATAATATATTTTAATCATTTATTATTCTGTAAGGTAAAAGGTAAAAAGGATTTGGACAAATGGAACCTGCTGTAGATACCACAGCTTGAAATTGCCCGCTTGTGTTTATTTTAAAAATATCCCAGTTTTTTTCGATCTTCCATGGCGGTTTCGCTGCGCTTGTCGTCACTGCGGTTTCCTCTTTCCGTTCTTTTCATACTGGCCACCTCTGATACGATTTTCTCCAAGGTATCTGCATCGGATTCGATGCCACCAGTGATGGTTATATCGCCCAAAGTCCTGAACCGGATCTGTTTGGTGTGTACTGTTTCGTTAACTTCGAGTTTAAGGTGCTCTGAAATGGGGATCCACGAATCATTACGCCATACTACTTCTCTTTGATGTGCCAGATAAAGGGATGGAATGGAGATGTTTTCCCTTTTTATATAATTCCACACATCCATTTCGGTCCAATTACTGATGGGGAAAGCCCTAAAATGCTCCCCTTCAAAATATTTTCCGTTTAACAGGTTCCACACTTCGGGACGCTGGTGTTTGGGATCCCACTGTCCGAATTCATCCCTGTGTGAAAAGAATCGCTCCTTGGCGCGGGCCTTTTCCTCATCCCTTCTCCCCCCACCGATGGCACAATCTATCTTATTACTCTCTATGGCATCCAAGAGGGTGGTAATCTGGAGGGCATTTCGGGTGGCATTTTTTCCGCGTTCCTCAGCTACCCTACCATTATCGATAGATTCCTGTACAGAGCCTACAATCAATTGACAGCCCAGATCATTGATAAGATCATCCCTGAATTTTATGGTCTCCGGAAAGTTATGTCCGGTATCCACGTGAAGCAAGGGAAATGGCATCCTACAGGGATGGAACGCCTTTCTCGCCAAATGGGTTACCAAAATGGAATCCTTTCCGCCCGAAAACAATATAACGGGGTTTTGGAATTGGGCATATACTTCGCGGAGGATATAAATGGCCTCGGCCTCCAATTCATCAAGATAGTTCAAATAGTACATATTCATATCACTTGTATTTTTTCCAAAATTTTCTTTATAGTCAATTCCACGATTTCATCGAGGTTTTGTGTGGTAGTATCAACTTCAAGGTCAGCTGCCAAAGGTACTTCATAAGGGGCATTAATTCCAGTAAAGTTTTGGATTTCCCCCTTTCTCGCCTTTTGATACAGACCCTTTACGTCCCTGCGTTCACATTCCTCGATAGGGGTATTGACGAAAACCTCGATGTAGTTGGTTTTGCCGACAATTTCCCTTACCCTTTCACGATCTTTCCTATAGGGCGAAACGAAGGAAGCCAGGACTACCAGCCCTGCGTCGATCATTAAATTTGCGATTTCGCCTATACGCCTTATATTTTCGGCCCTATCTTCTGGGGAAAATGACAAATTGGAATTGATCCCTTTTCGCACATTGTCGCCATCCAATAAATAGGTGTGAATTTTTTTTTGGAAAAGTGCCTGCTCCACGGCATTGGCAATCGTCGATTTTCCCGATCCGGAAAGCCCCGTAAACCATATCAGGACAGGTTGATGATCCTTAAGGATACTCCGGTCCTCCCGTTTAACATTAAAATTATGTTCGAAAATATTTTTTTCCATTTTATGCGTATCAATCCTTTAGACCGTAATTTACCTTATACCATACCCTTTCGTGTAAATAGTACAGCACTGTTTTTGTCAGCAATTCGGACAAGCCGATTTTTAAGCCTGCGGTTGGATTACCTGTAATAATCCACGCCAGGGCCATGGTATCCAAAGTCCCGACCCCTCTCCAGGTAATGGCCTTGGCGATGTGCCTTACCCTACTCTCCCTGATAATGCCGGCTTTGGAGAGGTTTATCTTAAACCAGGCCCGTTCATGGAGATAATACAGGATCATTTTGGTAGTGACTTCTGCCATCCCTATTTTCAATCCGGTCCACGGGTTTCCCGTTATAAACCAAGAGATAAGGATGGTGTCAAAGGTTCCCACAATTCGCCATGTGATGGTTTTGGCAAGGTGCCTTTTACGGGATCTATTTAAAAATGGCTTGGTGCTGCTAAATATTTTCATTTGAAATACATATTGAAATAGCAAATCTCATTGAGTCTAATTTAAATGCTCCCAATACCAGGAGACGGCTTCCTTAAACCCCGAATCAATATTGTGGGTCGGTCTATAACCCAGCAAGCGTTCCGCTTTTTCCACCGATGCCAGGGAATGGGG
>CAYXDM010000258.1:0-2624 GCA_964463595.1 uncultured Aequorivita sp. | reverse complement strand
ATCACAAAAAGCCGATGGATTTCTTGAATACTTCCACGGGAGTTGATTTGGTAGAGCAGGCCCTTCAGAGGATAGTACATGGCTATGTAGCTTAATCTATGGAGCTATTCAGGATTACTAAAGCTGAATTTGCCGAAAAATTATTCGCACCGGGCTTCCCTGGCCGGTGGAACCGATCAGGAGAAGAAGTCATCTATACCGCTTCCAGTCGGTCTTTGGCTTGTTTGGAGAACCTGGTTCATAGACGGTCCACTGTGGGTACATCAAGTTTTAGAACAATGGTCATATATGTTCCGGACAATTCCCCTATTCAACACATCAATCTAAAAGATCTTCCACAAGCTTGGAACCAGTCACCTATCTGTCCAGATTGTCAAATGCTAGGTTCTGATTGGTACCAATCAGAACAGTCCTTACTCCTCAAGGTGCCTTCCGCAGTCATTCCAGACGAGTTTAATTTGGCGCTAAATACCCGCCATACCGATTTTGATAAGGTCAAGATCATAGATGTCCTGCCTTTCTATTTTGATAAAAGACTGTAGATCCTATTTAGGTGGGTGGATCAACCGAAGCATACCCGATCAGCATCTCTAAATTCCTGCCCGTTTCAGCTCTAGGCTTTTCAACCAATTTTTTTAAATATCGTCGATGAGCTGGTGCTGTCAGAAGTATAATGAAACTGGCGCCACCAAAAAGTTACCTGTCTTTCACGCTTGACTTTGATTTACCCACCCTCTGCCGTTTCCATTTCTGCTTAAAATTATCGCCGTTGAAGAGAAAAAAAGCCGTCAATAAGAATTTTTTTCTTTGTAACGTTTATTGGTAATAAATTAGATTTCTCATCAACTAATACAAGCTTTTGCCTAACAAGACTACGAATACCGTACCCACCATCACGCATGTGCCCTTTAGAATCTTATGAATGGATAAACAAGCCTACTTCTTCCCCATTCTCAGGGATGAGCTGAATAGAAACAATTTGCTGATTCAGAACCCCGGTTATTAACCCGTGTATCTTCTCAAACTCTTGGCGGGTATTTGTTTCTCGCCAAGAGTTTCTTAATATCGAGACTATCTTTTATAACCCATTTCCTGTATCTTCCGACAAAGGGACAGGGACCATAGCAATTGACAATGAACAACAGAATAACCAAGTCAAGCAGAAGGGCCTTTTTGGAGAAATTTTCCAAAATCGGCGCCCTGACCCTACTTCCCACCGGCGCGGCCTTGGCTGCTGATGAGGAAGATAATGAGGCCAATGCAGTAGTCGTAGGCCCTTATCTACAAAATATAAAACCTAACGAAGCCACAATCATGTGGGTCACTGGCAAAAGCAGTTTTAGCTGGGTGGAATACGGGGATCGTAATAATCTAAATATCAAATTCTTTGCCTATCAAAATGGTTTGGTTCAAGCAAACAACCGGATCAACAAGATCACGCTCCCCCATATCAAATCGGGACAAACCCACAGATACAGAATTGTTTCTACTGAAATTGTGGCGGTGAATGGGTCTCAGTATAAATTTGGAGAAACGATCATAAGTCCCATTTATACTTTTGACACACCTGCCGAAGTCGGAGGCGATTTTAAAATGGTGATCTTCAACGATCATCACGAAAGATCCCAAACCATACCGCAGCTTCTTTACCGCTTCGGGTATTCCGGCAATGATAAGGATTTTGATCTTGTCGTGTTCAATGGTGATGTCTTTGATGATATAGATAGCGAAGAGCAGCTTGTCAACCAGTTTCTAATCCCATGTGTGGATGTTTTTGCCAAGCAGACTCCCTTTTTATTTGTACAAGGAAACCACGAAGTGCGAGGTGCCTTTTCCCGACAGCTTCCGGACTATCTTGGTTTTACCGACAACCAATATTATCATGCCTTTACCAGGGGATCTGTTAGGGTCGTCGTACTGGATTCGGGGGAGGACAAGACCGATGATAATTGGGAGTATGGCGGCTTGGCAGCTTTTGACCAATATCGGGAAAAGCAGCGTGAGTGGCTAAAACGGGAAATTGAATCCCCTGAATTTAAATCCGCTGCCTTCAGGGTGGTGCTGATTCATATTTCTCCGTGGCATTCCGGGGACTGGCATGGGACGCTACATTGTCGGGAGATGTTCGGTCCTTTGCTTAATCAAGGTAACGTTGACCTTCAGATTTCGGGACACACCCATAGATTTGCCTACCATCAACCTGATAGTGATCATAAATTTCCGGTTCTAATAGGTGGAGGCCCCATTGAAGGCAACAGGACCTTTATGAAATTCCACGCCACGGCCAATACCATGAAAGTACAGGTGTACAAGGATGACGGAGAGATACTGGGGGATTACAGTTACAATAAGAAGTAGTGGGCGATTATAGGTCAAACTAGCTTTTATAGGAAACGTCTGCCGATTTAATCTGTGGCGGAGAACCAATGGTATATGCCTGTTGGTTCTTCGCCTTCGTATATCCTTCTAAAGGGACAGGATAGGAGGAAGAACTGTTTTACTCGATCAAATCCTGCATCATGCGGTGAAAAGGACGTTCCTTGTCCCCGATGCTCCTAGCATTTACTAATCAAAAGCCAAAAAATATAGATGAGAAATTCTGCCTTCAGCTTTTTGTTCTTTTG
>CAYXDM010000257.1:0-2626 GCA_964463595.1 uncultured Aequorivita sp. | reverse complement strand
GCGCTTTACAAAGGAGCAGCGCAAAAAAAGGCATTTTTTATTGAATTGTCACCCAAATCGCCTTTTCTTTTCCATATTTGTTGAAAAAAAGGGAGTTATCCTATTGATTGTTCTAAAAAAGTAGGTTTTACGTTCTAGGGTCTCTGACCAAAAAGGTTTCTCTTCGGGAGCTTCGGAAAAATATTTCCATGGTAGCATATCAGTAAAAGCTACAAAAGCACGAACCGCAATAGCCAATTTAGAACCGGCTTTTCACTTGTAAGCCGATAAAGCTGTTATCAATCAAGAGGAACTTCCATATTTGATCTTAGCAAGAATATCGCTGGAGAGGATTGCCGCGGTTCTGACATTGAACCATACCGAATTTACGTCCAGCATCATGCCGTTGACAAGATGCCCTAAGGCATAAATGCCGCCACCACCATGTGGAGAAACCACCTGCATGGTACGCTCATTGATCCAGGCGCCGCCTATTGGATATTCGGTCAGGTATTGTCTCTCAAGTAGGTTGTCCAACAACCTACATTCCATCTGTGTCAATCGGGAGGAACTTCCCGTAGCGTTGATCAGTACATCCGCGGCATGGGGACCAGAACTTCCAGATTTTAGTACAAATTTCTCCAGCTCTTGATGAAAATTCACGGCAGACAAGCCTGATAAAACCGCCAGTTTGTTCATCTCAAACAGGTTGTTTAATCGGTATGCGTTGTACAGCGGCATAGCATGTCGGTTGATCATCCAGTGGGAATCCAACCATTTTTTAAACAGGTTTTTTTCTCTAAGATCAAGTCCGCTCCAGATTTCCGCCGCCTCATAGCGCAGCGAATAAACCACCGTTAGTATCGCGTCGCCCCCGCCTTCAGCACTTTGAATGTCCTGCTCCAAAAGCTGGGCTGGGGCTAATTGCTTTCGCCCAAAGTCCCGCCAATTGATGGGTTTGCCATGTAAATGCTCTACTTCCTGCTGAAAGAGCCGGAAAAGCGCTTTCACTCCAGTCTGCTGGGAATTCTGCCGTTTTATCCTGTGAATATTTTCGGCCGTAAGAAATTTCCGGGTATAGGCTGTAATTTCTGTTGGTTGGACCTTTGGCAGCATCCCGTCGGGAGAGAAAAGGCTAACATGGCCGTGGTGACCATTATCAACCAGCGTCATGACTGCATCTATGGCGCTTAAGCTAGTCCCTAAAATCGCTACATCGTCCCCCGGTTTTACGACATCTAGAATTTTTTTGGAGGGCCAGGGGAAATCTACGTAGCGAGAAACACCTTCCAGCTCCTTATAGTTGTTGGGTTTGGGCGTTCCTATCGCTAAAATGACATAATCGGCAGACAGTTGTCTACCGCAACTGCAAAAAACGTTATAGATATTAGTCTTGGCTATATCAATGGCTTCCGCGTGGATCACTTCCAGCTGAATGCCTTTTTCCCTCGCCATTCGTATATAATACTGCGCCTGTTCCGCAACATAATCGCCGTAAAGCTTTCGGCTGGTATAGGTGTGGCCGGTAGCTCCTCGGCCTTTTACATCGTCCCTTTTGCGACCGCCCCGTTTTTTCAACCATTCAGAAAAATGCCGCGGCTCAGCAACATGGATTCCCATCAGCTCGGCTTGGGTGTTTAAAAGGTGTCCAGGCTGCTCGGTCCCGAAGGCAAGGCCGTATCCTATTCTCCGGTCTTTTTCAATCAGTATAATTTTTGCATCACCGACAAGGTCAAAATTGACAATTTGAAGCACAAGTTCCGCAAGTACAGCCACCCCGCAAGCTCCCCCTCCTATAATGGTGATGTTCTTCATAAGCAAAGCATAAACGTCAGATCTGTCGGAATGTTGAGCGACTTAGGTGAAAGAAATATTAAAACAAACGTCTTCTAGGAAATCAAGCAATATAATGGATCAGCAAACTGCAGCCAGTGGCACCAGAGGCAAATGTAAAAGAGCGCTAAAGTCCGCCAATGGTGATGAATCATCCTTTGTCTGCTTTTTTGCGGAGGAAGGTAATCTATCAAAAGACATAGATGCTATTATTCCTTCCTTCAAAAATTTGTGGAAGGATAAGCTCTTCCTCCTACCTAAATAGGGCAACTACAAAAAATCTATTGGTGGGGCAATAAACGCCCCATATTAAATTTCTATTCCTTTGTTTTTTTCTATTAAAACAGTGCCGGACCGCATGACGGTGTTTTTTACCAGGTTGATGGCTACCCCCGTGATTACGGAATAGGCGAGGAACTTCACCAGATCCACATTATCATCGGCATTCTGATCCGGAGGATCCTGACGATAGATCTTTTCATAGATCATGTCCATGCCTTTTTTCACCACGATACCTGCGGCGACGGCGCTTAACGATATCAGTGTGCTGTGCAAAAATTTTTGCTTTTTTGAACTTGACAATTCCATTGTTTTGCATGTTGGTTAGTCCAAGAATGAAAGCAAAAATATAACCATATTCTACTTTAGAAGATAATAACAGGATCAATATGATGGGATGCGCTTAAATCCGCCAAATAAACCTTATTAAAGCGCTTTCCTCAACGATTTTCTAACAGTTCCCTTGAATTTCTCATTTCAGCTCCTGCCTTTATCATTTCTTTTAGCGCATTTTCATAATCTTGGGGTAAAAGAT
>CAYXDM010000256.1:0-2636 GCA_964463595.1 uncultured Aequorivita sp. | reverse complement strand
CTTAAAGATAGCCATCATTTTTCCGTAATAAAGTTTTGTGAACAAAAAAAAATTGTAGATTTGCCATGCACATTTTGCGAAATCAACATTTAAACAAATTCAGCAATGAAATTAGTAATTCAGGTTGTTCTTTGGATTGTTATAATCTTTTTGGGATGGAAAGTTTGGAGATCTGTTATGGGTCCGGTGGAATTCAATGAGATCAAACAGGCGCGCTATGCCAAGGTGATCAAAAATTTGAAGGATATACAAGCGGCAGAACTGGCCCATAAAGAAATAACTGGAAATTTTACCGGAGATTGGGACAGTCTGATCAGTTTTATTGATACCGCAAAATTTGCCATTACCCAAAGACGTGATACAAGTTATGCAGACGTAGCCAAGAACAAGGCCTTCGGAATCACTGAAGGATATTATATAGAAAGATCATTGCTGGATACCTTGGGTTTTGCATCCGTCAGGGATTCACTTTACGGTTCTTCTACCAGATACAAAACAATGATGAATGTTCCTATTGAAGGAATAAATGAAAAATTTGAACTCAGAGCGGGACAAATAACCAGAAATGAGGCAAGTTATTCCGTTTTTGAGGCTAGGGTAGCCAAAGATGTGGTCCTGCACGACCTGGATAGGGATTTGGTGATCCAGGAAAATCAAGTTCAATCTGTAGATGGGGTCAATGGGCGGTATATAAAGGTAGGATCCATGGATGAAGTGAACACTACAGGAAACTGGCCAAAAATTTACGACTCTGTCAATCAATAAAAACATAGAGACATTAAATGAAAACAGACTGTCCGTTCAGGTTTCCCTGAACGGGCTTTCTTTTTTGGCAACTGATGCCCAAAAGCAAATGCTGTTCTTCAAGGAGACAAAACTTGACCATAGTACTACGCCCGAAGAGCTCTTGATGGAAATTGAAGATCTTGTACGGGAAAATTTTATGCTCCAACAAGATTTTTCAGAAGTAACCGTGGTCTATGCTTCCGGCGTCTATGGGTTGGTGCCCGCACCCCTATTTGATGAATCCAGGGCGAGTGAATATCTCAAATTCAATTCAAAGATCTTGGCCAATGATTATATTGCCCACGATTTGCTGGAAAATCTGGATATGGTGGTGGTGTACGTACCCTATATGAATATCAACAATTTTTTCTTCGAAAAATATGGCTCCTTCAACTATTACCACTCTGCCAGTGTTTTATTGAAGACTATTTTGGAAAACGAAAAGTTTTCACTCCCAAAGATTTTCCTTCATCTGCAGCAGAACCATTTCGATTGCATCATAATTAAGGACGGAAAACTACTGCTCTGCAATACGTTCACGTATAAAACCCCGGCAGATTTTATCTACTACACGCTTTTCTGTTTGGAGCAGTTAAAGCTCAATCCAGAGACCGTAACCGTGCTCCTATGTGGGGATATTGAAAGGAATGACGACCTATATAACATCGCCTATACCTATATCAGGAATCTAGAATTTGTGGATACAGGAAAGAATGATGTAAGAATTGAGGGCATAGGAGCCCACGGACATTTTATTTTAAAAAATTTGGATTAAATGCGAATAATTTCGGGCTCACATAAAGGAAGGCGACTTAACGCCCCAAAAAACCTTCCCGTTCGGCCCACTACCGATTTCGCGAAGGAAGCACTCTTCAACATTTTGCGCACCCGCCTTTATTTTGACGAGATCACGGTGCTCGATCTTTTTGCAGGCACGGGCAACATAAGTTTTGAATTTGCATCACGGGGAGTGCCCACAATCACCTCGGTGGATTCAAATTATGGCTGCATTCAATATATAAATAAAATAACGGAGGAATTTTCATTTCCAATTACAGCCATCAAATCGGAGGTTGATAATTATCTCGAAGGCGCTTCGGGTAAATTCGACATTATTTTTGCCGATCCACCCTATGATTTTGAAATCCATCATTTCGAAACTATCGTTAATTTGATATTTGGAAGAGGATTATTGGAAGCAGAAGGAATGTTGATCGTAGAACATTCGAAAGAAAAAGACCTATCCCGGCTGATGCATTTTTCCGAAGCAAGAAAATATGGGGGCAGTGTATTCAGTTTTTTTGGTCCATTGAAAGATCTACAGACAGAGGGATTGGCGAAATAAGTTGCCTGGGAATAACAAACAACCTATGTAATTTACAGATAAACTCCAGGGTTTTTAATTCCCTCAAATAAAAAAATGCAGGCCTATAAGCCGGATTCTGTTACCGCTCCGATGGTATCGAGGTGGTACCTTATCATTTATCTAGACGTTCCGTTACCGAAACGCTCAATCTGCCTACCCTCCTGCATCGGGCGGGTACCCTCAAGTGCAGGTTTACGTGGCATTTCACCGCATAGAGTTTACCTGATTTCACTACAGCATTACCTGTACATTCTTTCTGCTGCACTTGTCCTACATCCCGCTAACAGCGAGAGCGACGGGCGTTACCCGCTATGCTGCTCTGTGGTGTCCGGACTTTCCTCCACTCGCTCCGATCCCGGTATGGGTCAAAACAAACAGCGATAAGACGGCCTGCTTTTGCAAAGGTAATGCAGTTTTAAACATATTCACATAAAATATTCAATTGTATTTTTCTCTTTGGGAAGAGAATTAAAACTTTTTCAAT
>CAYXDM010000255.1:0-2636 GCA_964463595.1 uncultured Aequorivita sp. | reverse complement strand
TGGATATAAGGTACCTTAGTGAGGGGAAAATAAGAACTGCGGAACTTTATGGGGATATTCCTATTACTGTAACAATCATTACCCCCCGCGATTCCCTGAATTATTCGGCATTGCCGTTTTATGTTTCCGTCCTCTCCGACACCAGATTTAGTCTTTGGGAGGAAGAGAGTAATGATAAAAGAGAATTTAGTTTTGGAGATCGTATAACCCTGCCGGTAGGCGATGTTGTGGTTACTCCAAATCTGGAGGTAATAAATAAAGATGAAGTTTTCCCCATGCATCCCATAAGGGTCCAGATCAGCAGCGTTTCTGCCATGGGCAGTTATTATCGACAGGGAATCCAGGTGGAGCAGCTCAGCGATGTGAGCAGTGTGATTCAGCTTTCACTGAACTCCTCAAACCCCACCAAGGCTGAGTTTGTTCTAAATGAACTGATCCGGCAGTACAACCAGGATGCCATGGAGGATAGGAATATGGTGGCAGAAAATACAGCCGACTTCATCAAGGGCCGATTGGAAATAATTACCCATGAATTGGATTCGGTGGAGACCGGCAAAGTAGATTTTAAGCAGGATAACAGGTTGACCGATATTGCCGTGGAAGGAGAAATATTTTTGTCCAACGCCAATGAATTTTATAATAGACAGGTTGATGTGGATATGAAACTGGAGCTTGTCCGGACCATAGAACGCTATATAAAGGAGGGCGGTGAATCCGACCTTTTGCCTACAAACCTGGGTCTGGAGATGGAAGGTATCGGTTCGGCTATCAGCTCTTACAACCAATTGGTATTGGATCGCAACCGTATTATGAGCGGTTCCACTGCCTTGAATCCCACAATTGTAAATCTCAATAACCAGATAGCTTCCTTAAGGTCAACCATTTTGGGAAGTCTTGCCAATGCAAAGACCTCCCTGGAAATTGCCAAAAATGATCTAAGGGTCCAGGAAGGCGCCATTGGTTCCAAGATAACGGCCATTCCTGCCAAGGAAAAAATGTTCAGAAGCATCACCCGCCAACAGAATGTAAAGGAGGCGCTTTATTTATATCTGCTGCAGAAACGGGAGGAAAACGCTATTTCCCTTGCGGTTACCACCCCAAAGGCCAAAGTGGTGGATTATGCCTATACAGGGGGGAATCCTGTCTTTCCAAAAGGAAATATCGTGGTGCTTATTGCACTGATAATTGGCCTGATAATTCCTTTTGGGATTATTTATTTGAAGAACTTGATCGATAACAAAATCCGAAACAGGGGATTTTTGGAAAGACGTGCAAATACAACCCCCATCGTAGGGGAAATCCCCCAATTGCTCCGGGGCGAGCCTGAAGTGATTGAGGTCAACGACCGATCAATTCTTGCGGAATCCTTCCGAATCCTGCGGACCAACCTCGAATATCTATATGTGGATAAAAAGGAGGAAAAGGATGAAAGGGGCCGTACAATTTTCGTGACTTCTACCATAAAGGGAGAAGGGAAGACCCTTGTCTCCTATAATTTGGCCCTCACCCTTGCCTATTCCGGTGCCAAGGTGGCCCTGGTTGGGGCGGACGTCAGAAATCCAAAAATACATCGGTATGTCAGGGATCCTAAGTATAAAAATGGGGTTGTGGAATACTTGGTGAACGAGAACGACACTGATATATTTGATTATCTCCAGGATTCCGATTCCAGTCCCCATCTCAGCGTACTCTTTTCGGGTACCATTCCTCCCAACCCGGCCGAATTGTGGATGCGGCCCCGTACAAAGACATTGTTCGAGGAATTGGAAAACAACTTCGATTACGTAATAGTGGATACGGCTCCCTGTATGTTGGTTACGGATACCTTCCTTATCAGCAAATATGCGGATGTTATGCTTTATGTAATACGAGCCGGATATACGGAAAAGCGTCTGTTCGATTTCCCATTGGAGAGTATTAAAAGTAATAAGCTTCAGAATGTAGCATTTGTTCTTAACGATGTGAGCAAATCGAATTACGGGTACGGAAATAAATATAACTACATCTACGGCGGGAAGGATCCTTCCTTCTGGGATAGGTTAAAAAGGAGCTTTAGTCTCTAAGGTTTTCCTTGGTCCGTTCCACCAAGGCTTCGAGATGGTACAGTGTTTTTTTAGGCACGGTAATTTGTTTTAGGTCCCTTAAATGTTGCGTATGGTGCGCATCCGTTCCCAAAAATTCATAATGGCCGTTTTCGAGCAGGGAAATGGCCATTTGCTTTGATTGCTTTCCATAATGTTCCCCCAGGGACAAAAGGTTCAACTGTAAACTGCAGCCTTTCTTTTTAAAATTCAAAATTTGGGCGATATCCGAAAGATAGGGATAGCGCTCAGGATGTGCCAAAATAGGATCAAATCCCTTTTGCTGTAAAATGAAAATATGGTCAAAAACCTTTAACGATCGTTGAAGAAAAGACATTTCCACCAAAACCTTGTTGGCTGTAATGGGTAAAAATTCCTTGGTCTCCAGAAGGGTGTCAAAACCGCCGTCCATCATATATTCCGCCGCCGCGGACAGCGAAAAACCAGAATGGCCACTATCGTGGGCTATATTTCTAAATTCCTCCAGAGAGGTTGTAATCCCCGAAATAGTATTCTCATAAAACCCCTCCATTATATGGGGTGTGGCTATAAGTC
>CAYXDM010000254.1:0-2669 GCA_964463595.1 uncultured Aequorivita sp. | reverse complement strand
TGGTGGCGCCAAATGTCACCGTTTCCACTTCAGCAGCGTCCAAATTCGGCTTCTCAACAGTCATTTTGCCATCCTCTACAAAACATAGCTTCCCATTTGCCTGTGCCCTGGACACCACAAAATCCCAATCAGAGCAATGGTATTGCACCAGTTCTTTATGCAAAACCGTCGTGCTTTCTACCTCGTGTTCAAGCCCGTAGCAACCAATTATCTCTTCAAAAATCTCACTGTCACGGCTTTCATAGAAATATTTGCTTTTGCGCCCTACCGTCAGCCTGACCGCCTTATCCTTACATTCAATAATCAGCAGGGTAGAATTATCCCTAATTTTCAGGCTATGTTTAATGACAATTCCCTTATAAATGGTATCTTCATCGGTATGGTATCCAGCAGTGATCTCCACTTCAACCCCAGGGATTAACAAAGATTCATTGCTCAATTCAAAATCGCGTTTGGACGGGTCCCCGTCCACCAAAATAAGGGTGGCACTTGGGATTCTATTTACCTCCTTGTTGACTACCAGTTGCTTCACTTGGTATTTCTTAGAAAGTTCATTGCCGTCCACCAATACCTTATGGGTGACTAAATCCGCACTCTTCGAGGTCTGTATGACATCACTGTTATTCATTTTGAACTTGTTTTTTCTAAGGGTGGAAAAAACAGCTGCTCCCCAACGTTCAGTCTTCTGAAATTCGTAAGGTTGTTTATCTTAGCTACTTCCAAATAGTATTTGGAATCCCCATAAATCCTGTAGCACATAAGCGGAAGTGTATCGCCATCCGTCACCTGACGGAGGTGGGTAAGGTCGGCGGACTGGTTGTTTTCCATCGCCACCCTCAAATCATCCTCTACGAAGCCTTGGAACTTAGCTTTGGCGACAGCCCTTAATGGTGCACCGTTGGGTTTAAAAACCTTAAATTCAATCGTCATCTCGATCAGGCTCCCCTTGAACAACAAGGAACCCCAAGAAATAATCAGATAATTTGGCTTATGTTCCTCCCCGTTATAGTCCAAGACAACCTTCTTAAACTTTTCGATATCATCAATAATCCCATCATCTGTGGCCTCATAACCTTGAATCACCCCTGTCCGGTCAAACAAAAAGTCTAGTTCAAGATCCTCGGGAAGCTTTTTATTGAACTTCGGGGAAAGATCGCTTGTCCCCGAGGCCTGATCGTTGTTAGATTCGATTTTGTATTTAAAGGTATATTTCTCCGGATTCAACAAAGTATTGAATTCACCGTCAGCGACTTTGTTGTTAAATTCAGGATCACTATACGCTATAATGCTTAGCTTTTTAAGTTCTCCACTCATACCGCTTAAAAGTTTTCAGTGTTTATCCTAAGGAGCCGGGACTGTCTATCGCTCCGATTTCGAAGCTAGCAGATCCATCACTTGTTCTACACAGGCAGCAATAATGTCCTGCTTCTTCTTCCCCTCATTTTTACTGTCCTCAGCCTTGCCTCTATCACTATCCACGTTGATCTTAATGTGCAATTCTTTTATTTCTACAGGCATGGCTATTCTGTTGTATAATAGTTGTAGGCTAGTTCAATTGTTTCCACCACCAGCTTGCTTTCCTGGGCGTTAAAATCATCCACCGTCCACTTTATCGGATAGGCATGTACTACCTTCCAGGTATGTAATGGCTGATGCTCTTCATTTAAGAGCTTGACAGTAAGGTCTGTAGGTTTAAAGATAAAGTTCTCAATGGCATCTTTACACCAATTGATGACCTTTGAATCCAACAGCATTCCACGTTTAAGAACAAGGTTTGGGAATTTTGTACGAAGGGGAAAGGTATGTTTGAACCGGTTTTCACCCCCTTCAACGAATTCCTCCGTTTCAATTTCCACGGATAAGCCTCCGACCGATTGAAATCTGTGGTCGTTGTCCGTTGTGTCGATGCCCGTAAATTCGACAAGAAAGTGAAAACCTACTGGAGGATAATAGCCACCCATCTTTTAGTCGTTTTGGATGGATAATCCCTCATGGACCAGTTCAATAGACTCAATGGCAGTCTCATTTCCGTCGCCTTTAAGGTCGGTAGACTGCACCTTTGTGGGCCAGGCATTTTTTACTTTCCATACGACCACCGGGCTGTGTTCTTCATTTAAAAGTTGAATAATAATATCCCTTCTTTGTATGGTATTTAGCTGCACCGTGTTCCACCATTCATAATATTCGTTATCACTCTGGAAGGTGCCTCTTTTTAGGGTGATATTGGAATATTTCTGCATGCCTGGCATCTTTTTCTTGCTGTATTCAGGCATTGCGCCGTCCCGGTATTCTATCACCTCTGTCTCAACGTCTAACCCGGATACCTCTGTAAATCCTATTTTGGTTCCTCCCCAGTCTACTGAGAAATGGAATTTAGCTAATGGATAATCGGCCATTTTGTTTTGATTTTATAAGTGTAAGGATCAATTTATCAATTATGCCTCCGGCATTTTATGGGAGAATTTCAAAATGATGAATTCGGCAGGCCTTACTACTGCCATACCTATCTCCACATTCATACGGCCTTCCAAAACATCGAGCGCTGTCATGGTTTCGCCAAGGCCTACCCGGACGAAAAATGCCTGCTCCGGCTTAGCTCCCTGTAAGGCCCCCGCCCGCCATTGCAAAATCAGGAAGTTTTCGATCATGGCTCTTACCTTTACCCAGGT
>CAYXDM010000253.1:0-2680 GCA_964463595.1 uncultured Aequorivita sp. | reverse complement strand
TCAATAGGGAATAAATTCATGGTTCAGAAGAAATGATCCGCAAAATAACAAAAGCCTACCACACCCGCTCGGAAAGTCCAAATTAATTATGGTATTTTTAACAAACTTTAAACCGTCCAAAAATCGACCGCTCGGTAGTTTACCAGAACGAGCTTTTTGGAATAAACCTAAGAACTTCAGACGTTGGAAATATGCCTTTTCAATAAAAATTTGCTTCATCACCCAGTGGGACTGTACATTCCGTTATATGAATCTGGGAAAATCAAAAAAATAAATTTAAACAATAACCGTTCTGGTCAAAACCCTTTCAATGAAAAAACATATCTTTTCCGCTTGTGCGATAACTCTTCTCCTCGCTTTTAATTCATGCAAAAAAGATGATGCCGTTACCTGCGTAATCTGTACTTCCCCCGACACTTTGAGTTTTGAGCTTTGTCAAGAAAGTGATGGAAACGCCTACGTCAATGGCGAAAACACCGGAACCCCCTATGATACATATTTTTCTGGATTGGAAGATTCGGGAGTGGAATGCGGCAATTGAGATATTTGTAATCCGAACAATGTCAAGAATAACATTTGAAAATTTGTCTTATCCCATACTTTTTCAAGCGCGTCCAGTGATCCAGCTCTCTATACCATTAGATATCCCTAATCATTCAACTTAAGCACCGCCATAAACGCCTCCTGAGGAATTTCCACATTCCCTATCTGGCGCATTTTCTTTTTCCCTTTTTTCTGCTTTTCCAACAACTTTCGCTTTCGCGAAATATCACCACCATAACATTTTGCGGTAACGTCCTTTCGAAGGGCTTTTACCGTTTCACGGGCAATTATCTTGGCACCGATGGCCGCTTGAATTGGGATATCAAACTGCTGTCGGGGGATAAGCTGTCTAAGCTTTTCGCAAATTTTCTTTCCAATATCATACGCATTGTCGGCGTGGAGCAATGCGGAAAGAGCATCCACAATATTCCCGTTGAGCAGCAGATCGACCTTTACAAGTTTGGATGGACGCATCCCAATGGGGGAATAATCGAAAGAAGCATATCCTTTTGAAATGGTCTTCAATCTATCATAAAAATCGAAAACAATTTCCGCCAGAGGCATATCGAAGGTGAGTTCCACCCGTTCGGTGGTTAAATACGTCTGGTTCACGATTTCGCCCCTTTTCTCGATACATAACGACATTACGGGCCCCACAAAATCTGATTTGGTGATGATAGTGGCCTTAATATACGGTTCCTCCACCCGATTTAACTTGGACGGATCCGGCAAATCGGAAGGGTTGTTGACCAAAATAGGAGTGTCGGGCTCTCTGTTCGTATAAGCGTGGTAGGATACGTTTGGAACTGTGGTAATCACCGTCATGTCAAACTCGCGTTCCAGGCGTTCTTGGATAATCTCAAGATGGAGCATTCCCAAAAATCCACATCGGAAACCAAATCCCAGAGCGGCGGAGCTTTCCGGCATAAAAACGAGCGAAGCATCGTTCAATTGGAGTTTTTCCATCGAGTTTCGCAGCTCTTCGTAATCTTCCGTATCCACTGGATAGATTCCCGCGAAAACCATGGGTTTTACGTCCTCAAACCCTTCGATCATGTTTTTTGTGGGGTTTTTGGAATCGGTTATGGTATCGCCCACCTTCACTTCCTTAGCTTCTTTGATCCCTGTGATGAGGTAGCCCACGTCGCCAGTCTTTATCACTTCCCTCGGAAATTGTTTCAACCGCAAGGTTCCCACTTCATCGGCATAATACGATTTTCCGGTAGCCATGAACTTGATTTGCTGTCCTTTTCGGATTTCTCCATTCAAAACCCGAAAATAGGTTTCCACGCCGCGGAAGGGATTGTAAACCGAATCAAAGATCAAGGCCTGCAAAGATTCGTCCGGATTGCCCTTCGGGGGCGGAATGCGTTCTATAATGGCACTTAAAATCTCGGTCACGCCAAGACCTGTTTTTCCACTGGCCGGAATGATTTCCTCGGGTTTGCAGCCCAAAAGATCCACAATATCATCAGTGACTTCCTCTGGATTGGCAGAAGGAAGATCAATCTTGTTTAGAACGGGAATAATTTCCAGGTCGTTCTCCAAGGCCAAATATAGATTGGAGATAGTCTGTGCCTGAATGCTCTGGGCGGCATCCACAATCAACAAAGCCCCTTCGCAGGCGGCGATGGAGCGGGAAACCTCATACGAAAAATCCACGTGGCCGGGCGTATCGATCAGGTTAAGGATATAGTTTTCGCCTTTGTACACATATTCCATTTGGATAGCATGGCTTTTTATAGTGATGCCCCGTTCGCGTTCCAGATCCATGGAGTCCAGCAATTGTTCCTGTTTTTCACGGCTGGTCACCGTTCCCGTGGCGTCCAAAAGTCGATCGGCCAGGGTGCTTTTTCCGTGGTCTATGTGTGCAATGATGCAAAAATTTCGGATGTTCTTCATATAAATCCTTTCTCAGGGTTTAGCCTGCAAATATAGATTATTTGAGCGATTATTTTTGGGTGGTGGGTTCGGGATTGAAAAAGGAGAAGTGTGACTGTCCTTATCTGCCAAAATGTTGAAAAATCTGTTGGATGCTTTGGTTGAATGGTTATATTTGATTGAAGGGCAAGGATTTTAGGGCTGAATATATGGCATAAATCCTGTTGGGATTCGCTTATAAAAATGTTGTGGTTTG
>CAYXDM010000252.1:0-2687 GCA_964463595.1 uncultured Aequorivita sp. | reverse complement strand
GAAGGACTTTCCGCTCTGAAATATCAAAATGGAAATTATTTTTGGACATTTTTAATTCCTTAGCATTAAATATATCGGTAGCCTTTACCCCTTGTATCACATTTATAAATTTAACTTTATTTTTAAAGAAAATACCAATCATCTATAATTTTATTTAATTTAACTCAATCTTTTATGAATAATTATACGTTTTCGATTTTTAAATTATGGTGTAAATATAGGAAAGTTAATAACCACTTAGAAATACAATGTCTCCATCCAACGATTTTTTATCCTTTTCCAATCAAAATTTTCCATACTTGCTCTGGCATTTCCTGAAAGAAGCACCACTAGGGGAGGATTCAAATAAAGATTTTGTATCGCCTCCACAAAGGCATCTGGACGGTTCGTAGGAACAAGGATCCCATTGCTTCCCGATTCGATCAGAAAAGGCATGCCCCCAACATTCGTAGATATTACGGGTAGGCCAAGAGCCATGGCCTCCATTACACTTACGGGCATATTGTCATAATTGGAGGTATTGATAAAAATATCAAAATTGCTCGCCATTGCAATCCATTCCTTTTTGGGCAATAACCCCATAAATTTAATCGGAAGATTTAGTTCCTCTGCCATCCTCCTACATTTCTGCAACGCTCCGTCCTTTTCCGGCCCCACCATACACAATTCCACCTCCAGCCCTTGGGCGGTCAACATCTCCACTATTTTCAGAGCCAGGTTGGGGTTATATATATCCGCAAAAGAACGCACCCATAACAACTTGGGTTTGACTGCCTTCCGAAGGAGAAAGGGATAGTGGTCAATTTTTATGGAATTCGGAATGAAAACAATGTTCTTAAATCCCTGTTTTTGAAAAGCTTCCATGATAAATCTTGAAGGTGCGACGTTTGTCTTTGCGCCAGTGAACATTTTTTTGCTCAACCCCTCATTGTTTTTTAATCGTACGGGAAGGTTGCCCCCGTGTAGGATGGGAATGTACGGCAGCTTGAACCTTCTGCATAAGGCTGCAATAAGTGCGGCATAAATAAAGTTGGAAGTGCTATACGTGTCAATTAGGACCAGGTCTATCTTTTTTCGGTTATAAAAAGTAACCCAAACCATGTGCATTAAACGGAAAATTTTATTTCTCTTATCCGAAGCAACCATAACCATGTGGCCTTCCTTTGCAAACAAACCTGGAAGGATATCTGCCGAGGAGGGGGATCTGCCGTGGCCAGCCAGTTTATTACCAATATATAACAGTCTTTTTTTGTTTTCCATCAATTAAGGAAGGCATATATGTTCAGGGATTATGAAGTGGTGAATCGCTACGGTCCACCAATGTTTTATTTGGCTTATCAAATTCAATATTCAACAAACTTAAGGCATATATAAAAGCCGGGGCCGCAATACGCATGGAGGAATGTGCTATGGTCAATCCCCAAAAAATTAAAAAAGGCCAAAAATAGATATTTTTTCTTCCCCCCAACTTTGTCAATATGGGCGCGAAAATAAGAGTGAGCAAAGCAAAGATTCCAAACATGCCGTGTTCCGAGAGCATTCGTGATATTTCGTTGTGGGTTGCCAATTCAACTCCCAGTTCCTGTTCAAAATAAAATTTTGAGCCGCCCACACCCTCACCAAGAAAAGGACTTCCCATAAATGCCTCCATTTCGGTTTGGAAAAGATCTGCCCTTCCAGTGGTAATGTCCTCTTTTTCACGGCCAAGGGCATCCTTGTTTGCGTAGCGGTTTTCTATCATTCCACCGGTCTGCAAAATGGCGAAGGTCCATATCCCCATTCCGGCCGCAACCAATCCCACTATCCTCATACTGGTCTTAATCTTGACTTCTATGGCTGAGGAAAAATAATACACAACTATAAATACAAGACACATAATTACGGCCACCAAAACCCCGCCGCGGGAGAAAGTTAGTAGCGCCCTATAGGCAATTAACGAAAAAAAAAACATCATGACCCAGTGCACCAAAAAATTTTTATAAGGAATCATCAACCGGGTGAGCAGAAGAAAAACGCCCAGACCCAGTACCGTGGCTACCTGATTGGGGCCATACCCTCCAGACACCGCAGAATTTGAGGCCGTACCCGTAACCGCCTCCCTAATATCCGGGGAGTATAAAACCACGTAAACCGTGGTGGCGATCAAAGGATATATCATATAGTCCAATATCTTTAACATTTGGCTGAAGGTCACCGTTTTTCCGTAGAGAAAAACTGAAGCCACCGTTAAGCAAAGAGGCCCACTGAAATTAAAAAGAATAGTTTTTCTGAAGTTGACATCGTAGGCAATCGCTTCATAGGAGACCAAAATTCCGGGAAGCAATAAAATTAAATATACCATATAGGGAATTGCATTCCGTTTAAAGCCTATATAGATCATTCCCAGCAGCACGAACCAAATAACCGCATATTTACCTGTCTCAAAAAAGAAATACGCCTTTGTCATCCTGATGTACACCTCGGCTCCCGTGAAATAGGCAGCGGCCAACAGTACGTGAAACAACTTGTCCTGTTTTCTGGAAATGATTATCCAAGAGAAATACAGAAACGCGGCGATCATATAGAGCATCATTGCCGGTCGATAGATCCACGCTACCGCGGCAATTCCAATATGCAGGAGCACACCGCCCAAGGGGCTTATATTTCGTAGTAGATAGGGAGTGATATCCTTATAGAATTAATTAAGA
>CAYXDM010000251.1:0-2722 GCA_964463595.1 uncultured Aequorivita sp. | reverse complement strand
GTCAAAGAATGGTGAACGGTCGACTTCATTTATATTGGAGGTTAATTTTTTGATAATAGATCCATTTTATCGTTCTCTCAGATGTAGTTTTATCTGGTATATAAAATAAATTTTAAACCAGAAATGATGGAAACTTATTATGAGCACAAAGGAAATCAACCCCGCCGGAAGACGGGTAAGGATGAACAAAAATCCCCTCCAGATCCTGTAGGTAACAAGGCAAACCAGAAAGAAAACCAGCGCAATCAAGATCCAGTACGAAAAGGTGAAAACTGGAAGGAGGGAGAAGAGAAATAGATGTTTTATTCCCTACCCAAAACTTGGGTTGTTGGATCTTGGGCAAAAAATTACTGTTATATGATTTGATAAGGTGAAGCCGTAGATCTTGGATCAAGGCCACTTAATGGCCATTATTGAGGTCCTTTTTTAGTAGGTCGTACTTTTTCTTTTTTTCCTTCCATCTTTCCAGGGCAAACTGTTGCATATCGTCCACTTTGTCTTTTTCATCTATGATCTCAAAGCCGAGGAGGGATTCAATGATGTCTTCCAGGGTGGTTATCCCGTCCATACCGCCATATTCGTCAATCACAAGAGAGATATGTTCCCTTTTTGCCAGCATTTCGTCCCAAGCATTAAAAAGGGTGGTACTTTTCCGGAAAGTCAATATTTCCCGTCTTATATCCTTAAGTTTTTTGTGGAATTGATCTTCGGCCAGTAACTCAAATACCTGTGCCCGGAAGACATAGCCTGTGATGTTGTCCTTATGGGTTCGATAAATAGGAATTCTCGAAAAATGCAAAAACTCCTTATTCTCGAGGAATTCCTGTAAACTCATTTCCTCATCAGCGGTGACTACTACAACCCTGGGGGTCATGATCTCCGAAACGTGAATGTTTTTGAGTTTGATCAGATTTTGAATGATTTTGTTTTCCTTTTCAGCAAAAATCCCTTCTTCCATTCCTATACTTGCCAATGCCGATACTTCTTCCCGACTGGTAGAAAATTCAGATTTATTCTTGGAGAGCAACCTGGTTATAAAAGAAGAAAGGATAACCAATGGATAGGTTATAAAAACCATAATCTGTATGGCCATGGTGGTCACCCCCACAAGTTGTTTGTTGTAGTTTGCACCGAGGGTTTTTGGAATTATTTCGGTCAAAAATAATATTAAGATGGTGAGAATGGCTGAGACAAGGCCAAAATAAGCTTCCCCAAAAAGCATTGTAGCCTGGGCTCCCACTCCCGCAGCCCCAACGGTATGTGCGACGGTGTTCAGGGAAAGGATTGCAGACAGAGCTTTGTCAATATCCTCTTTTTGCAACATTAGCCTTTTAGCTTTTTTATCTCCTTTCTGTATTCTCGATTTTAAATATGAGAGTGGTGTGGACAGCAGTACGGCTTCTGAAATGGAACAGACAAACGATATAATCAACGCTGAAAACAGATAAATGAGAAGTAGGGTCATTAGGGGGTTTTCTGGCTTATGGTTCTATTGAGGATGAAGATATTCAACAATGTTTTTTTGTCTTTTAAATTCAATGTTCGGGATTATTCCTTGATATCCCCGATCAAAGGGGATTTATCTTTCGGTAGTAAGGACCCTGTCCAAAGGGGTTACAAGTTAAGGATTTTTCCCAATATCCTGAATCTCGGAAGGAATTAACATAGAAATTTTTAAAATTTCCTATAACTCTTTTGTCCTTATCATTGTAAAGGGTGTGGACATCAAAATGAGGTCCCTTCCAAAAACAATATAAGGTTTGAAATCACGCAATTTTATAGGAACTCTGAATTAATCTGTTGTGGCAAAATTATAAATTTAAAGTCCAAATTTTTATGCTCACAGTCAGTTCGGCAAGGGATCGCTAAAAATCCTTTTGACGTTCTAATTCCCTATCACGTGGGCTCTAACCCATTTCTCAAATGCTAAGGCATAATCTTTAAGGAATCCTTTGGTAGATTCATTGCTGAGGTTTCCATTATCATTAAATAAATTGGCTGCATCGCCTATATATGCTTCAGGTTGTGCCATGGTTGGTACATTTACAAATACCAGGGATTGGCGCAAGTGGTGGTTTGCACCAAAGCCGCTTATCCCGCTGATGGAGACACTTACTACCGCACCGGGCTTTCCGTCCCACGAATTTTGTCCGTACGGCCGGGAACCCACATCAATGGCATTTTTTAGAACTGCCGGCACTGAGCGGTTATATTCAGGGGTTACAAAAAGAATTCCGTCTGCATCTTCAATTTGTTTTTTAAGGGTTACCCATTCCTTTGGGGGATTGGCTTCCAAATCTTCATTGAAAAATGGAAGTGATCCAATATTTATGACCTCAAACGATAAGGATTCCGGCGCAAGTGCAATGATCGCCTTTGCTGTTTTCAGGTTAAACGATTCTTTTCTAAGGCTGCCGACCAAAACGGCGATGTTATATTTTTTCATAATAATTTATTTAAAATTTGACGCCTATTTGATTTTTACGATCACTCCCTACGCACTCATTCCGCCGTCTATCACTTGGGTAGTGCCGGTAATGAACTTGCTCTCATCTGGCCTGTCCCGGAGCAAAACGGCTTCAAGGACCGCATTATACTGTTGTCCACCTGTGATGGGTTTATGGTATTCACTCTGCCGATACTACCAGCGCCACCGGTAATGATGGCTACTTTGTTCTGTAATCTTTTCATAACAATCTTTTTTTCGATAATTAATTTAATA
>CAYXDM010000250.1:1304-2764 GCA_964463595.1 uncultured Aequorivita sp. | reverse complement strand
CTCAGAATATATGATCCTTATCGGTTCCCTTACCATCAGTAGGAGTTTTACGTTTTATGTGAGTGGGGGTGGCAAGGATTCTTTGACGGACGCCAATTGTAACCCTGCAATCCGGTGCGGTCGCTGGATCCAGTTTCTACAAAATAGATCGTGGTTAAAGGTACAGCCACTGCATTTTGAGTAAACGCGGACGGAAATTTTTCCAGAGAGGTTATAAGGCGCCTAACCCGTGCATGTTTTTAAACAGAAAAGACGATCCATCATGTCAAAAATAAACGAAGAGGAAAAACGAATTGAGGGTATTCATTATCTTGATCATTCTCCTATTGTAGTTGACATAGCGGACGGAAAAATTGCGAAGGTGGAAAGAGTCAAGAGGATTTCTAGAGAAAACGAAGAAACAATAATTAGCCCGGGATTAATTGATATACAGATTAACGGTTACAACAATATATCTTTTTCGCTGGAAGGCGCCGAGGGATACGCAGGAGGTGAAAATCTCACTGTTGATGATGTCAAAAACGTTACCAAGTCGCTTTGGAAAGATGGCGTCACCAGCTATTTCCCGACGCTCACCACGAACGATAACGCGTTGCTGCTAAAGAATCTCAAAACGCTTGCCCAGGCTAAAGATGACCCTTCGTTGTTGGGCGCTGTTCCGGGATTCCATTTGGAGGGACCCTATATCTCACCGATAGATGGCTATCGGGGTGCCCATCCAAAGGAACATGTACGCCCCCCTGATTGGCAGGAATTTTTAGAACTTTATAAAGCTTCGGATGAAAAAATTCTATTGGTCACCCTTGCTCCTGAGGTGGATGGTGCGATGGAATTCATCAGAAAATGTGTGGAAAGCGGAATTGTTGTTTCCTTGGGCCATCATAACGGTTCGGCCGGAATAATAAAGCAAGCCATCGATAACGGGGCCAGACTGGCCACCCACTTAGGCAATGGATGTGCGGCCCTTATCAACAGGCATTTAAATCCTATATGGCCGCAACTAGCCGAAGACCGTATGATGGCGAGTATCATTTGTGACGGGTTCCATCTTCCTGATGATCTCATCAATGTCTTCTACAAATCCAAAGGTGCGGACAAGCTGATTATGACCTCGGATATTACCAGCTATGCGGGCTTACCACCGGGTACGTATAAAATTAAAAACGGGCAGACTATTGAGAAAACACAGGATGGAAATCTAAAATTTTCAGGCCAAGAAGGTGGTTTGTATGGTTCTGCCTCGCCTTTATCTAAGGCCATCGGCCATATTATGAAAATCACGGGATGCAGTTTGGCAAAAGCGATTCATATGACCGCTTCAAACCCTGCGCGCCTGCATAGAATGTTTGACCGTGGAGTACTTGAGCCTGGGAAAAGGGCAGACTTGATCCAGTTTAAAATAAAGAACTTCAATATGAAGATCTTAAAAACGCTAGTTGCTGGAAAACTTGTATTTCAGT
>CAYXDM010000250.1:0-1204 GCA_964463595.1 uncultured Aequorivita sp. | reverse complement strand
GCAAGTTTCCGCAAGTTTTTAAAAGAAAGATTTTTGGATAAAACAGGGCCTTTTGCTTCTATCCACCTGATCAACGGCGAGAACAATCCGGAAGATGAATGCAAGAGGCTGAACGAAATTATCGCTAATTTCCCCATTGATCTGGCTTTGGCAGGAATCGGTGAGAACGGGCATTTGGCGTTCAATGACCCCCCTGCGGATTTTGAAACGGAAGAGGCCTTCCTGGTAGTGGATTTGGATCTCGCATGCAGAAAACAACAAATGGGGGAAGGCTGGTTTAAATCCGTCGATGAGGTCCCCCGACAGGCCATTAGCATGTCTATCCGCCAAATCATGAAATCAAGGCACATCGTCTGCTCGGTACCGGACGAAAGAAAGGCAAAGGCTGTGAAGGATTGTTTGGAAAATGAGATAAGTAACCTTTACCCGGCAAGCATCTTAAGGAAGCACCAGCATTGTCAGGTGTTTTTGGACCGGGCATCTGCATCATTATTGGACATCCAAGTGGAACAAAAATGACAAAAACCACCACTTTGGTACGTGCCGTTTCCCTCACGAAAAGAGAAACCAATATCTCCATTGCAATTATTGGCGTATTGTTTTTTGTGTTCGGTTTCGTCTCATGGATAAATGCGATTTTGATCCCGTACTTCAAGATCGCCTGTGAGCTGACCAATTTCCAATCTTACCTGGTCACTTTCGCCTTCTATATCTCCTACCTGGTGTTTTCCGTCCCATCCTCCTATCTATTAAAGTCGGTCGGGTTCAAAAGAGGAATGATGTACGGGTTTCTGGCTATGTCACTAGGCGCCTTTATCTTCGTGCCCGCCGCTATGGTTCGGACCTATGAGGTGTTTTTGCTTGGTTTATTCTTATTGGGGGCAGGATTGGCCATTTTACAGACCGCCGCGAATCCTTATATCACCATATTGGGCCCCATAGAACGGGCTGCCCAACGGATCAGCATTATGGGCATCCTCAACAAGGGGGCCGGAATTCTTGCCCCCTTGATATTTGCCGCAGTCATTTTAAGGCCGACGGACAACGAGCTTTTCGCACAAATTCCCTATATGGTGGAGGCGGAAAAGGATATTGTACTGGATGAATTGATCCAACGCGTAATGCTGCCATATTTTGTAATGGGTGTTGTATTGGTGGGTTTGGGATTGATGGTGCGGTATTCCGTATTGCCTGAGCTTGATAC
>CAYXDM010000249.1:0-2795 GCA_964463595.1 uncultured Aequorivita sp. | reverse complement strand
CAAAATAACGCCATTGCTATCGCGATGTACCAGGGTATTTTCCTTTTCTTCGCCTACCCCCGCCTTTGCCCACGCTGCAGTTTCGTCGTCCAGGTACATCATGTCCAGTAAATCCTGCGGCCATCCTTCAGTTTTTAATCGATCCAGCATTCGCCAGGCCATCACCTGAACAGCGGGCACGGCACTCCACATACTGTCGTTTAAACAACGCCAATGGTTCGGTTCCATTTTATCCGAATCCTCAATCTGGTCCCTACAGACATTGCAGATATAAATGGCAGCATCCACCCCGTTTAATGGAGAATCTGGGATTTCATAAATTCCAAGATCTGCTTCACTTCCGCATAGTTCACAGATGTTTCCGCTCCGCTGCTGTAACTGTTTTTCCATATTCATTAAATTTTCGGCAAAGATAGTCCTTTCCCTCCACAATCCTTTTGAGACCCATCCCTCGGAATGCGGCCCAGGTCGGATTTGGAACCTCCTTGGTTTCTCAGGATTGTATCCATGAAAAAAATGGATAGCCAATTTAAAGCAAAGTGGTTGGACTAAAGGTTCCGGATATTTAATCCAACTTGTTCCAGGTATCGTTCAAAAGATTTACGTCCGGCACTATTTTATCGGGATCCAAAACCACCCTTCGCACTTGTTTGTCGGTTTTTATAAAATGCTCCCAGCTATTTCCGCGATGCCAAATCTCAACAGGAAGCGACACTTTTTCCGAGGTGTCGTCGCTGTATATTACCTCCAATTGTACCGGCATCGGGATTTGTCCCTCATTTTCCAAGGTAATCAGATAGCCTCCATTATAGGGCTCAACGGAAGAAATTCCCAAATCGATATTGCCATTGCCAAAAAACCAGCCTTTCCAGAAATAATCCAGGTTTTCTCCAGCGACATTTTCAATGTGGTTGAAAAAATCATTGGGTTGTGGGTGTTTATAGGCCCAGGTCTTTATATAACTTTTAAAGGCATTGTCAAAACGTTCATGGCCCAGAATGTATTCCCGAAGCAAATAAAGACCCGCAAATGGCTTATAATATGCGGTATATGCAAGGTTACGCGCATTGGCCACTTCTGGGGAAGTCTCTATGCCTTCCCGGGTATCAGCCGTGAGATATGGAATTAAGGACCGGGGTCCCTCCATTCTGGTATCGTACTCGCCGTTGTTGAATGCCACCGTGCTATAATGGTTGATAAATGTATTCAATCCCTCGTCCAACCAAGGATATCTTCTTTCATTTGTCCCCACGATCATCGGAAACCAATTGTGGCCAAATTCATGATCGGTAACGCCCCAAAGTCGGGATCCGACGCTCCTATACGAACAGAAACTAACGCCGGGATACTCCATGCCGCCCACATTTGCCGCTACGTTAATGGCATTTTTATAGGGATATGGATAATATGTTTTTGAATAAAATTCCACTGAGGCCTTCGTATATTCGGTAGAACGGTTCCACGCGTTTTTGCCATCACTTTCCTGGGGATAGACTGACTGGGCCAAGCCTGTCTCTCCATTACCCAGATCCATCTTGGAGGCATCCCAGATAAATGCATTGGACGAGGCCCAGGCAACATCGCGCGTGTTCTGCATTTTGAAATGCCACGTCAGGTTTCCGTTGTTTTTGACATAGGAAGATGGTTTTCCCACTTCATTTGGCTTTATGAGATAAACCGTTTTATCACTCTTTTCAGCTTGGGCCCATCGCCGTTGCTGGGTTTTGGTAAGAACATCAGTCGGGTTTTGCAAAATTCCCGAACAGACCACCGTGTGATTTGCAGGAGCCGTAATCTTCACATCGAAATCTCCGTATTCACAATAAAATTCACCTGCACCCAAATAGGGCTCCGTATTCCATCCCACCACATCGTCAAAAACTGCAACCCGCGGATACCATTGTGCCAGGGCATAAATGGTTCCTGCCTCCACCTCCAAACGGCCCATTCTGTCCATTCCGCGCTCAGGGACCTTAAATTTAAAATCCATTTTTATTTCTACCTCTCCTCCTTTTGCAGCCAAAGCCCGGTCCAGAAAAATCTGCATCCGTGTATCATCGACCAAGTATTTTGAGGATGTCCCGGTCTTGGTTTTTGCCGAGACTCCAGAAAGCTCAAAACCCCCTTCCACATCTCCGCTATAACGATTGCCCTGTACGGGCGTAGTCAAGGTGCCGCGCGAATGTTCCGTAAACCGGTTCTGCTCCAGGTAGAGCCAAATAAAATCCAGGGTCTCGGGACTGTTGTTGGTATAATGGATAGTAACATTGCCAGATATTATATGGGTCTTGTCGTCCAAAGAGACTTCCAAAAGGTAATCTGCGCTATTTTGCCAGTATGCAGGGCCTGGTTTCCCCGATGCCGTTCTATATTCATTTCCCTGCCGATAGGTGAAAGAGTCAAACAAATGCTGGTTGTTATCAACTTCCTGTGCGAAGGTTGATAGTGAAAAAACAGTAAGTACAAAACAAAGGAAAATGCCGCTTTTAAAATTTTTCATTATTTATAAAATTTGAAGAGGTAGCGAAGATAACAATTTGAGGGAAAAAACATCTTGTATTGCCTCCTGCCAATTAATGCGAATCTAGTCGAGACTGTTAGCCATCTTCAGGGACTTTAATAATTTATCCTTTCCAGGCGCAGTTCCACGCCATTTTTCTCGGAATATTCCTGTAAAAGAATGGAGCCGTTTTTAGCTTTTACAGGTATAATCCTTCCGTCGTCAGTGGTAAGATCCAGTTTGTCATATTCAAATTCACCATCCACATAGGTTACGATACCAAGGACCCAAGAAG
>CAYXDM010000248.1:0-2836 GCA_964463595.1 uncultured Aequorivita sp. | reverse complement strand
AATGGTTTAACCTACAATTCTACTTGAAGTTTTAAAAAATTGGCCACATTATAATACTTTTATTTATCCTAATACAGAAACTAAAAAATTTATTTTTAAATACTTGATCAATAAAAAATTAACGGTTATTTTTACAACCTAATGACTATTTTGTGATAATCTGATATTAATAACATTTTAATTCGCGTTTGTAGATATTTTTCATTTCACAGGATGGATTAATCTTATTCCAAGGCAATAAACCTAAATTTCAACCAAGATTGCGCTCCTTAGGCGAAATCGACAAGAAACGGATTGTTTACAATATTCTTAATGGGCAATTTATGCCAACGTTAAAACCTGGATGCAAACTCTAAATATCCCGGTTCACACACTGATCCCCACATTTGAGAATTAAGATCACCAACCTTTATTTGGTGATTTGGCGAAAATTAAATTAAGCAGATAGTTACATTTTTTTCGGGTACCGGAATAAATAAGGGAATAAAGGTTTTCTTTTATTCCCTAACCACACCACCAACTGGGGAGTTTAAAAGGTGGTGTGGTTTTTTTTAACCCTATATAACTCAGGAAGGGCCATTGTGGCTCATGGGATACCTACCTATGGCATCCATCAATTGGAAAAACAATTTACCTTAATACGGAAAAATTCCACGCGCTTTGGGAATAAGGGGTGGGAGAAAAAAATGCCCATCTGTTTTAGGTAAGACTGCGAATCTGCCCCTTCAATTCCTCCATGGACTCATGCAATTGTCGCAACAAAGTGCTGTCATTGGGTTCATCCACCCCAAAAGTCAATTTGCTGTTTACCTGCCAAAGCTCTACGATGTCACTGGCCTTCACATCGATTGGCAGATACTGGTTATTTAAAGAGATCAACCTAATGCGCTGCGGATTTTTAGGGACCTTTTGGAGTTTTTTCACCAAAACCGAGTCCTTTAGGACTACTATAAAAATCTTGCTGTCTGAGGCCTCCGCAATATTGGGGACCGCACGACCCAAAACCCACTCATTTGGCCTTATATTGGGCAGCATACTATCTCCTTCAACCTGAAAACCTCTATATGTGGCATTCCGAAATTCCGGCAAGGGGATATTGAAACTGGGAAGGGATTGGTACCATTCCACGTCGTGGATATTATTTGGATATCCCGCTGCCGCTTTCTGGTTTACCAAAACGATATTGTCATTCCCCTGAGGATCCAAGGTTACGACTATGGGGGATACGTCACCCCTCTGGGGATTTATGTATTTCTGTGTGCTTTCCCCAAACAACCACAACGGATTTATTTGAAACTGTCCCATCAAGATGGCCACGATCTTTCCCGAGATCTTGGTTTTGCCCCGTTCTATATCCGCAGTTGTGCTTCCAGCCTCCAAAACCGAAGCAAAAGCCTGTTGGGTGAACCCCAGTTCTTCCCGTAATAGCTTGAAACGCTTAGCTTCAGAAATATAATTATTTTCCATGGGCTAAAAATAGAACAATTTTGGAATGATTCCAATGGCAGGAGGACAATTTCCTAAATATATTCTGGGATTCAAAAAATAAATCGGCTAAAATAATGAGCAACCAGTTTTTTAACTACTTTTGTCCCATATTAATCACTAATTCACTTATTAAAATGAAAAAAATCTTTTTATCAATTGCTGCTCTGGCCCTAATTGCTTCAACTTATTCTTGCAGAGAGACTACCGTTAAAGTTGATGATACCGCTGAGACAACGACCCATGAAGTGGAAAATGTTGTAGAGGACGCAGCTGACGCTGTAGAAGAGGCTGCCGAGGATACCGGCGATGCGATTGACAATGCGGCAGACAACACTGCGGACGCCATTGAAGACGCAACCGACGGCCAATAACCCCATTTCGCCCACAAAGCAAGAGCTCTTTCGCACGAAAGAGCTTTTTTGTTTTAATTGGAACCGAATAGCATGCTTTTGATTTGGTTAACCATCAGGATGAACCCTTTGAATGTTTTAATGGGACCCTGGTCCAATTTTGGGATTGCTTGGGTTTGGCTGTTGTGTTGGCACCTGTTCCAAGAGCATCCAATTTTTTCCGCTGCTGTTTCTTCTGATAGGTGATAAAAGGATTTGCGGTAAATTTGAATTCATATTTCAAATGATGGACCATTACTGGCAAAGGTCTTGTAGGTTTCCATTTATTCTCGGCAAGAGCTATCCGCAAAAATGTTAGGCTCGATTCAACATCTCCCATCTCCGGTTTAAACCTTTCGAGATGACCCCTATATTCTTCGTAATACTTACGGAAAAAAACCCGCTTAAAATTGAAGCTGCCCAGCCTTTCATAAAACTCCCCAATATCGGAATAAACCAAATGTGCCCTACCAGGATTGGAAAATTTAATTCTGAACTCGAGAATAAGATCATGGAATTTCTTCTGGTTTAGAAAAAGAGGACGAATTCCAAGGGTCATTATATTTAGGATGAAATCGAACATGAGAGAAGAATTTTTCCTTGGACAAATTTAAACCTTCCCTGGGGGAATAGCTAACCCATTGTGGTTAAATTGGAGTGGATGGGGAACAGCTTTCGAGCAAAACGAAAGCTTAGGCAAAAGAAAAAGCGCAACCATTGATCGTCAATGCATTGCGCCTAAGTACTGATGGCGGGACTTGAACCCGCACGCCCGGGTATGGGCACAGGATTTTAAGTCCGGCGTGTCTACCAATTCCACCACATCAGCATTTTCGACTACTTCTTAAAGAGACAGTCTGGGAATCTAACAAAAAATGCCGATTCTCTATCGGCATTTCTGGTCTGAGCGAAAAACGGGATTCGAACCCGCGACCTCCACCTTGGCAAGGTGGCGCTCT
>CAYXDM010000247.1:0-2844 GCA_964463595.1 uncultured Aequorivita sp. | reverse complement strand
TGGGAGAAGGAATTTGATGTATTGAAACCCAAGAAAAACGCCAAAGGAAACCGAAGGTTTACGCCCCAGGACATCAAAAACCTTGAGATTATTTTCCATTTGGTAAAACAACGCGGGTTTACCTTGGAGGGCGCCAAAAACCATCTTCAAGAAAACAAACAAAAAACCTTAGATCGATTTGAAATTATCCGTAAATTGGAAGCCGTTAAAGCAGAACTTTTAAAAATAAAAAAAGAACTTTAAACCAATATCTTATGAAAAAATGGTTACCGCTTATAGTCATCATCGGCATTGTTTTATTGATTGGAGGATGGTTCGCATCCGTAAACAATAGATTGGTCCACCTGGATGAAAACGTTATGGCCCAGTGGGGAAATGTGGAAAGTTCCTACCAACGTAGGGCCGACCTGATCCCGAATATTGTTAACACCGCCAAAGGATATGCCGAATTTGAACAAGAGACCCTGATACGGGTGACGGAAGCTCGCAGCAAGGCCACTTCCATAACGGTGGATCCATCCAATGCAACCCCGGCGCAAATGGAACAGTTCCAGCAGGCACAAGCAGGCGTTACCTCTGCCCTCTCTCGATTATTGGCAACCTTTGAACGCTATCCAGACCTGAAAGCCAATGAGAATTTCAGGGAATTGATCAATGAGTTGGAACGCACCGAAAACCGAATCAACGTAGAGCGAAACCGATACAACGAAACCTTGAGGATCTATAATCCCGAGACCAGAAAATTCCCTACCAAGATAATTGCCGGAATATTGGGCTTCCATCCAAAACCTTATTTTGAGGCCGAAGCAGGCTCAGAAGTCGCCCCAGAAGTGGAATTTGATTTTGGGGGAAATTAAAGATTGGAATTGTACGGACATTATTTCATAACGCTCGTCCAAAAATAAAACACACATGCCTAAAATAGAAGATTTCCTTACCCCGGAAGAACAAGAATCCGTAATTGGTGCGATTCGCATGGCAGAAAGAAATACTTCCGGCGAAATCCGCATCCATTTGGAACCCCATTCCACCCCGCCCGACTGGAAAAACAATGAGCACAAGGATGCCATTGAACGCGCCGAGGAAGTGTTCAACATACTGCACATGCAAAATACCAAAGAAAGCAATGGCGTGTTAATCTATGTTGCCGTAGAAGACCGGACACTTGTGATTATGGGCGACAAAGGCATCAATGACAAAGTGGGCCAAGATTTTTGGGAAAGCACGAAAGACATTATGATAGCCCATTTCAAAAAAGGGGAAATTAAATTGGGATTGGTAAACGGAATCCTAAAAGCCGGGGAACAACTGAAAAAATACTTCCCCTATCAATCAAACGATGAAAATGAATTGCCGGATGATATTTCGGTAGGAAAGATTTCTTGATCCAAGCCGTATAGTTATCAGTGGAATTCATAACTTCGATAATACAATTGTTTACCTAATTTACTCAACCACAACTAAATGAAAATAATTTTTCAGAGATATTGTTCCATATTCATCTTTTTGGTGTTGGGCCTTATTGCTGAAAATGTGTGGTCCCAATACGAAATTCCCGAAAAACCAGCGATTGAGACCTCGGTCTATGACTATATCGACCTGTTTACGCCTTCGCAAAAATCAGCTCTGGAAAATAAACTGATCCGTTATGCCGATTCCACTTCCACACAGATTGTCTGCATCATCATTGGTTCCACAAATGGAGAGGACATTTCCATGCTTGGCGCAAAATGGGGCCAAAAATGGGGCATTGGCCAAAAGGGCGAAGACAACGGGATTGTCATCACCCTTGCAAGGGACGACAGAAAAGTGGATATAAACACCGGGTACGGCATTGAATACCGAATTACGGACAGAATGGCCGAACGGATCATCAATCGGATAATGATCCCGGAATTCAAGGATGAAAATTATTATGCCGGACTGGACAAAGGCAGCGATGCCATATTCGCGGCCCTAAAAGGGGAATTCACGGAAGATCGTGACTTTGGAAGCAAGAACGGTGGACATATTCCCATTTTTATCATATTCATTTTTATTCTCATCCTGTTTGCACTTTTCAGAAAAGGCGGTCGTGGCGGCAAGGGTGGCGGTGGCGGAAGTTTATTGGACATTCTGATATTGTCCAGCATGGGCCGCACTGGCGGATTTGGCGGCGGCGGGAGCTTTGGCGGCGGCGGCAGTTTCGGTGGCGGTGGAGGATTTGGCGGAGGCTTCGGCGGCGGCGGATTTGGTGGCGGCGGTGCTTCTGGCGGATGGTAAGTTTAAACATTTATAATGAAGGCTCTCCCGAAATCCAGTCAATTTTACCTGAAATATGAAAACGTTTAAAATCTGACTCCAATATTAAAGTAAAAGAATTGTTCATTTCAAAAGCTAAAAACCATGCAGGAATTTTTCACCAATTTGGGAATGGATTCAGATCTGTTTAAATATGTAATTCTCCCCTTTCTAATATTCTTCGCCCGAGTGTGTGATGTTACACTATCTACCATCCGAATCATTTTTGTGATGAACGGCAAACGGACCATCGCCCCTATTTTAGGCTTTTTTGAAGCCTTTATCTGGCTGTTGGCCGTTGGACAGATTATTTCGCAAGTTGACAATATATTCGCCTATTTGGCTTATGCCGGTGGATTTGCTGCCGGAACCTATATTGGAATGTATGTTGAGGAAAGACTAGCCGTGGGAATGGCAGTTTTACGGTTGATTACCCGAGAAATTAACGAAGGAATGCTCGGTTTCCTACACGAAAACAAATTCAGTTATTCGCTCATCGACGGTATGGGGAGAAAAGGAAAGGTCAATGTTGTCTTTTTTGTGGTGAAAAGAGAGAACCTGGCA
>CAYXDM010000246.1:0-2855 GCA_964463595.1 uncultured Aequorivita sp. | reverse complement strand
TGAACGTCCAAGTAAAAGACTGGTGGAAGGTAGGGATCAATTATAAGTACACCCGGCAAGAAGCAGATTTGAATGACCGGGGGAGGCTAACGGACTTTGCGGCGGCACCCCCCTGGCAACCGCTTAAGGATCCTAACAATCAGTATGGGTTTGCGCCCGTTATTGATCCTTTTCTATTTGGAGATTCCTGGCAGCCTGCCAAACTGTATGGGCAAGGTTCGAGAATTAATTATTTGGCCGTGGGTGAACTTAGTTATCGCGGGTTTGATCTGGACAGAAATATGGGCCAGGCTTATGCTGAATTTACACCTATTGAAGGACTCACCTTGCGAGGAAGTTTGAACCTTGACTATACCAAACAAGTACGATACGGTCTAAATGCATTTTCCAGAGTCAATATATTTTTGCCTACAGGACTGAATCCACGTGAAGTAGCGCCTAACGCACCGAACAGCCTAGGTAGTTTTGAAAGCAGGGGCAATAATATCTTTAACTACCAAACGGATTTTACTGCATCATACGACCGTTTATTTGCCTCTAAGCACCGCATTACTTTAACCGCAGCTGTTCAGGATCAACGGCATTATTTGCAGAATGTAAATCTATCGACAGATAATTTGACCAATCTGGTGGAAAATCCGAAGAAGAATGGCTATGGCAATGACCTCAACAACAACAACAGCTTTACCGGTTGGGGGCAGAGATTCTGGTTTGGCCTCGTAGGGCGCATGAATTATATCTACGATTCGAAATACTATTTGGACTTTTCCTATAGGCGGGATGCCAGCAATGGCTTTGCAACGGATTATCGTTGGGGGAATTTCTATTCGATTTCAGGAGCATGGAGAATCAGTGAGGAAGAGTTTATGGACGATGTAACCTTTATCAACGATCTGAAAATAAGAGGTGGCTGGGGTGAAGCAGGCAATGACCAAGCTGCCGTGGGCCAATATGCCTACCTGTCGGGAGCAAATCTCGGTCTCTCTTCTTACCGTTGGGGCTCAGGAAACGGGGATCCACTGGGAATTTTGAACTTGGGAGGATTGGTGTCGGATTTTCCCAACGCCTCATTGTCCTGGGAAGTCGTCACTACGAGTACCATCGCAGTGGATGTCCTGATGCTCAACAACAAAATCAACCTCACTGCTGAACTGTTTAAAAGGGCAACAAGCGATATTTTGCAAAGGGTAAATTTACCCTTGAGTGTCGGTACAAACAACCCCTTGTTTAACATCGGTAAGCTGGAAAATCGCGGCTTGGATCTATTGGTCGGTTTCAACGATCAGGTACTTGATTTTAGCTATGGCATTTCTACCAATGTAAGTTTCCTTACCAATGAAGTTACAAGGTTATACCAGGATCAGCCCCTTTCAACCGGATTTGGAAGAGTAGAGGTGGGTAGATCGGTGGGTCATATCTGGGGCTATAAGCTAGGTGGCATCTTCCAAAATCAGCAGGAAGTGGATGCTTATTTTGAAGAATATGATGATGAAATTGTCGGTAATGCTAATTACGTGGCTCCGGGAGACATGTATTTTCTTGATGTACATGGTAACCCCACTGAAGAAGAACGGTTTTACAGCACCACCCCAGATGGTATCATTAATTCCTTCGATCAGACTGAAATCGGAAACACCATTCCGGGATTGACCTACGGCATCAACCTGAACGCAGCTTGGAAAGGTATTGATTTTAGCATGAATTTTTATGGAGAAGGTAAAGTGGATAAAGTAAATACTGTACGCCGAACCTTTGAAGGGATGAGTGGTGCCGGTGCAACTTATTCTGCTACTACCCTCGACCGATGGACCCCCTCCAATACGGATACCGATTTGCCTCGGGCGGTGGTCAATGACCCGGCAGGAAACAACCGCTTGTCCGACCGATGGGTTGAAAGTGCGGCCTTCTTTAGGTTGAACAACTGGCAAATAGGCTATTCCCTTCCTGAATCACTTTTAGCCCGGACGAACAACAGTGTGAGGTCACTGAGAATTTATTTCGGCGGCCAAAACAACCTGTATATGTTTAGATGGAGGGGCTTGGACCCGGTGAACGATGAGTTTCCCTTGCCGCGTTCATTTAATTTGGGGATCAATGCCAGTTTTTAACCAGAAACCTGTAAACACCACTGTGATGAAAAAGAGCATTTCAAAATCGATACAAGTCAATAAATATTTCACATTGTACTTCATTTTCGCCTTACTTATAGGATCCGGATGTAACCCTGATCTTGTCGGCGATCCGCCAATGGGTAGAACCGAGAACACCTATTTCAATAATGCAACTGAATTTAGAACCAAACTGGTTAGCGTGTACGCCTCGCTATATGATCACTATCATTTTGCGGCCAACGGTTGGAATGGCTGGATAACCGGAATCTATTTGCTACCGGGGGATGACCTTACCGAAAGCTTGGCGGCTAGGACTTCTTTGGAATTATTTGATGGAAGTTTAAATCCAACCAATAGTCAGTTTAGTTATTCATTTCAGGCCTGCTATAAGACAATAGCTCGGGCAAACGTAATATTGGATAAAGTAAGAACGGTTGATTTCTCAGGATTTGATGATCCGGAAGAAATTGCTAAAATGGAAGGGGAGGCACTGTTTCTAAGGGCTTATTCCTATTTTAAGTTGTTCAACGTATTTGGTGGAGTACCTGTAATAACCCAGCGGATACAATTGGAATCCGAAACCAATACGCCCCGCAGCGCGCCCAATGAAGTAATTAGCCAAACAATTGACGATGCGCGGGCAGCCATCGCCATTTTGCCGGAAAGCTGGCCGGAAAACTATGCAGGGAGAGCAACAAAAAATTCCGCAAGAGGATTGTTGGCCAAAGCGCTGGTGTATAGAGC
>CAYXDM010000245.1:0-2856 GCA_964463595.1 uncultured Aequorivita sp. | reverse complement strand
AAAATATTGAATGGTCTTCTTTAACCCTTCTTCGAGTTGGATTTTTGGCTCCCAGCCATACTTTTTACCTTGGATATTGTAGCACGGTCTTACATGCCTCTAAATTGGTGCATAACATGGATTAGCCATTGTTATTATTAGAACTCAAAGATGAATGTCCACCTCCGGCAGCCAATCTCCAAACATTTTTAATACGATTTATATTTTTTGTGGGAATTTTGTCCTCTCTAAAGGTATTTTCCACACCTCCTTTTTTTATTTGAAACTAAAGGAAGAAACATTGTCCCATTTAGGGAAATAATTGCTAGTTTTAGTCAGAAATATATGGGAATAGTTATAGATTGGGAGAGTGTGCGGGGACGCTAAAATCGGCACAGAAATTGCTTTCCTTCTATTGCGTGTTAACCTCTACCTAAAAACTACTGCCATGGAACAGATCAACAGATGGGAAAAATGGAAAGGATTGAAAAATAGTAAAGACTGGGAAACTGGGGATTTGAAAATCTATGACAATGATTTGGCTGCTATATATAGAGACAACCGCGAATTCTTTATTTATAAAGACAGCGCTTCAAGATTTACTGGTTTTGTCAATACATCCGGAAAAGAAATTTACGAGGGAGACTTGTTAGCTGATGGGGATTTGATTCACGGTAGCACGGAGATTAGGGTGGTCTTCTGGAATAACGATCATAAACAATGGAAGGTGGGTTCTTCTCCTACTGAAGAAGCACTGTTAAGCCAACCTTTGCAACATTACCTGAACCACCAGATTGTAGGGCATATTTTTACCCATCAGCACTTATTGGCTGCTTCCAAAATAAAAGCCGAAAATAAAGTCTACAGCGGCTAGGAATATCTATCAAAAATAGCAACGTCCTTGTTCTAAAAATCCTCTGCAGACTTAATTATTAAGGGGCTTAAAATCATCCAAATCTTCCTCCGGTTCATATTTTACAGCAATTTTGGACTTGTTTAGTCTGACAGCTTTTGCGACGGAGGCTCTTAAGCTACCATTCAATACGTTCTTCTCATAAGAATGGAGAATACTGTCAATGGAAAGATGTTCTTCTGCATAGAGTCGGGCTTTGGCTGTGACCGCCTTCCATTCTCCCTCAATCGCTTTCCTTATTCCTTCGTTTAGTGAGGCTTGACAATCTGCATCAATGACTAGGCCTATTTCGTGAGCATGGACCAACTGGTGTAGTTCGGATCCCTTATTCGCTGTGACCAGCGCCAATCCACCGACGGCCAAGATGTTGGTCAATTTAGAAGGCATGACCAGATCACTTGCCTGTGACTTCTGTATCACCAAATGAACATCCGCCATATTAAGAATTTTGTTGAATTCGGCAAGTGGTTGCAGTGGCAAAAAATTGACATTATTCAGGTTCAATTCATTCGCTAAACTGATCAGCTTTTTACTATAAGGTCCTGATCCGCATATTAAAAATTTAAGGTTTGTATTTTCTCTCAATGTCTTGGCGGCATAGATGATCATCTCCAGCCCTTGCTTCTCACCCATTGCCCCTGAATACAGCACGACCTTGTCGTCAAATTTAAACCCGAATTCATTCTTAAGGACCGCTCTTTCCTGTAGAGGCTGGAAGAGCTTTATGTTGACCCAGTTTGCCAAAAGATACACTCTCTTGTTCGATTTTTTTCTAATTTTAATTGCCATACCCTCAGAAATGGTGCTAACATAGTCGGCATTTTTTAGAATATATTGTTCTATCTTCAGCAACCCGCTGATAAGGCCTTTCGATTTAATAAGATTCAAATCTCTTGCCGCTTCAATCTGTAGGTCTTGTATGTGATAAAGAAACTTAGCCTTTCGGAACAGTTTATAGAAAATACCTAGTAACCCAAACTGGAAGGAAGGGACAACAGTGATGACATAGTCATACTTTTTCCTCGGGATCAGTGTTAGCATCTTTAGCGTGGCAGATACCAAAAAGGACACGTCAAGCACCATTCTTTTAAACCCAGAAGGGATACGAGGAACATAAATCGGACATCGATGGACTTTTATCCGCCCGCCGGACGGCAAGTCCTGCCTTTCAGTTTTATACCAGAATCTACTTTGGAAATAGGGTTCTTGTACTTTCCAATAGGGATAATAAGGGTAAGTGGTAATAACCGTGCAGTCATATCCTTTCTCTCCAAACCAGGAAATCATTTCTCCATTATATTTCCCAATACCTGTAGGCTCCGGGTTAAAATTATATCCAATCAACAAAATTCTTTTCTTCATTTCGTAAAATCTACTTTAAAACAATACCCTATCAAAACTTCTAATATTCCATTCAATGTTGGAATAATTCTCTTATAGTGAAATATCTTTAAAAAAGTCCTTACCTACCTATATTATAACATTTAATTTTAAACAACTAGAAATATCCCTGCTTTTTATACCGAGTTTTTCTTAAAGATAATAATTTTATATTTACCACCCCACTACCATCCAATAAAACGTTGCTCGTATGCACAAAAAAGTATTTCAGGTAATATTAATGAAAGACAGCTATAGGATTAAAATCTGAATTGACTTATCTTTCTTCCGAAATTTACATCAATTACCTTTTTACGAATCAATATGAAGATGGTTTTGGGGAATTTTATATGATATTTAACAGGCCATTATAACCATCAAATTTTAACAGATATGATCAATACATTTAGAAGAATCAAACTCTTGTATGAAACCCACAACCTTATTCATTATAACAAGCTAAAGTATCTTATCCCCTTGTACCGGAAATATGGAATCCGTAAGAGGTATTTCAACTCCATTTCTAGCAACGAATTCCCCGCTGGTTCCTTTAAAGACCATCCATGGCTGGATAACGAGGATTC
>CAYXDM010000244.1:0-2871 GCA_964463595.1 uncultured Aequorivita sp. | reverse complement strand
GTGCCTTAAGTATAGAGTATTGAACCTCCTCCTTCATTATTCCACTTCACTTAACCCTTAAAACAAAACAATGACAACAACCAATAAAAAGACTTCCTGCCTTTTGAAGTTCGTAATTTCTTTGGCAAATACCATAGATTAATTCCATTCGTTATCTATATTTGCTCCCAGAAAGTTTAAAATATAATTTCTTATTTTTACCAAAACCGAAAAAAACATCCCCTTCATTTATATCCTATCTTTTGAAAACAGCCAAAATTAATGAAATCACACGTATCGGTAGCGATTGAAGCTGCCCTGAAAGCTGGCACAGCGATTTTAAAAGTATATGAAACAGACTTTAGTGTCGAGATAAAAGGGGACGAATCGCCCCTCACATTGGCGGATAATCGGGCAAATGATGTTATAAACTCCTATCTGATCCCCACGGGAATTCCGATCATCAGCGAGGAAAATAAGCAATTGCCTTTTTCTGAAAGAGAAAATTGGAGTCGTTGCTGGATTGTGGACCCTTTGGACGGGACAAAGGAATTTATAAAACGGAACGGGGAATTTACAGTCAATATAGCTCTGGTCGAAGAGGGTACACCTGTGTTGGGGGTAATTTATGTTCCGGTGTCGAAAACTTTATATTTCACCTCAAATTCAAATACTTCAAAGAAAATTGTCCTTGCCTCCGAGGACACTCCCATAGATAGGATATTGGAGCAGGCCCAAAAAATTTCTCCCCGGCAGATCAATGGGGTCGTCAAAATTGTGGGCAGTCGTTCCCACCTAAATGCGGACACAGAGCACTTTATTTCCGAAATTGAAAAAGAGAGCGAGGTCGAGATAGTCTCCATGGGCAGTTCCCTTAAATTTTGTATGGTAGCCGAAGGGCTTGCGCACATCTATCCCCGATACGCCCCCACGATGGAATGGGATACGGCGGCAGGGGATGCTATATGCCGTGCCGTGGGGTTACGGGTTGTCGATCAGACCACTGGTGTTGCCATGAAATATAACAAACCCAATTTATTGAACAATTATTTTAGGGTAGGAGAATTTATGCGCCCCTCCTAAGGACTTTACTGGTTTCAATCACATCCAAAAAATAAGAGATCTTTCCAAACAATAATTTAAAAAGTAACAAGGATTTATAATTAAAGTTCAATAAGCTCCAACCGGATTTTTAGAAACTGAGCTAATAAAAAAGAATGAAAAACACATCTACAACCAACTTGGAGGCTATACCCGCAACTGATGTTACCAGTGAAACCAAAATTGCCGTCATTGGTTTGGGCTATGTAGGCCTTCCCCTAGCCAGATTATTCGCCACCAAATACCCCGTGGTGGGTTTTGATATTAATAGGGAAAGGGTAGAGTCCCTGCAAAAGGGACAGGACAGTACTCTGGAAGTTTCGGATGAGGTATTGCAGAAGGTTCTGTTGCAATCCAATCCGATGATGCCTGATAATAGCCAATCCCAGGATACACTTATTAAAAGAAAAATAGGGCTGTTTTGTACCTCGGATGTAATGGATATACAGGAGTGTAATTACTATGTAGTCACCGTTCCCACTCCCGTAGATAAAAACAGACGCCCTATCTTAACCCCTCTTTATGCGGCAAGTGAAACCGTGGGTCGTGTTTTAAAGCCTGGGGATACCGTTATCTATGAATCCACTGTCTATCCCGGGGTTACCGAGGAGGAATGCGTTCCCGTCTTGGAAAGGGTTAGTGGCTTGCGGTTTAATGTGGATTTCTTCGTGGGCTATTCACCGGAACGCATCAATCCTGGGGATAAGGAGCATACGGTAGATAAGATCCTCAAGATTACCTCCGGTTCCACTCCGGAAGCCGCCCAAAGGATCAATGAAATATATGGCTCCGTCATAACCGCGGGCACCTATATGGCTCCCAGTATCAAAGTGGCAGAGGCGGCCAAGGTTATCGAGAATTCCCAACGCGATATCAACATCGCCTTCGTAAATGAGCTGGCCAAAATCTTTAACTTAATGGATATCGATACCCATGCCGTTCTGGAGGCAGCGGGCACAAAATGGAATTTTTTGCCTTTCAAACCTGGTCTTGTGGGAGGCCATTGTATCGGGGTAGATCCATATTATCTGGCACAAAAAGCCCAGGAATGTGGGTATCATCCTGAAATTATTTTGGCAGGCAGACGATTGAACGACTCCATGGGCGAGTATGTGGCCTCGCAGGTAATAAAATGTATGATCAAAAAAGGGGTTGCCATCAACGGAGCAGAGATCTTGATGCTTGGGATCACCTTCAAGGAAAATTGCCCCGACGTTCGCAATACAAAAATTGTGGATGTAATATCTGCCTTGGAAGATTATGGAATAAAAGTAAGTACCTATGATCCTTGGGCCAGTCCATCGGAAGTGATGCATGAGTACAAAATTGACTGTCATAACGAAATTCCTGAACAAAAGTTCGATGGGATTGTTTTGGGCGTGGCCCACAAGGAATTTTTGGATATGGATCTGGTCTCCTTAAAAAAGGATTTGGCTATAGTTTATGATGTAAAGGGAGTTTTAATAGATGCGGACGGACGGTTGTAATGAAATTGAACGGCTGCTGCGATGCCAATTGTAAGATATTGATAAAGTATTAGTGATAAGTTGAGTGTAGTATAGTAAGTGAGATTTCGGTGCCACAAGATTAGTCGAGCCTCTGGCTCTGTTTTACTGAGGCAGTTATCCCGGCGGGATGCGAACAAGACCCGTAGGGTCGGCAGATGTTGTAACTACGGACTTCAGTCCGTAGCATCGCGGACACTGCGCTCACCAGACCCGTAGGGTCGACACATATTGACTGAGTAGCAATCTTAGGATAAGTGAATGAGTATAAGATGTTCCGAGCCTC
>CAYXDM010000243.1:0-2898 GCA_964463595.1 uncultured Aequorivita sp. | reverse complement strand
AGCGGATTACTTCAACAAAAAGAGGTTCCATTACATCGGTACAGGCGGTTTACGTTCCTGCGGATGACCTTACCGATCCGGCGCCGGCAACAACCTTTGCCCACCTGGATGCCACAACCGTACTTTCGCGTAAAATTGCCGAGCTCGGTATTTATCCGGCTGTGGATCCATTGGATTCTACTTCAAGGATTCTTTCCGCAGATATTTTGGGTGCCGAACACTACGGATGTGCACAACGGGTAAAAGAGCTTTTACAGCGCTATAAAGAATTACAGGATATTATCGCCATTCTTGGGATGGAAGAACTTTCCGAAGAAGATAAAATGGCAGTTAACCGTGCGCGAAGAGTGCAGCGTTTCCTTTCACAGCCTTTCCACGTAGCGGAACAGTTTACAGGTATTCCCGGCGTTTTGGTTGATATTAAAGAAACAATAAAAGGTTTCAATATGATTATGGACGGCGAATTGGACCACTTGCCTGAAGCAGCCTTCAACCTAAAAGGAACCATTGAGGAAGCTATTGAAGCAGGAGAGAAAATGCTTGCGGAAGCCTAAAAAATAGTTTAAGGTTATGAGTTATGGGTTCAGAGTGGCCCATAACTCATAACCCATAACTCATAACTACAAATAAAATGTACTTAGAAATAGTAAATCCCGAAGCATCATTAGTGGCCGGAGAAGTTGAAAGCGTAACTGTGCCGGGTGTGGATGGAGAGTTTCAAATGTTGAACAACCACGCACCTATCGTTTCTGTTTTGCAGGAAGGAAAAGTAAAATTCAGAGGCAATCCAACAATTGCCAAGGGATTCGAAAATAAATTCTCTAAAGAAGGCGATAAGTGGGTGCTTCACATTACAGGAGGCACTGTGGAATGCAATAATAATCGTGTGATGGTTTTGGCGGATTAATGCCCACCCCAATTTCTCCATAAACTCTAAAATTTCTATTGTGCTTTCAGGTCCAGATAGAAATTTGGAGTTTTCTTTTTAACCAACACGCCCTATAATATTCTGGTAGGGCATAAAAACAAATATTATGATGAAAAGATTCTTATTTATTCTATTGGCACTAACCATAGCCACTTCTTGTTCAAAGGACGATGATGGAGGCTCAAATTGTGCTCCGGTAAACTTTCTTCAAGCCCAAGTGGAAAGTGGAACCACTGCCTATTTAAGTTGGGATTATACCTTCGAAGGCCCCAATATTTCCTTTGTGGTTGAGTATGGCCCCGAAGGTTTTGCAGTTGGCACCGGAACGGTAAGAATCACGCAATCAACTGAGTTGAGGCTGACCGATTTAACCGGTGGAACCCCTTATTCATATTATGTAAAGGTAAAATGTAGCGATGGATCCTTTTCTGAAAATATTGGGCCGAAAAACTTTACAACCCTGGAGTGTGAGGCCATAACCACTGCCTCCATAATTTATGTTGATGAGACAATGGCCGCTTTGTATTGGGATCAACACACGGATTTGGCAGCGATAGAGTACGGACTGGAAGGGTTTCAAATCGGTTCCGGAACCACTGTCCAAGTTGATTCCAACGAATATTTATTTCAGAACCTTACTCCGTCCACCACGTATGACGTTTACCTGAGAAATATTTGCGGAAATCAATACTCAGAATATTCAGATGTTGTGCGATTTACCACACTGGATATGTGCAAAAAACCAAATAGTATATACTTAATAACTTTTGGACAGACATATGTCCAGATTGGATGGGATCGTCAAGGAGAGTCGGCCTGGCAGGTGGAATATGGTCCGGTCGGTTTTAACCTGGGTTCGGGTATGGTTTTGAACACCTCGGACTCATCGATTGTGATCGATGCGGGAATAAATCCCGGCACCACTTATGAATTTTATGTAAGGACCAACTGTGGTTCCAACGGATATAGTGGCTATACCGGTCCCTTGGTTATTACGACGGCCCAATAACATTACATAAAATTAGATTCGAAAAATCCCAAATTCCAAATGGCTTTCTTTCAGCCGCAATTGAGTTTGGGTTTTTTTGTTTTATAAAAAATAATCCTGCGCATTTTGGCTTTGGTGCAAAATTCTAATAATCAGGATTGATTTTTCAAGCACGTGATAGTAGACAACATGTGAGCCAACGGGAATACTTCTTATGTTTCTTTGGATATCACTGCGAGTGACTCCTTCAAAAGGAAAATCCACAAGTTGTTCAAAAAGAGACTCTAATTCAAGAAAATACTCCAAAGCTCGATCGAACCCAAATTTGACTTCGCTATAATCAAAAATATCATCGATATCAAATTTAGCATTGTAAGTCAAGGAATAAAATTTTTTTGTAAATCACCCATTAACTTTATATTTCTTTCTCTTTTCCTCCAAAATATCTTTCATTGTATATGGGCTTACCCCACTATCAATCCCTTTTTGGATTTCGTTCCGTAAATTTTCAAGTTTCTGTTCATTTAATTCATGAACCCGCAATGCTTCACGAATTACTTCACTGGCGTTCATATAATCGCCAGATTTGACTTTATCGTCAATGTATTTTCGCTGTTTTTCTGTTAGGCTTACATTCATAATATCTATTTTTTATAATCCAAATGTACAATTCATGTCCATAAATAGCAAATACGGACATGAAAATGAAGTTCAATCCTTGGTAAACTGTAAAATATCTCCGGGCTGACAATCCAAAACATCACAAATGGCCGCCAAGGTCGTAAACCGCACAGCTCTTGCCTTCCCACTTCTGAAAATGGAAAGATTAGCTTCTGTAATACCTATGGTTTCGGCAAGTTCCTTCCCCGTCATTCCTTTTTCTTGGAGCAGTGTATCTAGATTTATGATAATTTGCATACTTATATAGTTAAATCACTGTCCTCCTTAAATAGCCTGGCTTGATTCAGCACTTTGCTCTGCA
>CAYXDM010000242.1:0-2902 GCA_964463595.1 uncultured Aequorivita sp. | reverse complement strand
TTCGTGCAATTCAGAGGGCAATGGTTTTGAAAAAGGGGTATCGTCGGTAAAGGGATCTACCTCTTTTCCGTGTTTCCAAAATCGGTAGCACACGTGGGGGCCACTGGTATTTCCAGTCATCCCTATCCAACCGATAACATCACCTTGGTTCACATACTGGCCCACCTTGACATTTCTAGCCTTCATATGGAGGTACTGGGTTTCATACGTTCCGCTGTGCCGGATCTTTACGTAATTCCCATTTCCACCCCTGTATTCCGATTTTGTAATTACTCCGTCTGCTGTAGCCAAAATCGGCGTACCAACGGGAGCGGCAAAATCGGTCCCCCTATGTGGTCTAACCTTATAGCCATAATATGCGATCCGGCGGTTTAGGTTATAGCGTGAGGAAATCCGGCTGAACTTTACGGGTGCTTTTAAGAACGCTCTTTTCAGATTATTTGCGGTCTCATCAAAATAACCTGAGACCTTCTCAGGAGTATCGGCATTGAATTTAAAGGCATATAAGGGTTTCCCATGATGTTCAAAATAGGCCGCTTTAATTTCGTTTAATCCGCCTGAAATGGAATCGTCAATAAATTTTTCGGTGTAAATCACCTTAAACCGATCTCCCGGCTGGAGTTTAAAAAAGTTTATGGTCCAGGCATAGATACTTGCCAATTGATCCGTCATATAAGGACTGAGATTTTGCTCCTCCATGGTGGCGGAAAGGGAACTGCTGATAATGCCTGAGGCCTCACGTTCCACTAAACGTACGGGTTTTTGTCGGTTGTTGATGGCAATGGAATCTCGAAAGTCCACAACCGCATAGTCTATTTTATTTGTTTCGTAAATAAATACCTGGGTTGTATTCAAGGTATCGCGCGAATTCAATAAAACGTATGGTTTGCCAACCACCAGTTTACGCACATCGAAACTGTCGCGGAATTGGGTGGCCACAGCCATAATTTTATCATGTGAAACTCCGTTGGAGAATAGAATATCCCCGAAAGTATCGCCAGGGCGGATCGTATCGCGAATCACATTGAAATCATTCAATATATATCCGTATTCCTGGTGTAACCGTTGGGGTTTTATTTCTGCTAAATCTTCAAAATCCTCTATGGGACTTTCACATGCCATAAAAATCGCGATCGACAATAGGCCTAATGCTAAACTTTTGAATTGGGGAAGCTTCAATACTATAAAATTTTTGAACATTTCAGTATTTATGTTGATGGATTAATAACGGGATGACCCATTATCGATCCTGGACCGAATATGTTCCTTAAACGAAAAAAATATCTCTTTACTCAATAAAATAATCTTCCGGCAATAATAAAAATTATTTTACAACTATTTTAAAGGAATGCTGTAATCCTTTAAATTCGGTCAATGTTGCCTTGAGGGATCCCACAGCCAAATTTGCCTTGACCAATAATGGCAGTTTATTTTCATCATCACTCACCCAGACGGTCAGACTCTCTTTTTCCTTAAAAACGCGTCCTGATTGTACATAGGGTCGAAAGATAAGGGTGCGGATATCACCAAAATTTGTGGAAAGAATTTCCCTGCCCAAAAACCTCAACTTGAACTTGTAGTTTTCCTTGTCAAAAAACATATTCATCTCCACTACATCTCCTTCCTTAATGGTTTTTGTGTCCAGTTGATTTCTCAGATAATAGAAAGCCGAGATCATGTCCTGGGTCTCAGGGGGAAACGAAAATTCCGATGTTTCATTGTTCTTCTTATCGTTAACCGTGGCCTTTCGGTTATTATGGTCAAACTCGACCTCAATATCCTTGGTATAACCGCCTTCATCTATCTTTCTTATAAACTTATATGGAATATCCTTCTCCCTGTCTATGTAGGATTGATAATCGTCCTCCACCTTAAAGAACAGGCGGGAAAGACCCACCGTCTTTCCGTAGCCACGAACGTGATACACATCCTTCCCTTTGTAGGTTTTACTTTTCACCTCGAGGGTAGCGTAGCCTGCCGTAACAAATCCGTAATGGACCCGGAATTTGAACCATTCCCCATCTCCATACGCACGTTTTTGCCCAAAGGAAGTAGAAAAAATAAAAAGCAGGGCTATGATTGAAAGCGTTCTCTTCATAAATAATAATTGTTCTTTTCGATAAGAATTACAATTACCATTCCAAAATATTTAAAATCGGAACAGGGAAAAAAAGGGCGCAAGAAATGGAACGGGATTATACTCAATTTCTTGCGCCCTGAAACCTTAAGAATCTGCTAAGTTTATAGCGTTCCTCTTTGGGCTTGTTCCCGCTCTATCGATTCAAAAAGTGCCTTAAAGTTTCCTGCGCCAAAGCCCTTTGCGCCCATTCGCTGGATAATCTCGAAGAACAACGTGGGTCTATCCTGGACAGGCTTGGTAAATATTTGCAACAAGTAACCCTCCTCATCGGCATCTACAAGGATTGAAAGCTTTTGGAGCTCCCGGATGTCTTCCTTCATGATCCTCATATGGTCGCCCAATCTACGTGGGATATCGTCGTAATAGGCTTGGGGTGGTGGCGGTAAAAACTCAACCCCCCTGGATTTTAGATCGGCTACGGTTTTGATTATATCATCGGTAGCCACTGCAATATGTTGTACGCCGGGGCTTTCATAGAAATCCAGATATTCCTCGATCTGCGACTTTTTCACGCCCTCGGCAGGCTCGTTGATGGGAAACTTGATCCTGCCATTTCCATTACACATTACCTTGCTCATCAAGGCAGAATATTCGGTGGTAATCTGTTTGTCGTCAAAGGATAGGAAATTCACGAACCCCATTACATCCTCATACCATTTAACCCAAGTATTCATTTCTCCCCATCCTACATTTCCAACCATGTGGTCTATAAATTTGAAACCAGTTGGGGACGGATTATAATCTGATTTCCATTCCTTAAAC
>CAYXDM010000241.1:0-2925 GCA_964463595.1 uncultured Aequorivita sp. | reverse complement strand
CAACGTGTAACCAAGGTTACCAAAGGTGGTAGGGCTTTTGGGTTTTCAGCTATTGTAGTTGTTGGTGACGGAAATGGTGTCGTGGGCCAAGGGCTCGGAAAATCCAAAGATGTTGCCAGCGCCATTGCAAAAGGAATTGAGGATGCCAAGAAAAACCTAGTCCGAATCCCGCTCAATAAAGTAACACTTCCACATGAACAAAAAGGAAAGTATGCTGGCGCCCGTGTGAACCTTATTCCCGCAGCCCCCGGAACAGGGGTTATTGCCGGAGGGCCGGTGCGTGCGGTACTTGAATCTTTGGGCGTACACGATGTTCTGTCAAAATCACAAGGATCCTCCAATCCACACAACGTTGTAAAGGCTACTTTTGATGCCCTTTTGCAAATGCGAAGTGCACAGACAATTGCCGACCAACGTGGAATATCATTGGATAAAGTTTTTAACGGTTAAAAGATATCGAGATGGCAAGATTAAAAATAACAAAGGTTAAAAGCGTAATTAAACGCCCTCAAGACCAAAAAAGGACTATGGAAGCGTTGGGTCTCCGAAAAATAGGACAGACCGTGGAACATGACGACACACCAAGCATTCTTGGAATGATCAACAAAGTTAATCACTTGGTTTCCGTAGAGACCATATAAGCACACCAAAAGAAATGGATTTAAGTAACTTACAACCCGCCGCAGGATCGGCGAAAAACAAAGGCAAGCGAGTAGGTCGCGGACAAGGCTCCGGGAAAGGTGGAACTTCCACCCGTGGACATAAAGGAGCAAAATCACGTTCAGGCTATTCCAAGAAAATTGGATTCGAAGGAGGACAAATGCCACTTCAGCGCCGAGTACCAAAATTTGGATTTACCAATGTCAACCGTGTGGAATATAAGGGAATCAATATCGATACCCTCCAACAATTGGTCGACAACAAAAAAATCACAGATTCCGTTGACCATGACACCTTGGTTGCTTTGGGATTAGCTGGAAAACGAGAAATGGTCAAGATATTGGGAAGAGGAGAAATAACAGCTAAAATTAAAGTGGCAGCCCATAAGTTTACTGCCTCGGCCAAAGAAGCTATCGAAGCGGCCGGAGGAGAAGTAGTAACATTGTAATAAGGATAAGAATGAAATTTATCGAAACCTTAAAAAATGTTTGGCGAATTGAAGAGCTTCGCAATCGCATCTTGCTAACCCTAGGAATGCTGTTGGTATACCGGTTCGGTGCACAAGTAGTATTGCCGGGAATTGATGCAGATATGTTGGCCTCATTTGCGGGCAATTTTGATTCAGGAGGTCTAACAGGATTGCTCAACGCATTTACAGGAGGGGCTTTTGCCAACGCTTCTGTTTTTGCATTGGGAATTATGCCCTATATCTCTGCTTCCATTGTGGTCCAGTTGATGCAGATTGCCGTCCCATACCTTCAGAAATTGCAGAAAGAAGGTGAAAGTGGGCGTAAGAAAATCAATCAGATCACCCGTTGGTTGACCATCGGTATTTGTTTGGTGCAAGCACCAAGTTACTTGGCCGGACTTCCAGCAATGGGTGTTCCCGCTGAGGCTTTTATAATGGGACAAAGCGTAATGTTCTATGTTTCCTCCGTCATTATACTTGTTACCGGAACAATTTTCGCAATGTGGTTGGGAGAAAAAATAACCGATAAAGGTGTTGGAAACGGAATCTCCATACTTATTATGGTAGGTATCATTGCAACATTGCCTCAATCCTTTGCCCAGGAATTTGTTTCTCGGGTAATGGAATCAAACGGTGGCCTGATTATGATCCTTATTGAATTGGTTATTTGGTTTGTGATCATCCTGCTGTCGGTTATGTTGGTTATGGCAGTGAGAAAAATTCCAGTTCAGTATGCCAGAAGAACAGCAAGTGGTGGCTACGAAAAGAACATTTTTGGAGCACGTCAGTTCATTCCGTTAAAATTGAACGCATCTGGTGTAATGCCAATCATCTTCGCCCAAGCTATTATGTTTGTGCCCTCCGCAGTTGCCAGTCTTTCCGAAAGTGATATGGCCCAAAGGGTTCAAGCTACTTTCGGTGATATCTTTGGCCTTTGGTACAACATTGTGTTTGCTATTTTGATCATCATATTTACGTATTTCTATACAGCAATCACGGTTCCAACAAATAAAATGGCCGACGACCTTAAACGAAGTGGTGGATTTATTCCGGGCATTAAACCCGGAGGACAAACTGGAGAATATTTGGACAGGATTATGTCCCAAATTACACTTCCAGGGTCTATCTTTTTGGCATTGATCGCAATTTTCCCTGCTATTGTTGTCAAGTTGATGGGAATCCAACAAGGATGGGCATTGTTTTATGGCGGAACATCGCTACTTATTATGGTAGGGGTTGCTATAGATACTATGCAACAAGTAAACTCCTATTTGTTGAACCGTCATTATGATGGCTTGATGAAAAGTGGCAAAAACAGGAAAGCTGTAGCCTAATTTAATATACAGCATAGAATTTAAAAGATATAATAATAAGATGGCTAAACAAAACGCAATTGAGCAAGACGGAAGCATAGTGGAAGCACTTTCAAATGCTATGTTCCGTGTGGAATTGGAAAACGGTCACGTGGTGACGGCCCACATTTCAGGCAAGATGCGTATGCACTATATCAAATTGTTGCCTGGGGATAAAGTGAAGCTCGAAATGAGCCCATACGATCTTACCAAAGCACGGATAACATATAGATATTAATAAACGGACCTCATAGGTTCATTAATGAATAAATTTAAACGAGATGAAATCATAAGGTTCCATCTTACCGTTAAAAATCAAATCAGAAAAAGAGATGAAAGTAAGGGCATCCGTAAAGAAAAGAAGTGCCGACTGCAAAATCGTTCGCAGGAAGGGCAGATTATATGTAATTAACAAAAAGAACCCAAAGTTCAAACAAAGACAAG
>CAYXDM010000240.1:1414-2954 GCA_964463595.1 uncultured Aequorivita sp. | reverse complement strand
ACCCCGATCCGGTTTTACACCGGTAAAAACTACGCCATCGATTCTGTGGAATAAACTGCAGGCTATCTTATGCTCTTTTTTGCAAATATTGCTTGGTGGGAGGGACTGCTGTTTTTTCTTAAAAGTTTTGTCCTGGCGAGGGATTTAAGGGAGTCGGCTTTATGGAGTCCCATTTCCTTTTCAGGATTATGTCTATTGGCGAACAAGAATGACATGATTGCACCGTGAAGTTCCGAGGCTTGAAGAAACATTTCCACTTCCTGGAACTTAACGCGCTGGAGTGAGTCGTTCTTATCGGTTTGGCCGTACGAATAGGCAACTATAAGGAGAAGTAAAATGGTAATTCGATTTTTTATACGCTTTTTCCGGATTATTCAAGGTATCAATCTCCTGTTCTTTTAATCAACCCCAATCCGGAACTGAAGAAGATCAAACCCAGAAGAAAAGCGACCACGATGGTTTTCCATTCACCGTTTTCCACGCTTAAAAAGAGGTAGGCACCATAGATCAGACCTATTAATCCCAAAACGGTGAGTACGGTGCCAAATATATTTTTGAGGAGCATGATGTATCTGTTTTTTTAGGTAAAGCACAAAAAATATTCCAATCGACCCAAGCGACAACAGGGATCGCTTCTATGTGGATGCTCCGAACAACAATATGGGAAGGGATCCATTTCGACAAGGAGCGGGGAGACCGTGCCGGGATCCCCCCGGGTCCCCCTATTTCATTGCGGGACTTTTATCACCCATTAACAAGATTTCATTTACCTGAATTTCGGTAAAGTACTTTTTCACGCCATCTTTACCTGTATAAACCCGGTTGGTCAATTTACCTTCAATGGCAATTTCAGAACCCTTGTCTGTGTACTTATGGAGGATCTCGGCCGTTTTGCCCCAAGCTACCAAGTTGTGCCAAGTGGTTTCATCAACTTTCTCCCCTTGGGCGTTTCTATAGCTCTCATTGGTTGCCAAACTCACCCGAGCCAGTGATTTTCCCCCTTCCAAATTTTTAAATTCTGGTTTTGCCCCTAAGCGCCCGATTAACTGGACTTTGTTTTTTAAAGCGTTCATGATGTTGTTTGTTTAAGTTGAAGAATTTCCTTTCCGGCTTTTCCGGTAATCGTACGATACAAAGTTGGGAGATGGTCAAGGCATTAGTCGGTATTTATTCGTTTCGATCCGTTTGTAAACGGTTGTAAATGCTTGCTAAAGGATAAAAGATTTTTTATCTTGAATACGGTTTTTGATGCTACTCCTTCTGATATGCAGGTAGAAACGAGAACATGCCAAAATTGCAACAAAAAAATCCAGGGAAGGGCGGATAAAAAATTCTGTGATGATTATTGCAGGAACAATTATAACAACCAGTTAAAATCGACCAGCAACAATGTCATCCGCAATATTAATAATGCATTGAGGAAGAACAGGAGCATATTGGAGGCCTTTTTGCCCCAGGAAGAAGAAACAGCAAAAGCCACCCGGCAAAATCTGCTGATGCACGGATTCCAGTTTAAATACAGTACCCATACCTACACCAA
>CAYXDM010000240.1:0-1314 GCA_964463595.1 uncultured Aequorivita sp. | reverse complement strand
AAATATTTTATTACTATAAATACCTGTCCTATTTTTGATGTATGACTGTAAGCGACACTGATATATTGCCATTGTTGACCCGGCTGGGGCGGGAGCTAGAGGGTGAATTGTTTTCTGACTCATTAGTGAAGACTCTATATGCGACGGATGCGTCCGTGTATAGAGAACTTCCTTTGGCAGTGGCTTTTCCGAAATCAACTGCGGATATCCAAAAACTTATTGCTTTTGCAAAGGAACACACAACCTCTTTGATTCCGAGGACCGCGGGCACCTCTCTTGCCGGACAATGTGTCGGGCAGGGAATTGTCGTGGATGTTTCCAAACATTTTACCAAAATTATTGAATTCAATAAAGAAGAGGGCTGGGTAAGGGTTCAGCCGGGCGTAGTGCGGGATGAACTAAATCAATTTCTTAAACCACATGGCTTCTTTTTCAGCCCCATTACCTCTACGGCCAACCGGGCCATGATCGGAGGGATGGTGGGCAACAATTCATGCGGGACGACTTCTATAGTTTATGGTTCCACAAGAGAGCACACCCTGGAGTTAAAGGTCATCCTCAGCGACGGGACCGAAGCGGTGTTTGGGCAACTGTCCAAGGAAGCTTTTGAGGAGAAGCGCCAGTTGCCGGGTACGGAGGGAAATCTTTACCGCCAGATTTATGACGAACTCAGCAATCCGGCAAACCAGCAGGAGATAAGGGCACAGTTTCCAAAAGCATCTATCCATCGCCGCAATACAGGATACGCGGTCGACTACTTGTTAAATACTGAAATATTTTCGGATACCGACGTTGCCTTTGATTTTTGCAAACTTCTCTGCGGATCAGAGGGCACTTTGGCATTTACTACGGAAATAAAAATCCATGTGGATCCGCTGCCGGATCCGTTCGATGTAGTGGTGGCGGCCCATTTTAACAGCATCAATGAGAGCATGCGCGCCACCCAGATCGCGATGAAATTCCATCCCACTGCCTGTGAACTGATGGATAAGATCATTCTCGACTGTACGAAAGAGAATATTGAGCAAAGCAAAAACCGGTATTTTGTAGAGGGGGATCCCAAGGCAATTTTAATGGTCGAGTTCCGGGCAAAGAGCTTGCTCGAGGCGGAGGAACAGGCATATCATTTAATAGATGCATTAAAAACGGCTGGACTGGGCTATGCTTTCCCAATGATTCTGCCCGAACACACCAAGGCAGTATGGTCGCTAAGAAGTGCAGGCCTTGGGCTACTGGCAAATATTCCGGGGGATAAGAAAGCTGTTGCCTGTATCGAAGACACCGCCGTGGACATCGAGGATCTGGCCGACTATA
>CAYXDM010000239.1:0-2959 GCA_964463595.1 uncultured Aequorivita sp. | reverse complement strand
AAATACCATGCTGTATTGATGCTTCCAATTGGGGTCCAGTTAAAGCTCATTTGCCAACTTTCCAGATCCCGTTGGAACCGGAACTGCGTCAATGTAACACCTTGGTTCTTGAAATCGTAGCCTGACGATACTCCCACGGTCCATCGGGGTGCAATGGTGAGGTTTGTACTGAGCATCAAGGATTGGGAGCTTATTTCGTTTTGGCGCCGATCGTTTCCATACGTTATGGTATAGGCCAGGCGCATATCCCAGGGAATGGTATAGTTGTACCATTCCACATTGGTGCGGGCTTCCTCTTCCTCGGGGGTTTCGTCTCTGTAGATCTGTCCGTCATAAATGTCGGCCGCCTCTCCAAAAAGGTCATCGGGACGGCCCCCGTTCCTAAACGTTTCGTCTTCCATCCGGTTGCGGCTGGTAGTTCTTTTGTCAAAATCCCTACTGGAAAAGGAATAATTAACGCTTACGTTGGCATTCGTAAGCCGGAAAAAACTTCCTCCGTTGTCCATATTGAAAACATCTATTTTTCGATTGTTATTGTCCAAGGCGTAAGGATCCAGCGCCCCACTGAAATTAAGATCCAGTCTGGGAACCACCGGAACGCTTCCAGAGAACTGCACCGGGCTCCATTGCAAGGAATCGCCCGCGAGATTATAGGCGGTGGAAAAGTTTAGGTTGTTGAGCAAGGTAACTTTTTTTGGTTCAGTAGCGGTAGTGTCACGATTGCGGACCTTGGCCTCAAATGTATTACTGAGGCTCATGCTGATATTGCTGGAATAGACTTTGTTCGGTGGCCCGTACATCGTGTTTTCAAATCTCGAATATTCAACTATTTCTCCGGCTGCCTCTTCTGCGGTCAAGGGAATCCTGAATTCGTCATAATACCGATCGAACGCCGGATTTATGTTGTAGCCAACAGACGGACGCACTACATGCCGAAGGGCTTGGACCGTACTGTTCTGTCCAAAATTGAAAAGCCCATACAGGGTCGTTCCCAGACTTGTGGTAAAGTTGTACGTTCGATAACTATCAAATCCCGAAACGGTATCTTTCACAATAGCCCCCCGGCCATCCAAGGCACTTTGGTCATATCGTGTGCGCGTAGTTTTTAACATCCACGTTTCCCTATAATTGGTGCCAATGGAAGCACTGAGGTATCGGAGGATCTTAAAATTGGTGGTCAATGGAATATTGTGCTGTGCTCCAATCTGTGCGGCCCTGAACATTTCTGATTTAAAGAACAGCGAGTCTGTGGTCTGAATTCGGTTTTCTGCCGTGAGATCGTACTGGAAGTTTATGTTTTGGATAATACCTTTTTTTGTTCCATTGCGGGGTGCGAATGGATAGATCCGAGAAACACTGGCGTTCAAATGGGGCAGGGACATGGAAATCTGTTCCGTTTGTGTGTTCTGGGAATGTGTGGCGGCAATGGTGGCGTTCACTTGTGGATCGCCCTCAAATGTTTTTGCATAAGAAATGGAGGAACTAAATGTGTTTACCAAGGCACTGGCATTGTTGGTCTGATTGATCGATTCTGTGAAATATTTACTGCTCCCCAAGTTTACCGAAGCTGAAAATCGGGAATTTGGATTGCTCTTTGCATCGGCCGAATGGGTCCATCGGATGTTGTAAATACTCGTTTCGCTGTAATTTGGAAATCCGCGTTCATCTTCCACCAAGCTTTCAAAACGCGCACTTAAGTTTCCGCGGTATTTATAGCGTTTCACATAGTTTGTTTCCCCCCGGAGGGCATAGCTGCCGTTGGTATAATAATCTCCTAACAGGCTAATGTCCAAATAATCGTTTATTGCGAAATAATACCCGCCATTTTGAAAAAAGAAACCACGGCTGTTGTTCTCCCCAAAAGAGGGAAGGAGAACCCCAGAGGTGCGATCTTCGCTCAATGGAAAATAGGCAAATGGCAACCCAATAGGCGTAGGGACATCGGCGATATACATATTGGTCAGGCCAGTAACAATCTTTTTCTTGGGAATGAATTTTGCCCTTCGGGTATAAAAATAATATTCGGGATCGTCAATGTTCTTGGAAGTTGTGAACCGCACATTCTGGAGATAGACCACGGAATCGTTCACTTTTTTTGTCACTTCCGATATCACGTTAAAACCACTTTGCTCACTGCGACTGTTATAAACGAGAGCCTTCTCGGAGTTGAAATTATAACGAATGGAATCGGGCTCCACCCTGTTTGTTCCCTGAACAAAAATGGGCCGCTGGCTATAGACCCCCGCGCTGTCAATTCCTTTTGCGTACACTTCGTTTTTGTTGTAATCCAAAATTATCAAGCCCGCATCGATGCGCATATCCTCATAGATTATATACGCTTTATTGTACATATACACTTTTTTTTGCTTGCGGTCCAAATACACATAATCCTCTCCGAAATATTCCACGATGTCGGTAAGAGTTTCCTGTGGTGGCTGAACAGAGTCTGTCTTGACTGTGTCCTGGGCCCGTTCATTCAGTTCCGATACGATGGGTTTTACATTCAGCGAAATCGTGTCGCCATCAACAACAGGTTGCTCTCGGGGTTCGGAAATGGGGATGTTGGTTTGGTTTTTTACGGGAATGTCCTGGGCATGCGAAAAAACACTACTGAACAGCAGGATTGTTAAGAAGATTGTTGAATAATGCTTGAAGGTGCGCAAGGCTTCGATACGATTATTTTGTAGATTTGGCTCAGTATTTGAAACGTCCAAAAATAAACATATTTTCTGGGGTATGTTTTTTTAAATCGAATTTTAGGAAAAAGGAGGATGGGTAGATTTAATTCGATTGGAAATCAGTAAATAAGAAACTTTTAGATCCATCATAAATAGATAAACGACAAACCCTATCATTAATAGAGCTATATGGAAACGAAAATCATTTCTTCTATTGCATTGATAATATCGCTTGTGTTTTTCCCCTTCCCGTTGTCAGCGGCACAGAATCCTGTAAAACC
>CAYXDM010000238.1:0-2965 GCA_964463595.1 uncultured Aequorivita sp. | reverse complement strand
ACGCTCAGTCTGTTCCGTATCGATGGATTTATCAATTTCTCTTTGCTCCACCTGGGCGGCAAACTGAAGGGCACACATTGCCAAGACATCTTGTTTGTCCCGCACAGCATAACTTTGTTCAAACTTTTTGATCATCGCCTCTATCCGTTTCGAAGCCAAACGCAATCCTTCCTCTTGGTTGGGGCTGATGGTCAAGGGATAGATCCTGTCTGCAATAGATATCTTGATCTTTAATGGTTTGGTCATTGTTATTATGTTATTCGGAAAGCTGAACGATACATTGGTCTATCTCCCGAATTAGAGCATTTATCTTGAGTTTCGTTTCTCGTTTATATTGATCGCTGCCAAGTAATGAATTTGCTACCCTCAATGAGCTATACTTTTGGTTCCAATTGGCAATTTCCTCTTCAAATTGCAAATTTCGAGCCCTTAAAATGTCGATTTCTTTCTCCAGTTGTAATTTGGCCTTGGTTAGTTCTGTCTGTTTTTCCAGTAACTTGCCTATATTAATCTCTAGAGAATCAACGATTTCCGTTAAGTTACCCATTCAATAGTTATATTCAATACTACTCCTACAAAGTTAACATACCATCGGGAATAAGCAAACTGTTTTCGTTTTATTTTTCGTATTATTGATATCTTATCACAATAATTCCAATGGCTTCCCCTTATGGTTATGCATAATTTTATCTTTGCATTATGAAGAAGCTTTGTTTGTCATTTTTTTTGGTGGGTGCTATTTCCTTTGGCCAGTCCAAAATACCGGTTGATTATTTTTCCAATCCTCTTGATATCAATTTAATCCTCTCGGGAAATTTTGGGGAACTGCGCACCGCCCATTTCCACAGTGGCCTGGATATAAAAACCCAGCAGCGGGAAGGTCTTCCCGTTTATGCCAGTGCAGATGGATATATCAGCCGGATAAACGTCAATCATTTTGGTTATGGCAAGGCGTTATATATTATGCATCCTAACGGATTTACCACTGTTTATGCCCATCTCCAGCGGTATGCAGGGAAAATTGAGGAGTATGTGAAACAAAATCAATACCGAAGGGAAACATTTGAGATTGAAATGTTCCCGGAGGCATCCGTGCTTCCCGTAAAAAAGGGAGATCTTATTGCTTATTCCGGAAATTCGGGCAGTAGTGGTGGCCCCCACCTGCATTTTGAAATCCGCGACGGTTCCCAACGGCCCATGAACCCTATGCTTTTTGGCATCGATATTCCCGACGGCAAACTTCCCGTGGTAAGTGCCGTTTTCGCATATCCTATAGGAGAGGACGCACATATTAATCAAAGCCAGGAACCTAGAAAATTGCGTTTGATAAAGCAGATGGACGGAAATTATAAGACCGAGGACGTAACGGCCTTTGGGAAAATCGGCATAGGGGTTTCTACCTATGATCAATTGGATGGGGCATACAATAAGAATGGGGTGTACAACATTAAATCGTATTTGAACAATACTTTAAAGTTTGAGGTCAAGTTCGACAAGTTTTCCTTTGATGAGACCCGGTATAAAAACAGATATATAGATTATGCATACTTTATTTCTGATAAAAGCCAGGTACAAAAGCTGTTTCGGGAAACCAATAATCCTCTGAGCGTGATAGTGCAGGAGGATTCAAATGGTTATATATTCGTGAAGGATAGCCTGGACTATACCTATGCCATCTCGTTGAGGGATTTCAAAGGAAACGATCTTAACGTTTTGGTGCCCATAAAGGGAAGGGAAATGGAAATCCTTACTCCCAGGATAATTTCCGAAACCGAGGATTTTATTTTTGCCGACCATGCCACTTCCTTGACCAAGGGGAAATTCAGCATTTATATTCCTGCCAATAGCCTTTATGAGGACACTTACTTAGATATTAAGGTAAATGGCGATACGCTCAGGTTTCACGAAGATAATATTCCCATCCACAAGAACATTTCAATAACGGCCGATATTTCCAATTATGAAGAGGCCGATAGGGACAAGCTTTTTATCGGTCGATTGAATTATAGAGGAGAGCCCTATTACACCCGTACTTCCCGAAAGGGCAATAAATTGACGGCCTTCACCCGCACCTTTGGGGATTACGCCGTAGTCTCGGACAATGTGGAACCTGTAATTCAACCCTTAAATTTTTCGGAAGGGAAATGGATCAGCAACCAAAAGGAGCTTAAAATAAAGATAACCGACGACCTTAGTGGCATAAGCTCCTATCGGGCGACCATCAATGGAAAGTTTATTCTTATGGAGTACGATCATAAGGACGGCAGCTTGACCTATAATTTTGACGACGGAGTCAATACAGAGACTGAAAATAATTTGAAACTCATCGTAATAGATAATGTAGGAAATAGTGCTACATTTGAAACAAAATTTTTTAGAAAACAAATCTAAGAATAGCCTTTGAAAACGATTAACCAGCCGCTCACCCTGCTTTTTTTCCTGTTCGCAACATTCTTACACGCTCAGGAGGCCACTGTAAAAGGTATAGTTCTGGACGAATTCAGCCAGCCCGTTGCAGGAACCAACGTGACCTATGATTCCACAGGTACCATCACGGACCTAAATGGTTTTTACATTCTAGAGATTCCTGCCGGAAGGGATGTGGTCCTTACGTTTTCGCACGTAAGTTACAAAAGGGCCCAGGTAACGGTAAATCTATCACCAAATTCAGATTATGAACTCAATCCCGTATTGAGTGCCAGCATAGAACAAATTGGGGAGGTGGTAATCTCTGGTCGAGAAAACAAACGTGTGGAAGGTGTAACTACAATTTCGCCAGAAGTAATCAGAAAGATGGTAGGCGCAAACGCGGGCGTGGAAAACCTTCTGAAATCGCTTCCAGGGGTAAACAGCAATGATGAACTGAGCACACAATATGCTGTACGAGGTGGAAATTATGATGAAAATCTTGTGTATGTAAATGAAATCGAGGTGTACCGACCCTTTTTGATCCGCAGCGGGCAAC
>CAYXDM010000237.1:0-2979 GCA_964463595.1 uncultured Aequorivita sp. | reverse complement strand
TCGGGAGGCTATCATTGCTTCCTTTCCTTCTTCCCAGTTTGCTGGACAAACCTCGCCTTTTTCCTGTACGTGTGTATAGGCATCGACCAATCGGAGGTATTCGTTTACGTTTCTTCCCAACGGCATGTCGTTTACGCTCTCATGGAAAATCTTTCCTTCCTCATCTATTAGGTAAGTGGCGCGGTAGGTTACGTTACTGCCTTCCATAAGGTAATGTTCTTGGTTTTCATCATAACTCTGGGGCTCGATGTCCAAAATTCCCAATGCAGTTGAAAGGTTACGGTTGGTATCGGACAAAAGTGGATAGGTTACCCCTTCAATCCCCCCATTGTCCTTCGGGGTGTTCAACCACGCAAAGTGTACTTCCGGGGTATCGCAGGAGGCACCGATTACCATGGTATTTCTGTCTGCAAATTTTGATAGGACTTCCTGAAAGGAATGAATTTCAGTCGGACACACGTAAGTAAAATCTTTTGGATACCAGAAAAGCAATACTTTTTTCTTGTTTTTTTGGGCTTCTTCAAGAATGTTCAATTTAAATGTGTCTCCCATTTCGTCCATAGCATCTACTGTGATGTTTGGGAATTTTTTTCCTACTAATGACATAGTTTTAATATTTAAAGGTTAATAATTTCAGTTTATAATTGCGACTCGAGAATCAAATGACAAAAGAGGTCGGTCTTTGCCCCGCAATTAGGTCGCTGTTATTTTGCTGGTACAAAAATAGCCCTTCAACCCTGTTTTTCCCAATGCATCTGAATGTATTAATTTATCGTCATATAGGGTTTGTCGATAGCTGGGAATTGATTAAATAAACATTGACTATTGCGATGAGGTGGTTGTCAATTCCCTGATCTTAATTCTAAAGGCGGCAAATAGAAGCGTCATAAACGGACTTAACCAGTTGAAAACGGCATAGCCGGCATAGTGCAGGGTATCTACCCCCAGAACCCCACTTTGGTATGCCCCGCATGTGTTCCATGGCACAAGGGCCGAAGTAACCGTACCGGAATCTTCTAGTGTCCGGGAAAGGTTCTCCGGGGCCAACCCTTTATCCCTAAACGCTTTGGCGTACATTTTTCCAGGAATTACTATCGCGAGATATTGATCACTGGCGGTAATGTTCAGTGCCAAACAGCTAAAAACGGTACTCGCAAACAGCCCAAAAGTGGTGTGGAACATTTTTAATAAGGCTTTACTGATGGCGGAAAGTGCGCCGATGGCATCCATAATGCCCCCAAAGGTCATGGCGCATAGGATCAGCCAAATAGTATTTAACATTCCCGCCATTCCGCCCGAGGAAAACAGATCGGACAAAGCTTCATTTTCCGTGGGAATACTTGTGCCCACCGTTATGGCATTCATAATCCCTTTATATCCGTTTTCAAAGGTCAATGAAGTCCCCCCACCGATGGCGGCAACGATATTTGGTTGGAAGATAAGTGCCGCCAAAGCCGCCAATAATGTCCCGGTCAACAGGGCGATCAACGGAGATGTTTTTTTGACGATAAGTACTACTACCACTATCGGCACCAAAAACAGCCAGGGGTTTACGTTTATTGACTCGGTAACTGCGGTCAATATGGACTGGGTACTTGCGGTTCCGGAAGTTTCGATATTGAGTCCCAGCAGAATGAATACAATAAGTGTAATTGTTAAAGTAGGCACTGTGGTATAAAGTAAATACCTAATATGGGTGAACAGATCCGTACCCGCCATGGCTGGGGCCAGGTTGGTGGTATCGCTCAACGGCGAAATCTTATCTCCAAAATAAGCTCCGGAAATGACCGCGCCGGCAGTCATTCCCAACGGCACCCCTAAAGCTCCCGCAATCCCTATAAGTGCAATCCCCACCGTGGCCGACGTGGTCCAACTGCTTCCGGTGGCCACCGAAATTATGGCGCAGATTATAACGCAGGAAGCCAAAAATATAGTGGGGTTCAGAATCTGCAATCCATAATAGATCATTGTGGGAATCACGCCACTTATAAGCCAGGTTCCGGCCAAAGCCCCTACCATCAATAAGATTAAAATGGCGCCTGCGGTAGATTTGATATTGGCGGCCACTTCCTCGAGCATCTGGTCAAAGCCCACTTTGTTCCTAAACCCGATCACTGCGGCTATGGCTCCGCCCATTAAAAGGATAAACTGGTTGCTCCCGCCCAGGGAGTCATCGCCATACGCATAGAAAACATTGTAGAAAAGCATGCCGATCAAAGCGAAGATGGGAATCAATGCCTCCCAAATACTCAGCTCCTTATTCTCTACTACCTTCTCATTTTTTGGGTCTGTGGGCTTGATATCCTGGCTTTGCATCGGCTTTTTTTGAAATGGAATGTAATGTTACGATTTTAGGAAAAGCTATGCAAGTTTAGAATTCGCTATTCAGGAACCAATCGCGGTATCAAAGCCGCAGTGATCGGGGGTGCACTATTGGGGATGCGGAGTTGCGCATTAAGTGTTTTACATGCCTGCAAGCTGTTGTTAGTAAGGCCGAATTTAGAATCTTTTTTCAGAATAGATGTCTAAATATCCTGGATTAATTGCTGCGATAAATTTTGTTGATAATATTAACGGAAAATTAGATTTATTTTTGAAGATTAACGGAATTAGTCTAGTTTTACGCAATGTTTAAACAGCTGGTATTCTTTTTGTTTTTTACTCCCATAGTAAGTGCCCACGTGCCAATACCCAAGTTGTTGGACAGCTTGGCGAAGATGACTTCAGAAAGTGAAAAGGCCAAGCTTAGCTTGGTAATTGCATCAGAATTGGCAGGGGACGATTGGATAAGAGCAGTGAACTATATCCATTTTGCGGAAAGAAGCGCGAAGGCTACAAAATTGGATAGCGTCATTGCCGATACCCATACAAGAATTGCCCATATCTATGCCTCAAAGGATGCCTTTGATATTTCTCTGGAACACTATCTTAAGTCATACCATTATTATGAAGGAAAGATACATCCAAAACGGTATAGAC
>CAYXDM010000236.1:0-2986 GCA_964463595.1 uncultured Aequorivita sp. | reverse complement strand
CTTTTTGTCGACTCAATACCAATACATAGTAATTTGTCTCAAGGTGCAGTGCCCTCACTAAATCACGAGTAGCAAAAGTACGATCAATAACTACTCTGTCTTCTACTGCTATCGGTAAACGAGTATATTCGGCAATATCCTCATTGACGAACAGAATGAGACTTTCAAGGTTGTAACGGTGGTCGATTTTTGATTCTAGTTCTTTTAAGCGTTTAACAAGTCGCTCGGCATCTTGTTTACTTTCATCTGCAAAAAGTCGCTCTTCTGCTTCTCTTATTAGATTTTTTAGTGTTATCGGGTCTCTTTTGTTGTCAGGACTTGTTCTGTGCGTGTTCAAAATGATAGTTACGCAGCTTTCTGAAATAATGTCTTTTAACTCTTTTAATTTGATGTTCATGTTGATTTAATTTTGTTTGTGTTTAAATTGTTGCTAACGTTTTAGCGCTTGGCGAAGAAGCTGATTTTGAAGTGATACACTTTTCCGAAATTGTCAATCACCAATTCGTTTGTTATTAAATATATACTCATCATTTTCAAAAAGGTTTTTGCGCCCCATATATAATTCTTGTCAAAATTTGCAGCGTCAACAGTTTTCAAGATTGCGGTGAAAACATAGTTGGACAGCCTGTCCCGAACCATCGGGAGAGCCGGCTTTTAACTATGGGCATTTAGATTTTCCTGTCCGGATATTTTTGGTCCCCCGGCCGCAGAAACGGCAGCCGGACCCTTCAGGGCCCGCTATTTTCTAAGTTTTCGGTGCCATACGGACAGTCTTTCCCCCCTTAACGGCCGGGGCGTTTTACTTTTTTGTCCGGGATTTCAATGAACGTTGCCGTCAGAAAAATATTGGCTACCGACGTAGGTTTTGTTCAACTCCCTAAGATAATATTCAACCAGGAAGTCGGAAAGTCCGAGGCTTGAAGTTCCCCCTCGCAGCAGAAAAAATGCAAATCACCGTGGCGTTGTCAAAATAAAGTCGTAATTTTTTCAGCTAATAGCTGATAGCTTTTATAACCAATATCCCATACAACCATGAGGAAAAATTCTGTTTTATTGCTATTCATTCTAGCCATGTCTCTCTTCAACTTTTCCCGTGCCCAAGTACAAGCTACAGACAGTGTTTCAGCTTCCATGCTCTGTGTGGGCAACCATTGGACGGAAGAAGAGGGGAGTGAATTTTTGCGGCAGATGCGCCAGTCATACACCACTTCGGAGGAGTGGAAGGCAAGGGCTGCAAAAATCCGACAACATCTCCTGCAAAACGCGGGACTCGAGACATTCCCAAAAAAAACTCCTTTAAACCCCGTCATAGGCAGCATAAGGAGATATGAGGGTTATACGGTACAAAACATAGCATTTGAAAGCTTGCCCGGTGTATATGTAACGGGAAGTCTGTATAAACCTACCGGTCCCCAGGGAAAACTTCCGGGCATTCTCAGTCCGCATGGTCACGGACCGGAGGGACGTTATTCCGCCGATTCCCAAAAACGCTTCGCTTCCCTCGCGCGCATGGGGGCCATGGTTTGGGCTTACGATATGCTCGGTTATGGCCAAATGGGAGAACTTGGTTGGGAACACCGACATCCGGAGGCTTTGAAGCTTCAGCTCTGGAACAGCATCAGAGGGATTGATTTTCTCCTTGAAATGGGAGCGGATCCCGATAGAATAGGGGCCACGGGCGAATCGGGGGGCGGAACCCAGACGTTTATGGCCACGGCGCTAGATGACCGGATTGCGGTTGCCGCGCCGGTGGTGATGGTTTCCGCTCATTTTTTTGGAGGCTGTGTCTGTGAAAGTGGTATGCCGGTACACAAAGGTCCTGATTTCCAAACCAACAATGTAGAGATTGCTGCCCTTGCCGCTCCACGTCCGCTGCTGCTGGTGTCGGTGGGCAATGATTGGACGTTAAACACTCCCCAAGTAGAGCTTCCACACATAAAATATATTTATTCTCTGGTTGGCCAGCCTGATCTGGTGGAAAACGTGCATCTTCCGGATGACCATCATGGTTATGATGACAACAAACGTATCGCGGTGTATCCTTTTATGGCAAAGTACCTGGATCTGGACCTTTCCAAAGGCATAAATCCAGATGGTACTTTGAACGAAGATAAAGTAGTCGTGGAAGATCAAAAAGCGCTTTATCCTTTTGATAAGGATCATCAGTTTCCTGAGACTGCGGTCAGACATAACGATGGGGTGCGGTGGAAATAGATCCGGTTTCGAGATTAAATGGATTAACCACTAAGCGCACCGAGAACACACAAAGTATTCAGAGAGAAGAAACACCTTGCTGAACGTTGTTGCAACCTTGGTGCCCTTCGTGGTTAAAACGAACTGCATCAGTAACCACAAAGCGCACGGAGAACACACAAAGTGCTCAGAGAGAAAAAGACCTTCCGTGAACTTTGTGCAACCTTAGTGACCTTCGTGGTTAGAAACCAAATTAACTGAGAATGTCCAGAATGCTCAGCGAAAATGAAATAGCGAACAGGATAATAGGCTGTGGTATCGACGTCCATAAGTCGCTAGGTCCCGGCTGGTTAGAAAGTGCTTATAAAACGTGCTTGTTTTACAAAATTCATCAAGCAGGTTTGTTTGTTGAGAAAGAAAAGCCGATGCCACTGGTATTTGAAGATGTGAAGCTAGAATGCGGGTATCGAATTGATTTGTTGGTAGAAAACAAAGTGGTGATTGAAATAAAAAGTGTGGAAAGTCTGACTGATGTTCACTTAGCGCAGACATTGACTTATATGAAGCTCGGCAGCTATAAACTTGGCTTATTGATCAACTTTAATGTTGTATTGCTTAAGCAGGGGATTAAGAGAGTAATAAATGGTCACCTAGGATGATAGGCTCTTTGTGAACTTCGTTGCAAAAGCATTAACCACAAAGCACTGCCCAAAGAGAAGATATACCTTGATAAACTTTGTGCAACCTTGGTGCCCTTCGCGGTTAAAACGAACTGCATCAGTAACCACAAAGC
>CAYXDM010000235.1:0-3099 GCA_964463595.1 uncultured Aequorivita sp. | reverse complement strand
GTCCCAATATGCTACCTCCTCTTCAAGAAATTGTTCACCTGGCAGATAAGGGAAATTCTCGGTGATAAGGAGGACCTTTCTGTTCTCACCCATTAATTAACACATCACTGATATATTCCAAATAAGCTTCGTGCTTTTCATCCACAGGAATATGTAGCGTTTGAATTACTGCTTGGCTAAAAGCATTTCGCAGGTTACTTTCCCAGTTATCAAACACATCCTCCGTACGTAAAGTTGGAGTTGCGTCCATCGCTAACGCGTTATAGGAATCCCACTCCAACTGCCTATGGAAAATATCATATTCAGTTTTCATCACATGCAGTCCCATTTTTATCGCAGTGGACATGTGCAGCGTCTTCAGTTGAATTGCCTCCGACTGATCCCGAACCAAATACAGCACCTTCCCCAAAGGTACAGGTTGGGTATTAACTGTGGCATAAAGCACATCAGGTCGCATTTTTCTCCGAACTGTCTTTGGATTGAGCCGAAGTTTGAGGTTAAAATGTAGTCTATTAATGAGCGAGCGGCCCTCAAGTAGCTCTGATTTTCCTATATAACTCGATAAATTGTAGCCGTACACCTTGGGCCATGCCAGATTTGGGTAAACCATACCGTCTTGAGACACCACGGCTATATCATCTGTAATAAACCCTATCCCAGCCTGCTTTCTTAATGCCAACAAAGCTGAGGTTTTACCAGTACCCCCTGTTCCCGCCATTAATATGGCTTTCCCATTTTTAGAAATTGCCGCCGCATGAATAATGCTTAGGTCTGGGAAGAAATAAACAGAAGGGACCAGCACCAGCTCATGAAGTATCTGTTGAAAAGCCTCGGTATCCGTAGGATACTCCATCGATCTTAACCGAGAGTAAGCCTTTTTTGTGGTGGACTGTTTGTTGTATAATGCAACGGTAATGTCTAACGAGTTGCGCTCAGCCTTAAATTTCCATAAGACCTTACAACTGGGAAAGTGAGTCAGAAATCCATCTTCATACTTCGTGAAAACTGAGGGATTTTTGGAGATGAAATCTCCTTCCATTATGTCTGCGACCGTGATAGTGACATCCGAGTGATTCGCATTGCAATCGGGATATAAACCCACACTGTCAGCAACCATCTTCTGCATCACATCATCGACAATAAAGGAATAACACTTCCCGAAAATCTCTTTTTTGATATTATGCATTTTTCCACTTGTTGTTTACCCGAAACGGATGGACACTATCCGGCCTCTGCGCCAAAGGATGATATTCTCCCTTCAGTCCAATAGGCTCAATATGTCGGATATCATGAACAATCGCTATGGAATTCCTGGCTTCTTCCAATCCAAATCCTTCCCCTTCCAAAATATGCTGATAACTGTGGGTATGCAGTTCTGTAAATCCTTCACTGAACTCGATCTCCGCCCCCTCCATGGTCAGAGATCGATAGGTCCTTCCTCCTTTGGCCTTTACCGCATCAGGTAAGGTATCCGCATTGATGCTAAGAAACCACCTTACTCTCGCCCTTTCCAACTCGAAGTATCCCGCTGCCCGGTCATGTGTATGAAGGTGGACCACATTTTTCTTGACATCTCCAAAAATCCAAGTCAACATGTCGTAAAAATGCACCCCGATATTCGTGGCTATCCCTCCTGACTTAGTGACATCGCCCTTCCAGGACGTATAGTACCAGTGACCTCGGGAGGTGATGTAGGCCAAATCGATGTCATAGATCTTATCTTTAGGCCCTTCTTCAATTTGCTTCTTTAATGCGATAATGGAAGGATGCAACCTCAACTGGAGGATATTGTAAACTTTATGACCATGCTCCTTTTCAACCTCCTGTAAAGCATCAATGTTCCATGGATTCAACACCAAAGGCTTCTCGCAGATTACATCCGCCCCGATCCTTAACCCAAACCTGATATGTGCATCATGAAGATAATTGGGCGAACAGATGCTTACATAATCGATTTTGTCTGGGGTTCTTTTGAGCTTCTCGACATGCCTATCAAACCGTTCAAACTCCGTGAAAAAGTCCGCATTAGGAAAATAGCTATCAATAACCCCTACACTGTCAAATTTATCATACGCGGCCAGCAGGTTATTTCCAGTGTCCTTGACGGCTTTCATGTGCCTGGGAGCGATGTAACCAGCAGCCCCGATCAATGCGAATTTTTTCATGCTATTTTTTTCACGTTGTTATCTTTCAAAATATATTTCTCGTTGCTCTCTTTACAAAAAGCAACCCCCTCTGAATTAAACTCTAGTCGGTGGCCATATTCACTCATCCATCCTATCTGCTTAGCAGGGTTGCCGACAACCAAGGCATAAGGGGGTACATGTTTGGTAACCACTGCGCCTGCTCCAATAAAAGCATAAGCTCCAATATCATGACCGCACACAATTGTCGCATTAGCACCGATAGTAGCCCCTTTTCCAACCACCGTTTTGGCATACTCGGATTTCCTATTAATAGCACTTCTGGGGTTAATCACATTCGTAAAGACCATTGATGGCCCCAAAAACACGTCATCTTCACAGGTCACTCCTGTATAGATGGAGACGTTATTTTGAACCTTCACATTGTTGCCCAAAACAACCTCTGGGGAAACAACTACATTTTGGCCGATATTGCAACTCCTTCCGAGCTTACAATTGGGCATTATATGGCTGAAGTGCCAAATCTTTGTTCCTTCACCAATCTCACAACCCTCATCGACAATAGCCGTCTCGTGTGCATAGTAATTTTCCATACTAAAAGTAGTTTTGAATGGTTTCTATAATGACAGCCTGTTCCTCTACTCTCATTTCGGTATGAATAGGTAAAGACAACACACGCTCACATAGCGACTCTGAAATAGGAAAATCTCCAGGTTGATAGCCGTATTGAAGATACGCTTCCTGAAAATGGACTGGTAGAGGATAATAAATCATAGAAGGAATACCCTTCGCCTGCAAATAGGCCTTTAATTCATCCCTTCCCTCTTTTACCTGAATAGTGTATTGATGGAATACATGGGTGGAATTCGGCTCTCTTTGGGGAACAATGATGTTCCTATGGTCCGCAAAAGCACGGTCGTATCGTTCTGCTACTTGATTTCGAGCAGCTGCGTAG
>CAYXDM010000234.1:0-3118 GCA_964463595.1 uncultured Aequorivita sp. | reverse complement strand
ACCTGTATAACATATGAAAAACCTGCTTATTATATTTTTGCTTGCTCTCTTTGCTGTACCAGTTCAAGGCCAATCCTTGACTGACGAGGATATCAGTGGGACCTGGCAGGTTGTAAAAATCGAAGAATCACGCACCGATCCGAAAATTGCTAGGGAATTGGAAAAGGCCTATTTTGATTTTTATTGGGACCACACTTTCGTCCTTCGCACCTTGAAGAGCAATTCGGGAAAACCCGATTTCAAAATAATTTCCGCTCCAGAAGCTAAATGGAATTTCGATACGGATACACAAACCATTCATATTGTTGGTAATAACACGATTATTAAAGTGGAAGGAAATACCGATCAGGCAATATTTACAATAATGGAAACAGGGATGAAACTGCGGGTTAGCAAGCCTATATAAATAATTGGGCCTTTTGATAATTGACTTTTCCCGTGCTTTCTTCTTGCCGAATACTTCTGATTTCCTGAAGAATATAGGAATAAATGTCGCCGTCGGTACCCTTAAAAAAATTGGAATACATGAGGTATCTTTCAATTCTTCTGCTTCTTACTGTTTCGTGCAAACAGGATTCCAAGGATCTTTTGCCCCAACAGATTATTGATAGAACGATAGAGAATTCGGGGGGCAGTAATTACGAACATGCCAGGATCCACTTTACATTCCGCGACATCGATTACAGCAGCTTTCGGAAAGGCGGAATTTTTGAACTCACCCGTAAATTCACCGACTCCCTGGGCGAGATCGAGGATGTGCTCACCAATGATGGTTTTGCGCGATATAGAAATTCGGAAAAGGTCATTCTGCCGGATTCCTTGGCAAATCAGTATTCAAATTCCCTTAATGCTGTCCATTATTTTGTCCAGTTGCCGTTTGGGCTGAATGATCCCGCGGTGCACAAGGAACTGCTGGAAGAAACTGAAATTAAGGGGAATTATTATTACACAATTAAAGTAACCTTTAGCCAGGAGGGAGGCGGCGCTGACCACGAGGATGTGTATATATACTGGATTGAAAAGGACGATTTTACCGTAGATTATTTTGCCTATAAATTTTTTACGGACAACGGAGGCATTCGGTTTCGGGAAGCCTATAATCCCAGGACCATAGGGGGCATCCGATTTGTCGATTATCGAAATTATAAGATAGAACCATGGCAGGCCGTGGAATTAAAGAACCTTGGACAAATGTTTGACAGGGGAAAACTGGAATTTTTATCGGATATAAAAACGGAAGTTGTTTCAGTTGAAACTACTTTAAGAGATTAGTCTATACCTGATGGAGACTTCGCCTCTCTTTGGCCGATTGTTGGTCTTTATCTTCTTCACAAAAAATATCAAATGATAAAGCAATTTAGAAAAGCCACCTCTGAAGATTTCTCCCCTATTTGGACGATCCTTCAATGGGCCATTTTAAAAAGAAAAAATGAGGGGAGCGATCAGTGGCAGGACGGTTACCCCAACCCACAGGTAATTAATGAGGATATTAGCAAAGGTTCCGGCTATGTTCTGGAGTTTGATAATGAAATAGTGGGATATGTGGCCATCCTCACAAATGATGAACCTGAATATGATAATTTGCAAGGCAATTGGCTTTCAAACGGTGACTTTGTAGTCTTCCATCGGGTGGCCATAGCCAATAACTGGTTAGGTAAGGGATTGGGAAGGGAAATGCTCCTGCAAATTGAGAGTTTCAGCCGCAGCCAGGGAATTGGGAGTATTAAGGCGGACACCAATTTTGACAATAAGGCCATGCTCAGTTTATTCGATGAAATGGGATATGTTTATTGTGGTAAGGTCCATTTTAGAGGGAGCCCACGTTTGGCTTTTGAAAAAATAGTTTCTTTAAAATAAATTGGAGATAATTATAGGTAACCTGGAATCGTTCTGAAGTCAATGGTAGCAAGGGGAAAAAGTAATAATGCAATATTTCGTTTTCGATAATAAAAATCCACTTTTGTCACTTGTTAAATGCCGAAAATTTATCTCTCCCGCTCGTTATAGATCATTCTTTTTCAATCTAGATTATAGATTTTCTATGCCTTAAATCTTTCTCAAATTTTTGATTTCACACTCCTTTGGCTGCAAATAATCCCTATTTTTACGTCATTCTCGTGGCACTAAAGAGATTGACGACCCATTATGATGGGGCTTTATTTCAATAATTCATTTTCTATGCGAAATATTTTTCTCGGAATTGTAATCGCTTTCTTTATTGTATTTGTGCTCCGATATTGTGAGTATAGGAAGGACGAAAGAGAACAATTGGCGGCAAACACCGCAATGATCCAGAAAGAAATCAAGAATGTTGGAAAACTCATTGTTACCGAAGGAACATACGCCCAAGTTTTGAGTTTCAGGGATAGCAAGGACTTACTTTACGGTTTGTTTGATGCCCGCAAAAGAGCTTTGGTGGTGGTAAATGCAACTGCTTCCATAGCATACGATTTACGTAAAGTTGAAATGGATATCGATGAAACCACAAAAACAGTCACAATAACCAAAATCCCGGAACCCGAGCTTTCCATAAATCCAAATATCGAGTACTATGATGTGCAGCAGGATTACCTCAATAAATTCAATGCGGCCGATTATAATAAAATTAAAGGTCAGGTCGAAAAATTACTTCGTGCAAAGATTGAAACCTCGGAATTGCGTACCAATGCCGAAAACCGACTGATCTCGGAGCTCTCAAAAATTTATATCCTCACCAATTCCATGGGCTGGACGTTGGAGTACAAAGGCAATCTGATTGAGGAAGAACACGATTTACAGACGTTGAAACTATAGGAAATCGTCAACGAAATTGAGATCGACAATTCGACCGTTCAATTTTGAAATCTGAAAATTCAAAGTTTTTGGTTCAGGCTGCTGAACCGACATATTCACTACATTGCATCGATGGAAACACGTTCCCGAAGAGAAGAAATTATAAAAGTGGCCGCCAAACTTTTTAGAAAAAAAGGATATGCCGCCATTACCATGCGCGATTTGGCCGCCGAAATGGACATAAAAGCGGCCAGTTTATATAATCATATCACGGGAAAACAAGAGATCCTCGCTACAATTGTCTTGGAAGTAGCGAACGAATTTACAAAAGGAATGGAAGAAGTGG
>CAYXDM010000233.1:0-3130 GCA_964463595.1 uncultured Aequorivita sp. | reverse complement strand
TTCGGACGTTGTTCGGTGTTTGCTGGGGAAAAGGGCTGTTTGTCCGAACAACGTCCGAACAAACAGCGGCAAAAGACCGAATAAAAGGCATCAAAAAACTGAAATAAATTGAAATGTTTCAGGATGGTATCCTGAACAGCCGGTCCTAAATCCAGTGGAGGATAGTCAAGGGCTTGGTAGCCACAATCATAATCACCACTAACAAAGCAGGTTCGACGTTCCCCTGTCCTGCGCTCAGTTTATCCTGAGCGCAGGGGAAGTGCTTTGCATTCGAATCTCATTGTTACCCTGAGCAGTCTGTCCGGAGCACAGACGAAGGGAGGGCTCAGTTTTAATTCGACTTCAATATTTTGTGTTGGGTCGAGGAACCATCTTCAAATAATATATCCACAAAATAAATACCGTTGCTATATGGGGAAATATCAAGACTGGAAAAGTCCTTATTAACCTTTTCAATTTTCTGTAACAATGTACCCGTAGCTCCATAGACTAGCACGTTAAGAATGTTTTTGGCAGAGCTTTCTATATGTATTGAATTTTGCCCAGGGTTGGGGAATATCCGTAGGGTGTTTTCTGTATGGCTAAATTGATCCGTTCCCAAAAGGGTCGGATCTTTAAATATATAGGCCGATCCGGCACGATCCACTTCATTGTTTCCATATTCATCGTGATCCTCCCAAGGGGCACCCACCATGACCTGGTCGCCATATAGCGAAACGCTCCATCCATAAAAATCTTCTTCGGCTATATCGTTGCTTTGCACAATTTGTGTCTCAATCCACATTCCTTCCGCATTTTCCTGAAACATAAATGCTGCCCCGTTCGTTGATCCCCATGCGTGCGGTGCGCCAATAATAAGATTATTGTTTTTTATTTCGCATTGCCACCCGAAATAAGCATTCTCTTCTGGCACCGATGGTACTAATTTCTGAATTTCTGTCCATGTACCCGAGCCATCCTTCTTAAAGATATAGGCCGAACCACTTAGGGTATCATCACCATAGGCACCTACAACTATAGTTTCATTATCAATACTCACCGAAGTGCCAAAGAAATCTTGGGGCATTCCGTCTGTGGCGGTGATTTGCTGCTCCAACATCCACACTCCATCTGTATTTCTGGTGTAAACGTATGCTGACCCACGGGTGTTATTCGTTTCATTGGCGCCAACTACCATAATATCGCCAGATAAAGCCACGGCTATCCCGAAAGTATCGTTTGCAAGAGGATCGGGATTCATTATTTTCTGTGTCTCTATCCAGCCATCGTTTACTCTTTCAAAAATATAAACGCTTCCTGCCCAGCCATTATCTCCGGGGGCGCCACATGCAATTGTTTCCCCATCCGCATCCAACGTTGTATGGTTCATCCCTAACTTCGCCTCCTCGCTCACGTCGCTTGCAATAATTTTGGTGCTGAAATCCCACGTATCCTCGGCATTTTTATCATAAACATACAAGGCCCCCGCACGAATGCTATTGCCTATATCTGCTCTACCGGAAGCTACTACAATATAGTCATCTGTTATTTTTACTGCGCTGCCATATTCAGCCATTTCCATACTGTCGTCTGGAATGAGGCTCTGAAGATAACTCCATTCTCCATTGTCATCTTTTGCATAGATATAGGCGGCTCCCGCAGCTATATTAAACCGGGGAGTGCCAGAGATAGCATAATTGTCCCTTATGTCTACCGCTGATCCATATTCATCGCGTGAGCCTCTTTCTGGGCTAACTACCTTTGCCTGCTCGGTAAACTGTGCCACTGCCGACGTTCCGAGGAGCAAACAGCCCGCCGCAATAAGGATATGGTTGATTTTTGTTGTCATATAATGTTTCATGTTGCTTACTTTTTAATGAATATTGTCCAAGTTTAGGTCCTATTGCTTTATAAAGCGGCTAAAATAAAAGCCTTTGTCAGTTTCAATCTTGATTAAATGCACCCCATCAGTTATCTGGGAAACATCGATTTGCTTCAAATTATCGGTTGCTTTCATAACCAATTGTCCCGACATGGAATACACCCATATATTCTTTACTATTGAATTTTTACTTTGCACAGTAAGATATTCTGTCGCTGGATTAGGGAATAGCACAATTTCATTTGCATCGAACACATTGCTTCCCGAAGACAAATTAGAAAGGTCAATGGTATATTTCACTAATCCAGTATCGAAAGTTCCAAAATAAACATCGGCACTTTGTTCGAAAAACTGGATGGTGGAGCTAGTGGAATTCAAATATTCCAAGGCTTCACTAGAAATAGTTTCCCAGTTTTGGCCGTTATCGGTAGAGTAAACAATCCTTGAGCTCGATTCGGGGAACAACGAGCCATCTGAATAATGGTTAATTGCCACTATATGACCGGGACTTATATTTGAAAACGCTGCTTTTTCAACAAATTCATTAAATATTTGGGTCCAATTTTGGCCTTGGTCTGTAGATAGAAATACACCCTGGGTGGTTGCCAATAGAAATTCGTTTGCATTTAAAGGATTTATAGTAGCCTCTAAAATCATATCCTGACCCTGGGCAAGGATTTCAAGGCCGCTCGAGGAATCTTCCCAAGTAGCACCGCCATCCAAAGTTGTATAAACCTGTACTCCTTGTGCAATTGTTAGGTGTTGCTCATTGGTAGGATCTACTATAATTCCATACAACATATCGAATGTCGGAAGAATAATTTCTTCAACTATAGGCATACCCGGGTCGGAAATATTCATTTTAAAAGCCATATCGCCAAAGGAGAAGTAAACTAAATTATGGTTGCTGGGTGCCGTTGCCATTGCATAAATATTTAAGTACATCATGCTGCTATAAATATTGGTGTAGTTTTCTCCGTGGTCCAAACTCATTTCCACCACTGAATTCATCCCAAAACGACTGCTATTGAATATACGCCCGGCAACTTCCTTATCTGCGTATGGAAAAGTAGTTGCACCAAAGGTGTTATTAAGGGAACGCAAACGGTAACCATTTTCAGTACCGGAAGCCATATCTCTATGTATAAACCCATTGCGAAGACCGTAGTATAAATGAGCTTCGGAGGCATCGAAATAAGAATCTATACGCCCCGTACTGTTGACAAATCTATTTTTAAATTTCTCCAAAGTTATTCCGCCATCGTCACT
>CAYXDM010000232.1:0-3138 GCA_964463595.1 uncultured Aequorivita sp. | reverse complement strand
AACGCTGGACAGAAAAAGCCAACGGAAGAATCAAATGGAGGATAATCACGCGGGACAATACTACTACGCTTTTCGGGTGGACGGATAATGCTATTATTTCAAACCCTGAAGACACTTCAAAAATATTCGAATGGTTTCCCGAATTTGTGTTTGACGATAAGGGAAATTGTTCACATTACATTTATAGCAAGGAAGATAGTGAAGGATTCGACACGTCTTTGCTGCACAACCGAAATAGATTAAAAAACGGGAAGATCGCCTATCTCAACTGCTACCACTGTTAACATCGCATGACAAGCCGGGAAGGCTTCAATGTGAATTACCACGGGTGCAACCCGTGGGAATGAAACCTCGCTGTCGCCTCCAACTCCGGAGCCTGATGTTGCTTTTTGCGTTATACGAAGTCTTTGACTTCGTATTTCCGAAAGCCGATCAAGCTTAGGCTTTACCCGTTTTGAAAATAGAAGGGGAATACTGATATTTAAGGAAAAGGAAGGAGAAAAAAATAACGCCTAATCTATCCGGTGAATCTGAGGCTGATCTCAAGCTGATTAGGAATTTAGGCACCTTAAAACCGCAATCCGTGACTGATTTTAAGGTGTGGTTTATATAATTCAGTTTAAAAAATGAGCAATGGCAAAAATCCCTATTGAAATTCTAAATTTTTCCGAAGAATTTCGGAGTGCTGTGGAGAACTCCGTAAAAGTTGCTAATGAACTTCAGGATGACTTTGAATATATTATTGTTGATGAGAATAACCAACGAGAGTTTAACATTGTTGTTCCTGATGAAATTGATGCTAGACTTTTATTTAAATCAATGGCTCATAGACGTAAGGAAATTGGAGGATTTCATCCCCATATACTTTTAATTACAGACAATCCAATCTATGATGAATATTATAACATCTTTGGAAGTAGTGAGCCAGAACAAGGACTTGGAATATTTACTACCAACGGGGTTGGAGAAATGATTATTCCTGAGGATCGAATGGAGGCATATTTTATTTATTACTTAGCTAGGTATAGTCTAAATTTTTTAAATCCATCGCATAAAAACCATCAAGGCACAAGGGAGTGTGTTTTTGATGTAAAAACGTCAAAATTGGATATTAAAAAGAGTATGAAGGGTAATGCATTTTGCCAAGAATGTAGAAAAAATCTTCTTACCGGGGATTCAAAGATCACAATTAACATTTTAAGTTCTCTAAATAAGCTGCTAGAAGAAACAGGTGTGATTTTGAATGATATTAAAGTCCCCAAAATAAATCAACAAAGAACGAACATATTCATTAGCTATTCTCACAAAGATGAAATTTGGAAAAATAGGCTCAAAATTCATCTTAAACCTCTTGAGGAAATTGGAAGTATTCAGGTTTGGTCGGACGATAAGCTTAAACCTGGAGATAAATGGTTTGAGACTGTTAAGGAATCGATGACCAGATCAAAAATCGGGATATTACTCATTAGCCCTGACTTTTTGGCATCAGATTTTATTAATCATGTAGAAATACCTACTCTGTTGGAAAACGTAGAAAAGGAGGGTGGTTTGATAATCCCTGTTATAATTAGACATTCCTTATTTCCTCGAATAAAAAAGCTGGCTAAATTTCAAGCTACAAACTCCCCTTTAAATCCCATAGCAGGTTTAAATGAATCAGATCAAGATGAAATATTTGCAAGGATTTCTGAAAGTATATGGGATCTTATGGACAAATAGCGTAAAGATTCGAGAAGCTTCGTACCTACCAATTTCTTATACCGCAGTTCAATTGAATTGCTGATCGCGTTTAAAGAATAGCAAAGAATGGATTCATACCTATTTTTTCTTAAAGTGACAAAGTGAACGAGTATCAGAATCGGACTCTAAGCTACTGCCCATCCTCAAAAAGGAGTACTTCCAAAATCCCCTCAACTATGCAATGGCCCGACTTCTGAGTCCAAGGTTTTGGTTGGGGAATACCCCTTTTCTAACATAAAGTGCGACGTTTTGGAGGGAAAAACTGGGATTTAATGGATTGAACCAAAAATCAACATTAACTAGTACAGCCTTCTGGCCCTTTGGAACGATCAACTTTTCGGCCTATATTCACCATTAAGGCATACAAAGACGTTAGCTGCTATAAAGAAAACCCGATCTAAACAATGGCAAGAAGAAAATCAAACAGTAAACTCCCTTCTTTCGACGAATTAATCATTCCGACCGTAAAAGCGTTGATCGAGCTTGGAGGCTCGGGAAGTATAGAAGAAATCAACACTAAGGTTTATGAAATATACGATTTGGGCGAGAACATATTGAGTATCCCGCACGGAGAAAATGGAACAACAAGTGAAGTTGATTATCGATTGGCTTGGAGCAGAACCTATTTGAAAAAATTCGGGCTTTTAGAAAACTCTACACGCGGCATCTGGGCTTTAGTCAATTCCAATGTTGACATCTCAACTTTGAATTCCATAGAAATTGTAAGGGCTGTTCGGGAACAGGAAAAGTTAAATGCAGAGAAGAATAAGAGAACCGATACGTATAAGGCTCAAGTAAAACAAGAAGTAGCTGAGGAGGTTGATAATTCAGAAGAATGAAAAGAAAAATTGCTCAATGTATTATATAACATCCCTCCTGCAGCTTTTGAAAGATTGGCCCAAAGAATATTAAGAGAAAGCGGATTCTCTCAAGTCGAAGTAACTGGAAAAGTTGGCGATGGCGGAATAGACGGTAAGGGAATAGTAAGAGTCAGTGGCCTTTTAAGCTTCCACGTTATATTTCAATGTAAAAGATATAGAGGTTCAATTTCTCCAAGTCAAATAAGAGATTTTAGAGGAGCCATGCAGGGTAGAGCCGATAAGGGGCTGTTCATAACAACCGGAAATTTTACGAGAGAAGCTTTAAGAGAAGCAACAAGAGATGGCGCTCCTCCAATTGATTTAATAGATGGCGAGCTTCTGTGCGAAAAACTAAAGGAATTAAAATTAGGCATCAATACCACGCTGGTTGAACATGTTGAAATTCAGCCTGAGTGGTATGAAAAATTATAGACAACGACCATCAGAAAGAACGGCTAACAACTACAAGTTTTTACCACTCAACCCCACCCCCCCACTCCCGAAGTCCCCCCTCCCCCATCAGATACCGAAATTTCGA
>CAYXDM010000231.1:0-3153 GCA_964463595.1 uncultured Aequorivita sp. | reverse complement strand
AATATACCTACTCTGTTTATCATTTGTGAATGGGTTTTCGGTTTGGCCCGATATCGAATGGTTTAAAATCAATTTTTAAAAGTATTATTTAAACTTATGGCTGGAGAAACTTTTAGAAACGCAATAAGGAATCGTGAATGGAGTAATTTATATTTTGTCCTGGTAGAAACTGGAAATACGTGTGGAAAAAGTAAACAGAAAATATTTTACTTTTTTAACAATTCCTGGACAAGAGACTCCAATTTCGATATTCTTTCTTCCTGTGAGTTTATTATTTCCTGTTGAGCTTGGATAGCTTCGGTTAGAACAGGTATTAACCCATTATAATCTACCATAAAATAGCCGGGGACCGATTCTACGTCTTCAAGTAACCCAACTTTTTTCTTTGGGTCAGGAATACTTTTAGAGGTTACTAATTCAGGAAAAACTTCCTTTAATTCCTGAGCAATAAAACCAAAAGATGTTTTATCTGGATTAAAGCCCATTCCCGGAAATTCCGCAGCACGCCAGTTATAGGATTTAGCACTAAGCTTCATCACTTTTTCCAATATATCGTTCTTTTTCTTTAAGGGAGTAATATTGGACTTCCATCTGCTATCTGAAACATAAAAATAATCTCCAGTGGTACCCACATCCCCATTAAAGTAACCCGCCCATCCTACACCAAATGAATTACTTCCTCCATAAACACCTATACCTGAACCAAAAGCACTTGTATGCAATCCGCGAATAGCTATTCCATTTGAAGTGTTGGTTCCCACCTCTAAAGCCGGGTTACTACTATTTCCACTATTAATAACAAATAAGGCGGCACCTGGGCCTGTGTTGTTAAAAACGGACACTGGGGTGAAATTAGTGCCATTAAATGTTGCACTGCCTTGAACATTTAATTTATCAATAGCCACACCTCCAGAAACCGAAGGAGTGGATGTTCCAATTCCAACGGCTCCATTGGCATCCATCCTCATTCTTTCAGTTCCATTGGTTGAAAACCCAAGATTCCTTAGAGCGGGAAGGAACATTCCTGTATTATTGTTGGTTCCCCACGAATAGAAGGGCAAAGCTGCCGTACCGCCATTCATGGCGTGAACTTGATTCGCATTGGGCACCACAAAACGACTGGTATTATTCGTTTTAAATTGCAATGCCTGAGCATCTGTTGTTCCGACAAAATGCGTCGAAGGATTCGTCCCCATATTACCTGTTAAGCTCCAATTGTCGGTAGAACCTCCTGCCCCGGAATTCCCAGCATAATCAACAACCACCCATTTTTCAAGGGTCATATTATACTGTAATGTTACCGTCGCATACTTACCCGTTAACACAAAATTATTTTCTCCCGGACAATAAATCCGCTGGTCTGCGGCAGCCGAGCTGTCGTTGTGCAGTATGGTAAGCGGGTGGGCAGTAGTATTTATCAATGTTATGACGTAGCCATCGGGCCTATCTGCTAAGTAAGGCGAGCCTACACCCGAGAGCGGTATAATGCCCCGTATAGAAAAAGCTCCGGTTGGTCCAGTAATCCTGTACTGCGAATAAGGATCCACGAATAATGGAGGTCTGCTTAATAAATTTAAAAGGTTGGAACCATTGCTTAGATTAAACGCCGGACCTTCCCTTAACAACAAAGCACCCTTAACGGCTACACCATCATCGCTTACCCGCATCCGCTCTTTACTGTTGGAAGAAAAACCAATGACGTGTGAACCAATGTAATACAACCCCATATTTGGTTGTTCTCTAAAAGAAATTGACGGATAATCGGGACCTCCATCGGCAAAACGATGATTTAGAAAAGACGTATTAAAATCTTGGCCAAAAACATCGTTCCCTACACGTAACCTTGTTTCACCTTTTGTAACAAGATCCAGTCCATCGGGACCGGGTGAAAATATACCCGTATCAGGATCTGCCGCAAAGGAGTAAAAGGGTGCCCCCCTGGTTCCACGGGTATTGGCGTGGATTTGATTTGCATTGGGAATAACTAGCCGGACGGTGTTGTTGGTCCTAAATCGCAGGGGCTCTGAGTCGGTGGTGCCCACAAAATTATTTGAAGTGGTCCCCGCATTTCCCAGTAGATTCCATTTATCATCTCCCCCAGCGGCACTGGCCGTTAAGCCCACCCATAGAGATCCGTTCCAGTAGTAGAAGCCGGGGCTCACGGCATTGGCCCCACTTCCGGCCGTGGCAGTATTATAAATCATTTCCGAAACTTGGGCATCAACCACAGGAGCTTCCACATTGGCAGCGGTAAGCGCTACCCGCGGTATCAAAATACCACTGTCGTCACTCTCAACATCCAACATCGCTTTGGGCTCCGTGGTGTTTATTCCTACCTGGGCCAAAATGGGTGATGAGATCAAAAAAAGTAAAGTGAAATAAAGGAAAAATCGGGGCGTGTGAAAACGTGCTTTCATCAATTTGGAGGGGAATTAAACAGCTATTAAAAAAGCAATAATATAAAAAATTAACGTCGTGAGCAACCCTGACAAAGGATTTTATAAAATTTATGACGCAAAACCTTCAATTGTATCATAAACCCAGTAAATATCGCAGTTCAGCGAAAAATTTTTAACTTTATTTGATCAAAAAAACCTCCCGTTTTTCTTGGAATTATCGAATGTTCGGCATTTTAAACGTTTTAAGATATTAAAACTTGGAATTTATATAACTATTTAGGATTAACATGAAAATAATATTATATTCGCCCCGTAAATTTCTTAAATAAATCTTAACCATGTATTTAACTCCCCATTTTTCCACCTGTCGGGTCTTTCTACCATTCGCCCTCATCACTTCAGGCCTCCCTATCTTTTATGATTATTCCTATTTGGCTTCGAAATAGACTACGATAGATGGCCGGTTAAATGAAGATTTAAGAAAGCACATCATTCATCTAATTACCTAACCCCAAATTCAATCATTTTATGAAACAACCAAACCTATGGCAATTTGCCATTTTAAGTGCGCTGCTACTCTACGGGTTTACCGCAGGTGCACAACAGAAACTCAACTCTTCCATACCTAATGGTACGGAACGCAGTGTTCAAACTTCGGTCTCCACGGATGGAGGAGCATTAGAAAAAAACGAAATTTCACCTTTGGAAGTCCTTAAATCAAAGAAGGAAATTTTATCAAAAAGAGATGCCTACT
>CAYXDM010000230.1:0-3156 GCA_964463595.1 uncultured Aequorivita sp. | reverse complement strand
GTGACATTTTGTGACAATCAGGGTAAGAATTCGTGACTCTACTTATATTCTGGCAATAAATGCCGCCAAGGTCACATTGGGGGGAAGGTTGAGTTTTTTTGAAATCCGTTCCTTGCGTTTTCTACACGACTGCGGTGTGATGTTCAATAGGGAAGCTATTTCTTTATTTCCTAAATTCATCTTTAGATAAATAAGAAAGCGAACATCTTGTATGGTAAGATTAGGATTCATTTTTAAAAGTCGAGAAGAAAAATCGGGATTTACTTCTTCAAAATGACTGAAAAAACTGTCCAGCTGTGGATTATTCCTTAAATGTTTGCTCAACTCCTTAATCTGGACCAGCAGTTCGGGTTGTGCTTTAACCTGTGGATTGCCCGTAAGTGTATCCACTATTTCTTCGATTAGTTCATTTCTGCTGGAAAGATAAAGTGCCTTAGAAGTGAGCTTTCGGTTTTTTAGATCCAACTCATTCCGCATACGCTCCTGTTCCAGCTTTACAATCACTTCCTGCTCGCGCATTTGCTTTTCAGTAATCAATCTCTTTGTCTTCTCCTGCTCGAGTTCCAATTCTGCAATCTTTTTTCGCTGTTTATGCCTTATTACGTGATTTCTGAAGATCCATATAAGCAATATCAGTAACAAGGCTGCGAAAACTACAATGCTATAAAAAAAGCGACGTTCCTTTTGCAGCAGCAAACGGCTTTCACTTAGCTCGTGCGCATGCTTCTGTAATTCAAATTTTATCTTGTTGTTTTCATACAGGGCATTGTTCCGTACTTGATAAAGGCTGTCTCGAACCATTAAGATACTGTCTTTATATAGAATTGCCTTATCATATTCCTTTAATGATATGTATGATTTTGAAAGTGCCTCATAAATTTCCTCTCTACTCTCCAAGATATTTGATGCATTACCGGCCATTTCGGCATATTGAAGCGCCATATAATAGTTGCTTTCCTCTTGGTAAATTCGGGAAAGCAACAACAGGATAAAAACCTTGTTGTCTGTATTTGATTTTCCTTTCAATTGGGGTAATAACAATAGCGACAGTTCCTTTGCCTCATTATACTTTTTTCTGATGAAAAGATTTTCTGCCTGCGCCATTTTTGCCATTATCTCAACCTCTGGCTCATTTTTTACTAATGGCAACGCCTCATTAATGTATTGGGTCGCCTCCTCGGCTTGATTCATTTTATTGGATACCAAAGCGAGATTTATGGCGTAATATCCGTGTTTACTATTATTATCTTGGTTAAAACTAAGTTCATAAGCCTTCCCAAAATACTCTTTTGCCTTTAACAGTTTAGATTCCTGAAAGTAAAGGATCCCGATATTATTGAGAACGGTAAGCTCATCCTTTGTCTCCAGATCGGATATCGCAATTTCATATGCCTTGAGATAATAATCAAGAGCTTCCCCAAAATCGGACATTAAATAATAATTGGAACCCGTATTCAGTAAAGCGCGGAATTTTTGTCTTGGCCAATTATTTTCTTCTGCTATAGAAACAGCATTTACAAGCAATTCAAGAGATTGCACATGTTTCCTTTCAAACATCATCTCAATTCCTCGCTCAATTAACGTATCACATTCTGCCTGCGTTAGGGTTTGACCATAACCCACAGCAGTAAGGAAGAAAAAAAGTAAGAGCATTCTCCGTTTAAAAAAGTTCATGACAAGGATTTGAAAACGAAAATAAACTAATTCGATTTCATTGCGATGATTTTCGAAGATTCAATGGAAATATGGAACGTATAAATGAACCCAGCCAAAGAAAAACAAAGTAATTGCTGCCGGGCCTCAATTTAAATGGATAGTTACCTTAATTATTATACCCAAACCTCCGCAGCTGTCTTTCATTGCTCCGCCAGTCCTTGTTCACCTTCACATAAAGCTCAAGATGGATCTGTTTCCCGAAGAATTTCTCCAGATCCTTTCTCGACTCCACTCCTACCCTTTTCAGTGCGGTTCCTTTGTGGCCAATGATAATGCCCTTCTGGGTCTCCCGCTCCACCATAATAATGCTCCGGATGCGGATGATGTTCTCGTCCTCAAAAAATTCCTCCGTGTCGATTTCCACGGAATAGGGAATTTCCTTTTTATAGTGCATCAGGATTTTTTCGCGAATGGTTTCGTTCACAAAAAAACGCTCCGGTTTATCGGTCAATTGGTCTTTTGGATAAAACGCGGGCGATTCGGGCAACAGTTCGATAATGCGAGTGAAAACCTCTGGCACTCCGAAATTCCTTAAAGCCGAAATGGCAAAGATCTCCGCATTCGGAACCTTGGATTTCCAATGTGCAAGGGCTTCTTGTAAAAGCTCTTCATTCCCCTGGTCAATTTTATTTATCAGCAGTAACACGGGGATCTTGGCATGGGTTATTTTGTTGAAAAAGGCCTCATCCTTCAATTCCTTTTCACCCAACTCTACCAAATAAAGTAAAATATCGGCATCCTCAAAGGCAGATTTCACAAAATCCATCATGCTTTCCTGAAGTTGATAGGCCGGTTTGATGATACCGGGCGTATCGCTGAAAAGCACTTGGAAATCATCGCCATTCACGATCCCAAGGATCCGGTGCCGCGTGGTCTGTGCCTTTGAGGTTATGATGGAAAGTCGCTCGCCCACAAAGGCGTTCATCAACGTGCTCTTTCCCACGTTCGGATTTCCAATTATGTTTACATATCCAGCCTTGTGATTTGACATAATCATGGTTTTGAGCAAAATTACGGTTATTTGAGCGAAAAGATTATAAAAGAAACCCAAAGCAAGAAACTTCAATTGAAACAATTCCGAATACTTTCAATGTTGAATTCGCTATTTTTGTGAAATGTTATTTCCGAAGAAAAAAATCGAGATTCAAGATGGGGACTATTACCTCACGCCCGAAGGTTACAGATGTTTTACGGAGCAATATCACTTAAAGCGTGGTTATTGTTGCGAAAGCGGCTGCAGACACTGCCCGTATGGGTTTGACAAGAAAAGAGGGAGTAGGATCTAAGGATGAGGATTAGGAATTAGAGATTAGGGATTTGACAACTCTGTGTCCTTTGCGCCTCTGCGGTTTATTCACCGCAAAGACACAAAGACGCAAAGAAAAACCACAAAAAATCAATAAGTAAATTGATACCGTAAAAGCAACAAAACTCTGCGCC
>CAYXDM010000229.1:0-3164 GCA_964463595.1 uncultured Aequorivita sp. | reverse complement strand
TCATAAACAGATACAGTTCCTTAAAGCAAAAGAGCATCAAGGACTATTCGGGCTATGAACAAATCGTAAAACATTCCAGACTGTTTGTTCCCACAAGGGGTAATGCGCTGCTAAATAAGTTGCTATTTCGTATTCTGAAAATAGAAAAACCCAAGGATTATAACTCCTCAAAAATCAGTGAGGAACTTTTTCTGTTTTTTAAAGCGCTGATAACAGGGAATCCCGTGTTTTATCTCTACGCCGACAAGGATGCATTTTTACTACCGTTATTGAAAAGAAAATTTAAACTGAAACGGATAAAGCTATTCGGAACCCTACATTGGCCAGAGGAAATAAGTGAAGAGTTTTCTTTTTATAAACATAATTTTGCTTCGGAATTTAACGGGATTATTACCTTGTCCCCAGCCTTAAACCCTGGAGTAAAAAATAGATGTGTAATCCCACACGGGATAAACACTGACTATTGGAAAAACGAAACACCATCACAGTATCAGAATCAATACCTAATCCTCGGCATCAGCAATCGGGATCACCCGGGGCAGATTGGGGTTATAAAAAAGATCAAACAGGTGGATCCCAACGCAAAATTTATTTTGTTGATGCAGGACAAGTGGATTTATGATCTGTATAAAGATATTTCCGACATAAAAATAATAGACAAGCGGGTCTCGGACGATCATTTAAAGGAATTATATTCCCAAAGCAAGGCAGTTATTTTAATCCAAAACTACTGTTTGGCATCCAATGTTGTTTTGGAGTGCATCAGCATGCAAGTGCCTTTGCTGGCCAACAGGGTGGGAGATATTGAGGAATATCTTGGCAAGGAATACCCACTATTTTTGGGAGATCACGATGAACATTGGAAGCTGGATAAAATTTCCCATTCTCCTGATTTTCGTGCGGAAGTGGTAAATTATATGGGCGGAATAAGAAATAACTTTGAATGGCAGCCCATCGCGGACAAAACCGTGGATTTTATTGAAAACAACATTCCCCGTTAAGACGTTGGGAAAACAAAACGTTCTCCCCCGGCTTGTCGATGGGGTTAAGATGGTGTGGCGAAGCGCAAATGAAATCCTATCTTTATTCCCGTAAAAACCATCCTTAAAAACAAAATGTGCGGTCTCCTAGGTGAATATTCTTTCGACAATTCCTTATCCGAGGCCGATGCCTTTTGCGCATTGCTGTCGCTATCCAAACATCGAGGTCCGGATTCTACCGACATTTCGACCGGGGAGAATTACAGATTGGGTTTCAATCGGCTGGCCCTTCTGGATATAAGTCCCGCAGGGGACCAACCCCGAAAAAGTCCATCCCAAAGATATCACCTGGTTTTTAATGGTGAGATATATAATTACAAGGAACTGATCGCTTCCTATCAAATGGAAAATCTTGCCTCTTCATCTGATACCGAAATGGTTTTGCACCTGTTGGATAGGCTCGGGGTAGCGGAAACGGTTAAGGTGCTCAACGGAATGTTTGCCCTGGCCATAGTAGATACATTACAAAATGAACTGTGGCTTGCCCGTGATTTTGCGGGGATAAAACCACTATATTATGGGCTTGCGGACTGCGGAGTGGCATTTGCCTCCCAATTTGATCAGGTTTTTAAACACCCGTGGTTTTCCAAAACAATTACCTTCCGGCCCGAGACCGTACACGAATATTTCGCCTTCGGATATATGGCCGCTCCCAATACCATCTATTCGAATATATTTCAGGTAAACCCCGGAACTCTATTGAAAATAGATTCCGAAGGAAAGATCACCCACCACAATTTCAATCAGTTTCCAAAGAAAACCGAATTTAATCCAGGTTACGATCTGGATACCCTAAGATCGGCAATTTCGAAATCCGTTGGGCTACAATTGTATGCGGATAGGTCCATTGCCACGTTTTTGAGTGGTGGCATGGACAGCACCTTGGTGAGCAGCTATGCCAAGGAACAAAAAAACGATATCGAGGCCTTTACATTAAAGGTCAATGACCACCAATTGGACGAAAGTGGATATGCAAAAACCTATGCCGAACACCTGGATCTGGACCACAAAATTTTGGAGGTGGACGAAGGCACTCTGCTCACCATCATCAAGGAACATTTCACGGCTTTCAGTGAACCTTTCGGGGATTATTCCAGTTTGCCCACCTATGGGATTGCCAAGATGGCGTCACAATACCACACCGCCATGCTATCTGGCGATGGGGGAGACGAATTGTTCTGGGGTTATCCGCGAATGCTGGAATTGATGCAGAAGTCAGCCTGGTTTAAGTTGCCTTTATTTTTCCGGAAGAACATACTTCGCATTACCAATCGGTTAAAAATTACACACACCTATGCCCCCTATAAAAAGGACCTGGGAACCTATTGGATGGATTGGCATATCAAGATTCCACGGAAGGTTTTAAACGCTGCCTTTGAAGGAGGGTTTTCAAAGGAAATGGCAGCTTTATATGCCATGGATAAAAGTTACACCCAGGAACAACTGCAACATTTTTTACGGTGGAATGAATTTTATGGCCATTTACAACGAATCCTGATCAAGGTAGATAGGACGAGTATGAAAAACAGTTTGGAGGTTCGGATTCCCTTTTTGGACCAGGAGGTGATCGATCAATCCTGGAGAATGTTTTATCCTATTGAAGACTTTGCGGATCTTAAGAAACCTTTAAAGCAACTCCTGGGCGAAAAAATCCCCCAAGATCTGTTGATGGCAGACAAAAAAGGGTTTTCCGTTCCTATTGAACGTTGGTTCCGCCACCAATTGAAACCTGATTTGATCCAAACTGTTCTGGAATCCGACCTCTATGGCAGCGAATGTTTTGATCAGGAGGTTTTAAAGAATTATGTAAAGGATTTTCTCCAAAACAAGCACGACAACGGCTGGGGCGTGTGGCATATTTATGCCTGGCAGAAATGGGCCGATGGCTTCCATTGACTTTTGGCGTCCGGCCCCTCTGTACCAAGAAAGTTTTGCTGTAAAAACCAAATTACCCTACATTAGCCAAATAATCCAAGGATACCATAAAACCTTAAGAAAAACCGGCACCCGCCCCAACCGATGATCATCCTCAAAGCCGAAAACATCTCCAAACAATACCGCCTCGGAAAGGTGGGCACCGGCACGCTTTCCCACGATTTGAACCGTTTTTGGCACAGAGTGCGT
>CAYXDM010000228.1:1375-3234 GCA_964463595.1 uncultured Aequorivita sp. | reverse complement strand
AAGAGCGTGGAAAATATTATCGAAAACAATGCATAACCCTGGATGGGAAAAGTGATCACCATCCCCAAAATCGTGAGATTGGTGAAGTAAAAGATGCGGGTATAGCGTTTAGGTTTATCGGCAGATTGTAGATAAACCCGATAGATCAACGTTGTCAACCCCAAATAAATCCAGCCCAACAATGCCGTGTGGGAATGGGCGTGGAGGAGGTATTTGTAATTAATGGGCAGTGGGGTTACCACGTAAAACCGCAGTACTATTCCCATTAAGGCTACTATCAAGAAATAGAACAGTGCGACCCGGATATGATTTTTGAGATTTATCACCCGCCAAAATTAAAGAAACAGTCCGGATGGGCACAATATAAATGTACTTCTTCCGGACTGATTAAACCAATCAAAATGAAAGTAAAAAACTTAGGAATGGGGAGTATAGAATTATGGTCTAGTTTTTCTGCAATGTGTTCTCGAGTTTCAATGCCTTTGGAAAAAGAATGTTGTTTTCCAAATGTATATGTTGGTGGAGGTCCTGTTCAAATTCGTCCAGTTTGGCAAAAAATGCCCTATAGGTATTGCATGCTCCCTGTGGAGGCGTGTAGCCGTTGCTGAGCTCGGATATTCTTTTCATAAAATCGCCCGCCTCGTCGTGTTCCTCCTCCATCATTTGAATAGGATTTTCAACGGATCCAAAATGGGTGGTCGGTACCTCAGTACCTTCCCCTTGGGCCTTGACCAGTTTTTTGATAAAGGGGAAAAGAATAAGTTCTTCCTTGCGTTGGTGACTGGCCATTGCCTGAACCAATTTAACTACCAATTCTTCGATCTCCGCAAGCTCCGTATAATGGGCTCCGTGAACATGGTTCACACGTTTTGCATATTGCAATAACAACGGACTGTTTTCCTCGACATAATGGTGATGCACGTTCACTATATGGTCTGCAAGAAAGTCAAGCTTCCAGCTATTATAGTTGAATGCACGATCGGGGGTGCTATCCAAATTTTGCAGTTCCTCGATAAGAATTGAAGGATCCACCTTTGCCTTTTCACATGCTCGGGCAATGCTGATACCGCCACCACAGCAGAAATCTATTCCGTGTTTTTTGAAAACGTGGGCGGCCTTTATGTTTTCGGTAACCACATCGGCTACTGTTTTGTCTTGTAGTGTGTTCATATATCTGGATTTTTTATTGAAGTCTTTATTAATTACGATGCAAATATCCTAAATAGGGTCTCCCAAAAATATGATTTATGTCATATTCTGACAAGTTTATCAGAAATAATTTCAAATTTTTTTCCCGTTATTATCATTTTTTCAGTCTTCCCAGAAAGGATCTTCATAGTCTGGGGTTTTCTCCAGATCGGCGTGTAGCTCCTCTACCTTGGCAAGTTCCTCGGCTGAGGCCACTTTCTGTATTTCATTGAACAATATACGTTCCTCAAAACGGATATGGGCATCCAGTTCCTCCTCCAACCTGTGCAACGATTTTGCGGGATCTTCCGTATCGTGGAATAGGCGATTTATTCTGCGATGTTCCTTCAGGGCCCGTTCGACCAACTCGTGGCCGGGTTCGAGGATGGGGAACAAATATTTTTCCTCATCACGGAAATGCGGCCCTATTTCATGCTCATAAAACCATTGGGCAAATTTCATCATTCGCTCCGGCGCAACGTTCTTGCTAAATCCCCGGCGGATTTTCCAACTGAACAGCAATCCGAAATGATGCTGTCTGCTCAACGGCTGCAAGGCTTTATGCCGTTTTAGTGGTTTCCTTGTTTCCATATTTTTATCTAATTTTCCGTAAATCTTATTCTTTTGCCTCCGCATTCGGGGCAACGTTCCACTATCCGTTTCTTGTTTTT
>CAYXDM010000228.1:0-1275 GCA_964463595.1 uncultured Aequorivita sp. | reverse complement strand
TTCCGGGGCCTTTGGATTTAGCGGCCGGATGGTCATTTCACTTATCAACATGTTATCGGGAGTCCTGAGAACATGGAGCAGGGTTTCCGCAATGTCCCGCGGCTGTAACATATTAGGGTGTGGAGTTATTCCCGAGCTCGTAAAAAATCCCGTATCGATGGAACCCGGGTTTAAACAGCTCACCTTTATATTATATTCCCTCAATTCCTTGAACAGGGCTTCGCTAAACCCGCCAATTCCAAATTTGGTGGCGGAATATGCCGCTCCCTCAGACCGAGTGGTGATTCCCAAAATGGATCCGATATTCACTATGTGCGAAAATCCATTTTCTTTCTTCATCAATTTCACCACTTCGGAAGTAATATTATACATCCCATTAAGGTTGGTATTTATCATATCGTACCAGTCCTCGGAAGGCATCTCATCAATTTTTCCAAAGGAACCGACGCCGGCATTGTTAACCAGGATATCCGGGGAATGGTCTGGTGGAAAAGTGCCACTTATCCAGTTTTTGACCGATTCAACTTGGGTAATATCCAGTTGAACGGGAATGAACTCCTCTCCCAATTCCTTTTGCAGGTCAGTCAATGCACCCACATTTCGTCCCACTCCATAGACCCTTGTGCCCTCCAGGACCAGGGATCTCGCAATAGCTGCCCCCAGCCCACTACTGGCTCCTGTAACTATTGCGATTTTCGATTTTAGTTCCATTTAAATTTCTCTACTTTGAGGGCTTATACTTCCCTACTTCATTTCTGAAACTGATAGCCAACCGATTCCAACCATTAATGGCTACGATGGCCATGGTTAGGGCCACCATCATTTTTTCGTCAAAATGTTCCTTCACCTCTTGATATAAATTATCTGATATTTCATTCTCCGAAATAAGGGTCAATGCCTCAGTCCATGCCAGTGCTGCCCGTTCCTTTTCACTGTAAAAAGGTGTTTCCTTCCAAGCGCTAAGGCCATAAAGTCTTTGTTCGGTTTCCCCTTGGCTTCGGGCATCCTTGGTGTGCATGTCAATACAGTACGCACAACCGTTTATCTGTGAAGCTCTGGTCTTTACCAATTCAAAAACAGTTTTGTCCAGACCGGATTCGGCCACATATTTTTCTATTTCCAAAAGTCCCTTAATGCTATCGGGGGCTACTTTGTTATAATTCAATCTCTCTTGTCCCATGTTTACTGTATTAATTTGCAACGGCGATTTGATATACGGATCTGATTACAATGACATTTTTCTTGTTCGGAATATAACTTCAATTTAAAAAATCT
>CAYXDM010000227.1:0-3311 GCA_964463595.1 uncultured Aequorivita sp. | reverse complement strand
TAAAAACTATAAACCACTTCAATTTTATACTTTTTTAAGGCCTTTCTAGCCTTATCGATGTCCTCCGTAAAACCCAGCATATAGCCTCCACCGCCAGATCCGCAGAGTTTAAGATAATAGGTGTTTGTATCAATTCCCCTTTTCCAAAGCTTATGGAATTCAATGGGAATCATCGGTTTAAAGTTATCTAAAACCACTTTTGACAGCTGTTTTATATTTCCAAAAAGTGATTTCACATCACCTTGAAGAAAATCCTCTACACAGGCATCGGTATGTTTTACAAATTGATCCTTCACCATTTTTCGGAAACCTTCCTGTTTCATGTTTTCCATAAAGATTTGGACCATGGGTGCGGTTTCGCCGGTGCTGCCGCTGTCCAACAAAAACACAGCCCCTTTGCCATTTTCCGTTTGTGAGGGAATGCCGGCCGGTTCAATATTGTCACTCGAATTGATCAAAATAGGAAGACTCAAGTAACTGTTCAAGGGATCGAGACCAGAGGATTTTCCGTGGAAAAAGGATTCCATTTCGGCAAAAATGGCCTTTAGTTTTAATAATTTATCGCGGGTCAGGTTTTCCAGAACCGTGATTTTATCTTGGGCATATTTATCATAGACCGCCGCTACCAGTGCTCCACTGCTCCCTACCCCGTATCCTTGTGGGATGCTGCTTTCAAAATAAAGTCCCGCTTCCACATCGGCCTTTAGGGCCTCCATATCAAAGGATACCATATCGGGCTTCTCTACATGAAGCGTCTCCAGATACTCGGCAAATCGTCTCAGGGCCGAATTGGATTTATGGGTCGAGACGGTGCGATGCTTATCGATCTTTAACGCTCCCTTGAAAAAATTGTACGGAATTGAGAGCCCTTTGGAATCCTTAATAATTCCATATTCACCAAAGAGTAAAATTTTTGAGTAAAATAAAGGGCCGTGCATACACTAATATTACAGATTACAAATGTAATGGTTTTCCTTATTAAATAAACAAGCCCAGCGTTAACATTTTAACAATTCCACTCTGAGACTTGGTAAGATCAAAATAGGACGGGTGGGAATAATAGGGCTGGGCCTAAACTATACCGCCACCCAAACCGCCCGCATGGCAACTATGAAAAATTGACCTCCGGATTAAAATTTCAAATATTTAGAATATTCCAAAACAATGATCTCCATAAACTTTGAATGACAATTAGAACCTGGTTGCCCCTCCTCCTACCTCGTCAACTATGAACTCGCCATTTTTGCAGAAAGGGGAAAGTTCTTCCTTTATAAATCGTAGAACTCTCAATTCCTCTGTTTGGGGGTAAAGCAAATGAACATTAGCACCCGCATCCAGTGTGAAACAGGCATTGCTCCCATATTCCTTCCTAAAATTCCAGATACGCTGAATTATTTCAAGGGTATTTGGTTTCATAAGGATGAAATAGGGAAGAGAGGTCATCATCATTGCGTGGAGCGTTAGGGCTTCGCTTTCCACAATTTCAACAAATTTCCCAATGTCCCCTGTTGCAAGTACAGGGATCAGTTTGGACATGTTTTCGTTCGCTTCCCTAAACCGCTGTTCCGCAAACGGATGGCCGTACATAAGATCGTGGCCAACCGTACTGCTCACCTGTTTTTCACCTTTATCCACCAGCAATATACAGTCCCTATAGGTCAAAAAGTCGGGATGGATTTTATAGGGATACTTGGTTCCCAAAAGATTGGTACTGGCATCAATATCGGAATGTTCACCCCATACAATCAGAGGGGCTTCAATACTTCTACACGCACTCCCCGATCCCAATCGCGACAAAAATGAAGCCTTCTTAATATCTTTATCAGACAATGAATTTGGGTTGGAAAAGGAGTTGCATAGAATTAGTTCCATCTCGACTAGGCACAAAGCCAGAGCGCTCATTCCACTGGCCGAGGAAGCAATGCCGCTGCTATGTGGAAAGTTGTTTTCGGTTTCAATGGTCAATCTGAAATCCCGTAAAAACGGAAGATATTTTTCAGATCTCTCAAAAAATTGTTGGATCTTGGGCTTAAAAGAGTCTTCTTTTTTACCTGCCAGAAGGATTTCAAACTCGAATCCTTCGGAAGTTTTCGGCCTAAAGGACAAGGAGGTCTTGGTATGGCAATTTCTTAAGGTAAAGCTTATTGAGGAATTCTTCGGCAATTGCTCTCCGTATTTTCCCCAATATTTTACCAGGGCAATATTACTAGGGGATTTCCATGACACCTTTCCAGACATGGGTACTGGAACATAACCCGAACTCTTAAAAATATCGTCTTCCATAGTTAAAAAGAAATTGGGACAAAAGTAAAATTCTTTTAGGGATAGTTAAAGGGAATTCAGAAACCAAATTTTCCCGAACCAATTGCTCCAGAGATTTAGACACCTCCCATTTCTTCCATAATTCTTCTTTGAATTTGTCACAGACGGCGATGCCCCAAAGAGGAACAAACAGAATTTTAAAAATAACCCACCTCTTTTTGATGACCTTTCCCGTCTTTATCGTTACACTAACAAGGCTAAGGAAGAAGGATTTAACGGAAACCTTATCACAATTCAGCAAAGATCCTGACAAAGCCCTTTTAGGTAAGCGGAAAGGAGATTATTTCGGACAATGTTATTTTTAATAATTTAATTTCATGTGAAAAATATTGTATATTTCACCATATTTTATATGGGAGATATACATAATCACGAGAATTTTACGCTATTGGATGCTTTTTTGACCAATAAGGATATTCCCTTGAAAGAATTTTATATGGCCGAATATCCCAAGACTAGGAGCTATATCCTTAAAAATGGTGGAACCCCGGAAAATTCCAGGGATATTTTCCAAGAGGCATACTTGGATTGTTGGAAGAAGCTGTGTGATCAAAAATTCAAACCTAAAAGGAAGGGGGATATTGAAGCATATCTTTTTACAATAGCAAAAAATAAATGGATAGATCTTACCAGAAAAATGGCGAAGAGAAAGACACTTTCAATAGAGGGGAATTACTTGCATTTGGCCGTTGAAGATCCGGCCCAGACCGCGGAACTCGAGAAAAGGGAAACCCAAATATCCATAACTCTCAGTGCTTTTGAAAAACTGGGCCCAGCCTGTAAGGACTTACTTACCCAGTTCTACTTTTATAAAATTCCCTTGCGGAGAATTGCCGAAAAACTCGATTTGCAGGAGGCCTCGGCAAAAAACAAAAAATATAGGTGCATCCAAAAATTAAAGGAACTGGCCCTTGCCAAAGAAACGAAATCATGATTCCCCAAATGAATATAATACCAGAAGAATGGAATCTTATAGAATCCTACCTTGA
>CAYXDM010000226.1:0-3353 GCA_964463595.1 uncultured Aequorivita sp. | reverse complement strand
CTCGGCCCAATGGACCCCGGAGACCGACCAAAATACCCTCGTAGCGGAATCGGGGGAGTTGGATGTGCTTGCACGTGGCACTTCTGACGGACAGACTTATGTGGTTTTTTGGAAAAACGTACCCGCTCCCACTTTTATCGAATTGCGTCTTCAGGTTATGGATGCCGATGGGAACAGAAAATTTGGGAACGATGGCATGTTGGTCAGTGATCAAATTTCAATGGGCTCCTACACCGTCTTAATGAGTGCCACTGTGGATGCGCAGGACAATCTTTATATAGGTGCCACCGGAACGGGGGGCGGAGATCCTGCTTATGTGTTCAAAATGGATGCCGATGGGAACCATCTGTGGGGCGCAAATGGGGTCCAGGTGGGAAGCGGAAATGTGGTTACCGTGTTGCCTTTGGCAAACGGGGCTATTGTCAGTTGGATGGGTGCTTCAGGAGGGGTGATGCAGAAGTTTGACGAAAATGGCCTTGCATTATGGACCGATGAAAAACCCATTGTACAAGGTACCAGCGTTACCGTTCCGGCCAATCTTTTTGAACTTTCAGACGGTAGCTTTGTCGCAGTTTTCCATTCCCTGCTCTTTGGGATAAACTCCTACCTGTACGCCCAGCGATATGATATGGACGGGAATCCGGTTTGGGCTTCCCCAGTTCAAATTTCCGATAGGGCAACGGCCTTTAATCGATCTTATCCCGGTTTGCAGGATGGCGATGTGGTTTATATGGGATATTTTGCTTCCCAAGGAACACGGTTTGACTCTTATCTGCAACGTATAGATCCAGATGGGACCCTGCCTTGGGGTATCAATGGATCCGATTTCGATATCAACGAAACCAATTACGAAATGGATACGGAAATTGCTTTTCTACCTGGTTCCGAGAACATTTGGGCCATTTCAACTTATATGAACGAGAACCAAACCCAGCGAGGTGAGTATGTCCAAAAGTTTGACAAGAATACCGGTGCCAGGGCGTTTACAGATAATGCCAAGGAAGTTTTCGCTATCGGTTCAGATAAATCCCATGCGGGCCAGTTGCGACTTAGAAATGATAGTCCGCTTTTTTTAATTGAAGAGGGAAATAATAATGGGGTTTCCCCTACAGAATTAAATTTGTTATATTTGGATGAAAACGGCGATTTTGCTTGGGCGGAGGAAACATTGCCTATTGCGACATTTGCGGCGGCGAAGGGTAGGATCAGTTTTACAACTGAAGCAAGTGGTCAAAATGTCGCAGTTTTTGCGGAAGATAAGGGCTCGGGATTACAGATATTCGCCCAAAACACAGTTGATGATACTGTTGGAATAGAGAATTTTGATTCCGAAAACGTGTTTTTTGCAAACCCAGTCCAAGCTGAAATGGTGATAAACAGCAGAATTCCGATAAAGGAAATTTCAATATTCAATATTTTGGGCCAACAGGTGTTCGGCTCATCATATAGTGATAAAACATCGGTATCGATCAATACCCAAACTTGGATTCCAGGACTGTATTTAATGCGAATCTCGACAAATTCGGGAATTCTAAATGGAATGAAATTGATCAAACAGTAGATATTTTCACTCCCCAGTGTCCAAGCCTTCCACTTTTTTTACGGAGGGCTTTTTTTATGGTAAACGGCTTTCTATAGTCAAACCGACAACCACCCCCTGAATCCACGGGCGGCGTAATAGGAATCCGCTCCATTGTGGTAGATAAAAACCTGGCCGTAACGAAAATCCCCAAAAATAGCACCACCCAATTTTCTAATCTCGGTTGGGGTTTCCAGCCAACTTGAGGTTTTTGTGTCAAAATCTCCCAAGTCCTGCAAACTTCGGTATTGCTGTTCTGTGAGGAGTTTTATTCCCATATCCGCTGCCACATCCTGGGCATTGTTTTCGGGTCTATGCTTTTTGCGGGCTTCCCAAGCTGGGCGGTCGTAACACAAACTTCTGCGCTTGGGACTTTCAGGCGAGCAGTCGAAGAAAATGTAGTGCCCTGACTTTTGGTCGAACCCCACCACATCGGGTTCTCCTTCTGTGCGTTCCATTTCATACAATGAGGATAATTTTGTGTCGGAAGCTTCAAGCCTGGTCTTTACCTGGTCCCAATCCATGTTTTTATGCCGGTGCATGTTCTGTTTGAAACGGGTTTCCAAGGTTTCTATCAATTCCTTTTTTTCTTTTGAAGAAAGGTTTTTATTCTTCATGCAAGTTGGTTTTTGGGATTGTTTTTTAGTGGTCTTCGGGGATAGTCTCACCGCGAATTCACGAATAGTTTATGTGAGACACAGTTAATATATATCCGTGGATTCGTGGCAAAAACTGCCTTTCAGTCTTCTTTGAAACTATGCATTTAAGGCCATGGTAATTTATTTAGCAGGCGATCCCGGAGGGTATTTAGCCAATATTTCCCTCACGATCTCTCGGATGCGCGCTTCTTTTTTCTCCATATTTTGTGTTACCAAATCCGCACTTCCCATGCCTTGCCAAACCAGATTATTTGTTTTTGCGTCTATAAGGTCGATAAAAAGAGTTCCCTCGGCCGTACGGGAAATATTTGTGGTGTTATAGGCTCCATACCAATACGGATGCCAGCCCCATCCATACCCGAAATTGTTGTTATAGACATCAACTCGTTCCTTTTCCTTGGTAAAAATACTTACCAATAAATCTGGTGTTTCAGATTTCGTTAGTCCTTTAGCCGACAACTCGCTCTCTATAGCGCGAAGGATCCGCTTTTTATCCAAATCGCTGATCTTGGCGTTGTCAATTCCAGGTTTGTAGAACGCGAAGGAATGGTACTGATTGAAATTTACTTCCCTGTCGTAATCAGTAGCCACCCGAACCGAAGAGCACGATGTGAAGACAAGCAGAAGCAATACCGGTAAAAATTTGAATGCTTTCATAACTGTTATTTTTTTGCCACGAATGCACGAATAATCCTAAACTTCGTGAATTCGTGATGAGTTAATCTTTTAATTACTTCATCATCCAATGACCCAATATGGGTATGAACATTTTTTTAATACAAAAGAAAATTATTTTTGTCCTAATTCCTAATTCCTAATTCCTAATTCTTTTGATCCTAAGTCCTAAGTCCTAAGTCCTAAGTCCTTTCGTCCTACGTCCGAATTTAAGCGAACAAATCATCATTCACGAAATTTGGAAGCGTAACCCGCAATTGCCGATTGTTTTCCATTGCCCGTTTTATGGCAAAAAGGGCTTCGTCATTTCTGGCCCAACTGCGGCGTGCGATGCCGTTGTTCACATCCCAAAAAAGCATGCTTTCCAGACGGCGTTGCGCATCGCTACTACCATCAAGAACCATTCCGAAACCACCGTTTATTACCTCGCCCCAACCCAC
>CAYXDM010000225.1:0-3363 GCA_964463595.1 uncultured Aequorivita sp. | reverse complement strand
CTTGCTCTTTTTGGCGATTTTGGGCTACCTAGAAAAGAATGTATTTTTGAAAATAATTAGAAAATAGGGTGGATTCGTCGAACAATCGATCGACCACTTTAGATAAAAAAATATCGAGACTTTGAAAATAAAAATCATAAACAACTCTGGATTCCAGGTACCTTCCTACGAAACCATAGCCTCTGCCGGAATGGATCTCAGGGCTTGTGTTGACGCTCCGTCAACCCTAAAACCATTGCAACGCGCCATTGTTAAAACGGGGCTTTTCATTGAACTGCCCATCGGTTATGAGGCTCAAGTGCGGCCCAGAAGTGGTTTGGCAGCCAAAATGGGAATTACCGTCCTCAATTCGCCCGGAACCATAGATGCCGATTATCGGGGCGAGATCGGGGTGATTCTGATAAATCTTTCCAATGAAGATTTCATTGTCGAACACGGCGAGCGCATTGCCCAATTGGTAATAGCTAAACATGAACGTGCCGTCTGGGAAGAGGTGGACGCGCTTGGAGAGACGTCGCGCGGGGCGGGAGGTTTCGGAAGCACAGGCACCAAATAGCATTGACGTTAACAGTGAACAGAATATTTAAGGAATAGACAATGAAAATAATAGTTCCAATGGCAGGCCGCGGAAGCCGTCTTCGCCCACATACACTTACAGTCCCCAAACCCTTGATTCCCGTGGCCGGGAAGCCAATCGTGCACCGTTTGGTGGAAGATATTGCCGGGGTTTTAAATGAAAAGATCGATGAGATCGCCTTTATTCTTGGCGATCCCGCTTTTTTTGTAGATGAGGTTGTTGAAAGTTTAAAAGAACTGGCGGCTGGCTTAGGAGCGAAACCTTCCATTTACCGCCAACTCGATCCAAAAGGAACTGGCCATGCCATAATGTGTGCCAAGGATTCGCTTTCGGGGCCGGCAGTTATTGCGTATGCAGATACATTGATCCGTGCCGATTTCGATTTGGACAAAGAGGCGGACGCCGTAATTTGGACCAAAAAAGTGGAAAATCCAGAGGCTTACGGCGTAGTAAACCTCAACGAAAAAAACGAAATAATTGAATTGGTCGAAAAACCAAAAGAATATGTGAGCGACCAGGCCGTTATAGGTATCTATTATTTTAAGGATGTTGCCCTACTGAAAAATGAACTTCAATACGTGTTGGATAACAATATCATCAACGGGGGCGAATACCAAATCAATGACGGTATTAAAAGAATGATGGCCGATGGAAAGATTTTCAAAACCGGAACGGTTGATGAATGGATGGATTGCGGCAATAAGGAAGTAACGGTGGAAACAAACCAGAGAATGTTAGGTTTTCTATCGGAAGCCAATGTAAAACTGGTTTCAGAAAATATAACAAACGAAAACTCAAAAATTATTGAACCATGTTTTATCGGCGAGGGAGTGGTTTTGAAAAACAGTACCGTTGGGCCCTTCGTTTCCGTTGGCAAAGGTTCAATAATAGAGGATAGTTTGGTGAAAAACAGTTTAATACAAACAAATTCAACAATCAGGAATGCAAGTTTGGACAACGCCATGATCGGCAATTACGCTATTTTTGACGGGAAGTTTACCAACGTGAGCCTTGGGGATTACTCAGAGTTGAAATAGGTAAAATTTATTTTTGAAGTATGGACATTTTAAAAATAAATCCTGAAAGACTAAGGGAGCAATCCAATTTTGATAAAATCAATTGACAGGCACAAAAAGTAGATTTTATGGATGGGCCCAAGGAAATGGTCGGCAGAAATAATAGATTCCCAAAAACAATGATGATAAATACCCATTTCATAATCATTCTTCTCTTTGGAACGTTGCTGCTTCCAAAACAGCTCCATGCCCAACAATTCCCAACCGATTCCATTCAAAACCCCATGGACAACCTGGGCGATGTTACCGATCTTTTCCAGGAACATTTTTTTGAGGCACTGAAACAAAAGGGAATTGAAAATTATGAACTGGCCCTCAATGCTCTTGAGAAAGCTGAAAAAGCTGCAAAAACCGATGAAAACAAGGGGGTAGTTTACTTTGAAATGGGGAAGAATTATGCCGCGCTTAAAGTGTTTGATGCCGCCGAGGAGAATTATAAAAAAGTGTCTGATATCCTTGGGGATCGTTTGGATGTCATGGAACATTTATACGACCTCTATTACCAGGAAAAGGATTATGACAAGGCCATCCCCTTGGTGGAAAAATTGATTCCCTTTAATGAGGATTACAAGGAGGATTATGTAAATCTCCTGGCGCTGACAAAGCAGTATGAACAGGCCATTGTGCAGCTCGACGAACTTGATAGGGATTGGGGCGAAAGCGATATCCGCAACGCCCTTCGCGCCCAAATTTATAGGGCAACAGGCAACACCGAAGGAGCCATTGAAAATCTGGAACAAAGAATTGACAATAATCCAAAGAACGAAAGAGAGCATTTGAATCTCATTTTTCTTTACAGTGAACAGGGGAATGCTGGGAAAGCTTTTGAAGCAGCAAAGAATTTGTTGAGGAGCAATCCCTCATCCCAGATTGTCCACCTTGCTTTGTATAAATTTTATCTGGATGCCGGCGATACTTCGGAAACCTTAGAATCCATGAAGACCGTGTTTGCTTCCGAGCAGATCGACCAAGAGAGTAAATATCGCGTTCTGGGGGATTTTATTCAATTTGTTAATGAAAATCCACAATATGAACCTGATCTGGAAGCAATGGCAGATCTATTTTCAAAAGAAAATGGCGGCAAGGTTTATGAGAAATTGGGAGATTATTTTTCTGCCAAGTCCAATAAGGAACAAGCCCTGCATTATTATGAAGAAGGGATTAAAACTTCTCCGGACAACTATAACCTATTGAAAAATACTATTTTATTGCAAATCGATTTCAAAAAATACACCCATGCGGCCGCGCTCAGCAAAAAAGGGCTGGAGATCTTTCCGGCACAAGCCCTGCTCTATTTACTGAATGGGGTGGCAAACAATGGCCAGGAAAAATATCCAGAGGCGATTGATAGCCTAGAGGCCGGTCTGGATTTTATATTAGACGATCCCCAGATGGAGTATGATTTTTATAATCAGCTCAAGCTAGCCTACACGGCAATGAACGACCTGAAGAAAGCAAAAATTTATGCTGAGAAGGCATCACAAATCCAAGCGGCCAATTAATCCATGAAAAAGCCTTTGAGTAACCCCATCGAAATATCCGAAAAGCCTGTTCCCAAAATATTTGGGAGAATCCTTCTGGTGATTTTAATGGGAATAGTCCTTACATCTTGCGGAACGACCAAAACAACCACCACTGAAATTGAAAAACTGTCAACAAGAGAGGTTTTTACATCGCATAAGGCTGCAATGCCGGAGTTTAAGACCTTGG
>CAYXDM010000224.1:0-3369 GCA_964463595.1 uncultured Aequorivita sp. | reverse complement strand
CGGCTACTTGGGCAAAAGGAGCATTGCTGATCCACATTTTGGCACCATTTAAAAGATAATGATCGCCCATATCCTTGTAATTTGTGGTCATTCCCCCCGGATTGCTCCCGTGGTCGGGTTCGGTCAACCCGAAACAGCCCATCCATTCCCCGCTAGCCAGTTTTGGCAAATACTTCTTGCGTTGTTCCTCGGTTCCATATTTATAAATGGGATACATAACCAACGAAGATTGAACCGAAGCTGTACTCCGGATCCCACTATCGCCCCGCTCAATTTCCTGCATGATCAATCCGTACGAAATCTGGTCCAAACCGGCACCGCCATATTCCTCGGGAATGTAGGGGCCAAATGCCCCGATCTCTGCAAGACCGTCGATAATTTGTTCGGGAAATTCCGCCTTCTGGGCATATTCCTCAATAATTGGGGATACGTCTCGCTTCACCCAATCCCGTGCAGCCTGGCGCACCAATTTGTGTTCTTCTGAGAGCAATTCGTCCAAGTTATAATAATCTGGAGCTTCGAATAAATCTGGTTTCATGTATAAAGTATTAAAAGGAATGCAAATGTAGAAATCATGTGCTGATTGACCTATCTTTTGGAGGAAAAAAGGGATATTCCATTAAAATGCAATTACAAATAATCTATCAATTGTCCAATCTGAATTCTTTCCACTTTTCCCTTTCCTATTTACCGCATTTTGATGAATTTTTTCCTCCTACATTCCCGGAATATATTCCTTCTATGGGAGAGAATGTGAAGAGATTGATTTATTTGGACCATAAGGAATATTTTTTTCATCAAATAGTAAAGAAAAGTTAAGGTAATCAATATATTTGACAATCTAAATAACTGAAATTATGAAGAGGTTAATATTTCTTTTTAGTTGTCTTATTCCATTATTGGTTCTTTCACAGCAGGTAGTACCCATTGAACAGCACTTGCAGTTTAATGGTCGTTATGATTTTACTGCCTTTGGCAACACTCTGAATACCACGGAAAACGGAACGTTTGGGCCCTGCACTATTTTAACATCAAGTAGCGCAGATTTTCAGTTGGATCCGGGACAAACCCTCCTATCTGCCCAATTATATTGGGCGGGCTCAGGAAGCGGAGATTTTAACGTGAAATTAAACGGTACAGATGTTACCGCCCAAAGAACCTTTGCACTTACAGCTTTATCGGGTTTAAATTATTTTTCCGCCTATGCCGATGTTACATCCATCCTTGAGGTGAACGGACCGGGCACATACACACTTTCCGACCTGGATCTACAAGGCGCAATTGGCCCCTATTGTGGAGGTGGAACCAATTTTGGTGGATGGGCTATTATCGTTATTTATGAAGATCCCAGTTTGCTGCTCAACCAGATTACACTTTTTGACGGATTGGATTACGTGGATTCCTCACACAATAATATCAACATCATCCTACATAACATTAGTGCCGCCACAGACGTTGCAGCCAAAATTGGCTTTTTGGCATGGGAGGGAGACGCTGCCATCTCGGTCAATGAAAGCCTGAGGCTCAATGGAATCCTGATAGACAACCCACCTCTCAACCCGGGCAATAATGCCTTTAATAGCACCAATAGTTACACCAATTCCTTTAATTTATACAATATGGATTTGGATTTCTACAATCTTGAAGGCCTGGATATTATCCAGCCTGGAGATGAACAAATAAATATCCAATTGAGTTCGGGCCAGGATTTTATAATGGTGAATAATATTGTTGTCAGCGTTAACTCTGAATTACCCGATGCCACAATCAACATTGATAATTTAGGCGTTTTATGTGAAGATAGGAATATCGAGGTAAATTATACCGTGGCCAATTCCAACAGTACGGCCGTCCTGCCCGCAAACACTCCCATTGCCTTTTATGCCGATGCAGTTTTATTGGGGCAGACCCAAACGGTTAATGACATTCCCATTGACGGTACCGAAAGCGGAACTATCAATCTCAATATCCCCGTTGGAACCCCTCAAATATTTACCCTTAGAGCGGTGGTGGACGATGACGGTACAGGAAACGGGATTGTTTTGGAAACTAACGAGGACAACAATGAATTTGAACAGGAAATTGATCTTTCTGAGCAGGGTTTGATCATACTCGGAAATAACGAAAGTTGCGAGGGACAAACAGAAACCCTGACAGCCAACTTCACCGACCTGGATGTATATAACTGGTTTTTTAACGGCAATCCATACGGAGGAAATTCCGCTAGTATCGAAGTCACGCAATCGGGTATCTATACCGTAAGTGGAAACAAAGCGGCTTGCTATGTGGTGGAATCAGAACCTTTTATTGTTACATTTAACCCCCAGCCGGTTGCAAACGAGCCCGTTGATCTTTTCCGATGCGACAATGGGATTGAAACGGGCATATTTGATCTTACCCAAAACGATATTAACGTCATTGGAGCACAGGATCCATCGCTTTTTGAGGTGAAATATTTTACCAATGAATCGGATAGTGAAAATAATATAGGTGAAATTACCACTCCCGCTGCTTATCCTATCGCCGGCCCTACTCCACAGACCATTTATGTCCGTATTCACGACAGAGCTCAGGAAATGTGTTATGACCTTGCCCAGTTCGAAATTTATTTCACTCCTGTCAACGCTGGCGAACCAGATTCTGTTACGATGTGCGATCAGGATCAAGATGGTGTAGAGAACATTAATTTGCCTCTTCGGTTTAATACCTCCGTTTTGGGAACTCAAAATGCTTCCGAATATAATATAACTTACCACAGTTCACAAGAAGATGCAGATAGCGGTGATAGTCCCTTACCGACCATTTATTCGGTGCCCGTTCCTGGGCAAACAATTTTTATAAGAATAGAGCCTAGAATCGACACGGAATGTTTTGATACAAGTTCGGTAGAAGTTATCGTAGATGCTCCTCCCGCCGTCAATACACCGGAACCACTGATTGTCTGCGACACGGACAACGACGGCTATGCGCCCTTCAACCTCCACGATGCGGACGAGGATATCACCGGTGGCGACCCGACCCTTGTGGTCACCTACCACCCCACCGAGCTCGATGCCCAGAACAACCTGAACGAGCTCACCGATCCCTATGTAAACGACGATCCCTACAATGATGTAGTGTTTGCAAGAATAGAAGGATCGGAGACCATCTGCTATGCTACTGCAATCCTGGAATTAATCGTCCGCAACAGCCCCACACTGGTTGAGCCCACCCCCCTGCGGCTATGCGACGACGATTCGGACGGTCTTCAGATATTCGACCTTCGGGTGCGAGAGGGGCAGATGCTGGGTGGCCTTGACCCGCTCCACTACGACTTTTACTATTACGAGGTGGAGCTCGATGCGATAGCCGCGGGGCAGTCGGCCCTCT
>CAYXDM010000223.1:0-3375 GCA_964463595.1 uncultured Aequorivita sp. | reverse complement strand
GCTATAACCTAAACTTCACATTAAATAGTAAATAGGGGTCTTGCAACCTATAGGAAAAGTCAGAAATGGAATAATCCGTTATATCAGTGCTGTTGTAAATGCTTTGGTTCGCCGTTATGTTCTTCGAAATAAGCGAATATTCTACATTTCCCTTAGTGGGAATATAAGTTAGAGAGGTATCAAAAAAGAGAAAAGTTTTACGTTTGGCTACATTGGGCATATAATAATCTGTGTTGACGGTAAAACGAAGTTGTTTTGTGGGTTTCAGAAATAATCTGAAGGAATTTTGGATGGAGGTGTTCTCAATGGTTTGCTGATTTTCTGCTTTAAAGAATGATGTTTGGAATCGGAAATTATTTTCAAAATTGATCATTCCCAAGAATCCGGTTTTAATATTCAAATCAGAGTTGATGGCATTGAAGGCGTTGTCCCTGAAATCCGAATTGTTGACTATGTTTTTGACCGTGCCGTGGGTATAGGAAAGATTGAACCGAACATTGGATTTGAGGAACCCAACATATTTATCAATGTTTGAATGCAAGGAAAGATTTTCAGAACCCTCATCAAAAAGCACGTTGGAACTGACTATATAAACATCCTGGATATCCAGTAGGGAAAAATAGGTGTTTTTGTTGACGGTATAATTTATCCCTGCGTTAAATTGAAATAAATTGAACAAATCGTTGTAATTATAACTCAAATTAAAGATATAATTCTTTAACGGGTCCAGGTTTGCAACGTTGGCTTGTGATGTTCTATTGGACGTAAAAATCATTTTTTCATAAAGCCGATTAACTGTTGGGTTCATTTCATTATATCTTCCCGAAAAAGAAAGATTGGCAATGGAGTTGAATCTATAAATGATACTAATTCTTGGAAGAAAACTAAGGGTGTTTTCGTTCTTTTCTAAAGCGGGATCGGTCTCTTCCTCTAATTTTGAAAAAAGATATTTGGCCTGAAATCCGGGGTTAAAACTCCATTTCCCGGTTTTATAAAATAGATCCACATCCAGCCACGGATGCAGATGGGTGTAGGTGAGATTATTCCTTGATATAGGCAAATTGATGTTTTCCGAATTTAAAAGAGATGACAGCTCGGTCTTTTCATAAGTAAGCCCCGTTCCGATCCTAAAATTATAGTCCGCGCCACTTTGGAGATATAGGGTATGGAACTTGAAATTGTTTTTTTCTATCCGAAGGTCTTGTTGACTTCCAGAAATATGGAGAGAATCCGAAAACCTTAAATCGGGATCCACAAAGAGATTTTGGACCAAGCTGCTGTTGTTAAAGAGCAATTTGCTGCTCAAGGCACTATTCCCATTGAATCGATTGATAAGATTGAATACCTGGCGAAATTGTCTATACTTATTTTGGGTTTCACTTTTCTGTGGAGAATTGTTTAGATTTATGTCCATTAAGGAAGCGGAACTTTTATTGGTGAACTTAGTGTTCGATTCCAACAGGTTCTCCCCGAACTTATAGGTGAAATCCAATTTCCCGTTGTAAAATTCCGGTTTCTTCGTTATGGTTTCTTCCTGATATACATCGGTGGCATTGGTAAGGTCGAAATATTTGGTTTGATTTGTTTGCGTTTGTATAAACCGGTTGTTGGTGTAATCTATATTTACCTTTCCCCTAAAATGCTCGGTGAAATTATTAATCGAATTTATACTACCGAAAATATTATCTCCAACCCTCGATCGCTCTTCAGAGATTTCCGTAGAAAAATTGCCATCCTGAATAATTTTTGAAACGTTGAGGTCCGATTCTTGCTGGTCTTCCAAGGAAGCTCCGTCTGAAGAAAAGGAATTGGAAGGGCTATATTCCTTACCAATGTTGTTAAACGAGGCTGTTGAAAAGGATTTGTGTTTTTTGGAAACGCCCAGGACATTTGTATGGATGTCTGCTTTGTTTTCTACTCCTATTCCAAGATTTGTGCTATTGGAGAAATCTGTTTTCCCCTTCTTTAGCTCCAAATTGATAGCGACGGCATCTGAATATTCAATTCCCTTCAATAACGGATTTTTGCTGTGGTTCTCAATGGCAGAAAGCCCTTCTATCATTTCCACATCAATGTTCCGGGTGCCTAGGGTATAATTGGCATCAAAAAGATCGTCCCCATCCAATAGTACGCTTTCTACATCCTGACCCTTAAAGGTTATTTTGCCATTTTCCGCAACCTTAATGCCGGGCAGTTTTCTTAATAAATCCTCAACTACCCTTTCGGTTCCGTCCTTAAATGCCGAAATGTTGTAGCTGGTAGTATCATTGTTTATGGTGATGGGTCGCTTTTCTGACTTTACGATAACTTCTTCAAGCTCTGTTAGATCATTTTCTAAATAAACGTTGAGAATGTAAGGATTGGGAAATTGTGAAAGATCGCTTATTTCAATTACTTCCGTTTTATATGCGAACGATCGAAATTCAATTATAAAAGCATCAAGATCAGGTTTTAATGAAATAGTGTAATTGCCCTGTGCATCTGAGATGGCATATTGCAAAACGGTACCATCCGTCCCGGGTTTTTTGATCAGGACGTTTATTCCCCCCATGGGTTTATTTTCACTATCTCTGATGTTACCTTTTAGACGTTGCGAGTAGAGGTGGGAAAAAGAGGCGCACAAAAAGAACAGCAAAATAAAATTGCGTGCAGGTATTGGCAAGGATAGAGATTTATTCTTTAATGTATTCCACAAGGCCTTTTTTGGCTAATTCCTGGCCGGGACCATTTTCCGTCATATTGTTGCGCAATACTTCGTCATATTTTATTCTGTATTGAGCAAGAAATTCCTCCCAGGACATGGTCTTTTTATTTTCAAAGGGATTTTGTATTTCAATCTTTTGGTCGGTTATTTTAATAGAGGTTGCTGTTAAGCTAAATACTTTATCTTCCGAATGCACTTCCAGGATTAATCCCGGCAGGCCACTAAAGCGCCAAGGACCGTTGCTTACCGGTATCTCAGGTGTGTAATAGGCAAGATATGACCTGCCTCCATAAGTGGCGTACGCTTCTTGGCAAGTATAGCCTAAAATTTCTTTTGTTTTTTCCGATAAGGTCCTGTCCATTATTCCAAGAGGTTCCTTGATGATGAATTTTTTAAATACGATTCGATCCGTAAAAAATATCTCGTTGGAAACATAATTTTTATAAACGAAGTCATTTTCTTTACTGGGAATGCTAAAGTAATTGCTTGACTTATTTTCGGAAAGCGAACTTAGGTGGTCTATTTCATATAAAGATTCTTGATCTGTAAATAATAGGATAGAATTTTTATGACTGGGGCGTGTAACCTCCGATGCATTAAGTTGATATGCATAGTCCACCTGTCCGAATACTGTCGGGTTTTGGGCATTGATCCCAATAAAACTGAAAATG
>CAYXDM010000222.1:0-3390 GCA_964463595.1 uncultured Aequorivita sp. | reverse complement strand
AAATTCCTTCCCGACAAATAAACAGAAGCAGATCGAAGGTTGTACCGCTGTAGCCACTCACCTGGAATATCATATGCTACCCTAATTTCCCGTAGTCTTACAAACGACGCATCATACACATTCGACTCTATGATGGGATCTTCATTTATCCTGTAAAAAGTCTCATTTCTGTTGATTACAATGGAATTATCCCCTTCAACCACCAAGGTTCCGTCAGACTCGAAGAACCCCATTTTTCCCGCAAATACATAGGGCTCGGTTCGGGCCTCGGTTTCAAGGAGGCTTCCGTACAGCTTGCCTAAACGGTTACTTCCTGATGAAATCTTACCTCCCTGTCTCCAGTCGATTTGTGCCACAAACGTGAAGTTTTTATAACTCACTTGGTTGATAAACCCAAACTCAAAATCAGGGTTTACACTACCTAAATTTACAGGCTGAGTAGACCGTAAGGGCATTCCGTACCTGGTGTTGACATTCCCATTGGGCAAGGTCGGCCTCGAATCTACCACCACTTCTCCACTGGCAGGATCCCTGGCATATCCGATACCCCTCAAGTAGGGATACTCTTGGCCCGCTTCCGCCACTATGTTCGCCCTGAATCCACCCAAATTCAACCGCTCCACCCCTTCTGCCAAGCTTTCAACCATATTGGTAAACGTTGTAAAGTTCGTGGTGAAATCCCACCTGAAATTTCGGGTTTGTATGGGAACAAGATTCAACACGACTTCATGGCCTTTGACAGACATCTGACCCGCATTTCTTAACTCTGTTCCGTATCCAGTAGATATCGGTACAGGGACGTTAAATATTTGTCCATCGGCAATGGTTGTATAATAGGTGTAATCCAAGCCTACCCGCCTGCCGTATCCCCGCAGGTCGATTCCAATTTCCGTTGTTCGTGTATTCTCAGGTTGTAGATTCGCACTAATCAGGTTGTTGGAGCGGGTAAATGCGTTTAAGCCATCAAAGGGGAAGACGAATCCACCGCCAGCATTACCTCTCACAAAAACTGTATTAGCGACGTATATAGGACCTGCCTGACCAACTTCGGCAATACTCCCCCTTATTTTTCCAAATTCCAGAAATCTCGGGGTGGTGTTCATAAGTTCAGTAAAAGCAAAACCAAGTCCGAGAGACGGGTAGAAAAATGAGCGGTTCCCCCGGGGCATATTTGAGACAAAATCATTTCTTCCCGAAGCATTTAGAAACACCATGTCCTTCCACGCTAGGTTAAGGTTTCCGAAAAATCCCGCTACCCGGCTCCTTTGAAGCGACTCTGTGCTGTTTTGGGAGGAGGTGTTTGAAATATGGTTAAATCCACCAATAGTGATATCATTTCCTACGACTTGTAGGTTTTTGTTATATATGTCAAAAACCTCATTGCCCAACAGAAAGTCCAATTGCAAATCTTCACCGTATGATTTAGTGACATTGATATTGAAATTGGAATTAAAATTCCTATTGTAAATCATCTGGTCGGTAATACTTCCACCACTTGGCGGATCTGTTCTTCCTCCCTGTTGCCCCGAACCTAATGCGTACACAATTTTATTTCTGGTACTGTAATAATCAATTCCAATGCGATAATTTACTGACAACCAATCCAATGGCTTATACTGTAAATATGCATTTCCAAAGGTCCGGACAGTAGCTGAATTGTCGCTATTGTTCTGAACCGACCAATAAATATTATCATGGGCATTTCGGAAATTAATCTGATGGTATGGATTATCAGGTTGTGCTATTGGTTTCCCCTTGAGGTTGTAGGAGACCGGGGCAAAAAAGGCCGCATAGAATAAGCTGGAATTCCCGCCCCCATCGACTACCGCATCCCTGTCAGCGGATGAAAAATTAACGGAGGTACCTATTTGAAGCTTGTCAGTAATGTTGTAATCAGAGGCGAGCTTGATATTTATCCGATCGAAGGATGAGTTTTCGATGATGCCTCGCTGCCCTGTATAACCTACCCCAAATTGGTAATTGCCCCTCTCAAAGGAATTTGCGATATCCACGTTGAAGTTTTTGGTTCCTCCAGTTCGGAAAAAATCACGTGCATTGTCGTATACCGCCGCCTGCTCCTGCTCGCCCAAAAAGTTGATATATGTTCCAAGGGTGTCAATTCTGGGCCCAAAGGAAAACGTGCTCTGCTGGTCAAATTGTCCATCGTTGCCCTGAGCATAGGTAGTCTGTAATTTGGGAAGGCGGGTAACTTGGTCAAAATTATATCCGGTCTCTACAGTTATTATAGGCTTTCCGATTTCTGACTTACCCCTATGGGTCGTTATGACGATGACCCCATTTGACGCGCGCAAACCATATAGAGCAGCTGCTGTTGGACCTTTCAAGACATTAAGTGATTCAATATCACTTGGGTTTAAATCAATTATTCTACCGGAAATCGGCAAACCGTCTACCACGTACAAAGGTTGGTTATTCCCAGTAATAGATCGGCTTCCACGAATATTGATGGCTGGAGAACTTCCCGGCGCACCAGTGGTTTGCCGGACTGTAACTCCGGCTATTTTTCCCTGAAGACCATTCAGGATATTGGGGTTTCCAACTCGTGAAACCGCCTCCCCATCCAATCTTTGGACGGCATAACTTAGGGCCTTTTCCTGCCGTTCAATTCCGAAAGCAGTGACTACTACCTCGTCCAAGGATTCGGAATCCTGGACCAAAACGATCGTCAAATTGGTCTGCGACCCTATCTGTCGGGTTTGGGTGACGTAGCCAATAAAGGATATGGATATCGTCTGTCCCTCTTCAACCGTTAATGAAAAATTACCCTCAACATCGGTTACTGTCCCTGAAGAAGTGCCCTGCACAGACACTGTCGCTCCGGGCAGGGGCTGATTATTCTCGTCGATAACCCTACCCGCCATTGTCACGGGGTCATCCTGAAAAGCAATGACCTGGCTCCTCTCATCTTTAAGCACATCAATACTGTGATTATACTGTCGAAACGAAAGCAAGCCTTGCCTAGCAGCCTGTATCAGGAAACTTTCCAAAATACCCTCCCTATTCGAAAACGTGAGTGGTATCGACCGATCTACTTTTCGGCTGTCATAGCTAAACTTGAACGGCGTCTGCCGTTGGACCTCCCCAAAAAACTGTCCTACGGTTAGTTTTTCATCTGATAATTGAATACTCACTTTTTCTATTCTTTTGTACTGCCCTTTGGCGCTGATCGGCAAGCCAAAGTTGAGGAACAGCAGTTGCACTACAAATCCATAGAGGAGGTATTTGGACAACATATAAATTGTCTTTAGTGATTTATTTTTCATAGTTTTACAGGGTTTATTGAATGATAATCTGTTCGATAAGCCTGGCCGGTCGATGTGTCCATTCCCCAATGTTCCCCATCATCCGGCCAGTTTTTGGCAGCTACTG
>CAYXDM010000221.1:0-3398 GCA_964463595.1 uncultured Aequorivita sp. | reverse complement strand
ATGAAGATGATATGTCCAAAAGCATGAAGCAGGAAGACTTTGATTTCTTTAAGCAAAGGATTCCGCTTTTTATCAGGCGTTTTTTGATACGATGAAGCGGATGGCGAATGTGAGTAATTTATAAAGAAAACCCCGCGCTGGCACGGCCGTCCCTGCCCTCCGGAACCCGATTTTCATGAAAAATATTGCCACTTTTTGGGGAATTATCCGCTGAGGAAAGAAGTGTAATTATCTAATTCCAGAATTCGTAATAGATCAGCTTAAGATTGGAATTTTTTAAATTGATAGAGAGTTGGTGAAGTGAATCGTTTACGACAGCGGTTGTGGTGCCGGGCCTTCGCTGCTAGCGGGATTTGATCCATTTTCGGGTAGCGGTACAAATTCATCGTTGTCGTTGGGCGGAAGGATAATCTTTCCGGTTTCCCAGTCGTGTTTAGCCTGTTCGATCCGTTCCTTGCTTGACGACACGAAATTCCACCAGATAAAACGTTCACCCAAAGGCTCGCCACCGAGGAGCATCAATTCGGTTTTTTCTTTTGCCCGGATGGTAGAGGTTTCATTTTTTGAAAAAACTATCATCTGTCCTCTACCATACAGGTTACCAGCTATTTCCAAGCTTCCATGGGCAATATATAGGGCACGTTCGGAATGGTCGTGGGGCAATTCCATTTTTGAGCCTTTATCCAATTTTACGTGCAGATAGAATAAAGGTGAATGGGTATGCACAGAGCTTTGAAGACCATAGGCGTTGCCGGCGATCAACCGCATCCATAGACCTGTATCGGTAAATGTTGGCAGGTTTTCGGGTTTATAATTGAAAAACGTAGGGTCCGATTCTTCATACTCTTCAGGCAGCGCCACCCAAGTTTGCAACATTTCCAGCCCTCCTTTTTGCAGTAGTTGGGGATCTTCAAATCGCTCAGAATGCGAAATGCCCTTGCCGGCGGTCATCCAATTGACTTCCCCAGGACGTATTATTTGTTCGACTCCAAGACTATCGCGATGCGTAACGTTCCCGTTAAACAAATAAGTAACGGTGGAGAGCCCGATATGTGGATGGGGCAATACGTCCATGGAAGTGATTTCCGAAGGAAAGGTGCTTATGGGTCCGGCGTGGTCCATAAAAATGAAGGGGCCTACCATTCTCCTTTTCCGGAAGGGAAGTATCCTCCTTACGCTGAGGTTTGAACTGATGGCGGCTTCGCGGGCGTCTATAATTAGTTCTGGCATAACATTGGTTTTAAAGGTTTTTGAAGGTTTTATCGAGCGATCAGTTCGGGCGATGATTCTCTCTGGAAATCACCTATGTTCCTGCCCCAGTATCAAATCTACGAACTAAATTTGACAAATCATGAGATCAATTACTAGGTATCTGGATTCGCCCACAATGGTTTTGGGTGCTCTGGGTATAACCTGGGAGGGTAAACAGGTAATGAAGGTCGAGCGCGGATTTTAAACGGCGGTGAAATTGCCCTCCGGCATGTGCTCGCCCAAGCGGAAATCGCTGAAGAGCTTTTCTCAGTAGATTTTTTTCTGGATGGCATGAATCGTTAAACTTTAGTATTTTGCAGTTTAGTTTAGGTTGACAAAGATGCGGTTTTAAAACCCCTCCCTTTTTGCGGGCTGCGGGGTTTGTGCACTTCGAATAACCGTAACCCTTAGCTACAATTTGCACACATCCATGAAAATCATTACAAAATTCATCATTTTATCAAGTTTAATTTTTCTTATTTCCTGCGAATCGGAAAATAAAAAACCTGGATCAAAAGAGAACTATTCTTTATCAAAACAGGAGATGCTTAAAGACTTTGATGTTTTTGAATCAATATATAGAAAAGCAAATTCAGGTCTTTATAAATACCGTTCGAAATCCGAAATTGATAGTGTCTTTAAGAAAAACAGAGTAAAAATAGATAACTATATTTCGTACAGAGAATTTTACAACATTCTATGGAACGTTATTGATTTTACAGGGAGTTGCCACAATGGATTATCGTACCCTGACTCATTGGACAATAATTTAAATAAACAAAAAAATTTCTTTCCCATTCCACTCAAATATATAGAAAACAAAATTTATACAAATCTTGAATATAGAGGCATCCCAGTGGGAAGTGAAATAACTTCGATCAATAATATCAATACAGCTGAACTTGCTACCTCAATAGGAAAATATGTGAGTACGGACGGATTTAATAAAACTGGCAAATACACGAAAATAGAAACAGATTGGTTGCCTTTCTATATTTACTTAACAATGGGAAAGCAAAACCAATTTGAAATTGAGTACAAAACGAAAAATTCGGATATTCCTAAAAAAAGCACAATAACCAGTGTTTCGTACAGTGATTTTTACACGAACTACAAAAACCGTTACTCTAAAGAATTTGAAGATAAAATAAATGGAAATTATTCTTATACGTTTTTGGACAGTATAGATACAGGTCTTTTGAAAGTACATAGTTTTGCGATGGGCGGATCGGGAACAGAGGGACATAAAAAGTATGCGGCATTTTTAGATTCAGTATTCTCAGCTCTTAAAGATCGAAAGATCGAAAATCTAATTGTCGACGTACGAGGAAATGGAGGTGGTAATGACCCGAACGATTTGCTATTATACTCATACTTAACCCAAAGGGAATTTAAAGAAAATCTTTCTGCGTTTACTTTATTTCAAGAAATACCTTTTCAGGAATTTTATGTCTATGATAATGTTGAGGAACTAACAAAAAGCCTTAAAGTAGAACATTCGATATGGAAGGATGGTAAATATTATCAAAACAACACTTTTAATGAAGTATGGACACCTAAAATAAATGCTTTTCAAGGAAATATCATCTTATTAATTGACCCGTATGTAGCATCTGCGGGCTCATTATTTGCAAGTTTAGTAAAGAGTGACGAAAAGGCGATAGTTATTGGAGAAGAAACCTTGGGTGGTTATTACGGTCATACAGGACACATTCCGATAACCTACGAACTTCCAAACACAAAACTTCGCCTATCATTTTCGATTGTTGACCTCGAACAAGATGTAAAAAAATTACCCGATGAAAAATTTGGCGATGGAATTGTACCCGATTTTAATGTTTCTCAATCCTACCAGGATTTTATGAACCATAAAGATACACAACTGAATTTTGCGATTGAAAAAATAAAAAAACTAACTAGCCGTTGAAGGGCTCCCGTAGAACTTTTTTCCATGCAGGGCATGAAATTACGGAAAATCCTTAACTTGTACTATAGAACACGTCGTATTAGCATAATGGCCTGAAGAACTCAATTCTGAACGGATCAAATAGTAACAGACATATTGCCAAACCGAAAGTGATGTACTTTTAACCCCGCACTACGCCTATTCTTGACAGGTAGCTGCAAGCTTAAACAACCTCGCATAT
>CAYXDM010000220.1:0-3407 GCA_964463595.1 uncultured Aequorivita sp. | reverse complement strand
TGCTTTCCTATTTCATTTCTTCGGTTTTGTTCTCCCATTATTGAAGGGTTTAATGTTATATGTTTCAAGTTTCGGGTCTTCAATCTCACGTCTCAATTCCCAAACCTTCCTCTCTCATTTAATAATATAAATCATCAGTGCGCAAATTCAAAAACCGTTGTGTGGCAATGAACGTACTGAGCCAAGTGATTACTATGCCCATCAAAAAGATAAATGCAAACAACACGGCCAACAAAATCGGATCGCCCATTAAATGTAACTGTGGAAAGCTATTGTCAAAATAATAAAGCACCAATCCCATCCCGATCATGGCCACTAAAGACCCCAGGATTCCCAATCTTACACTGCGCCAAACGAAAGGCCGCCGGATAAATTTTTTGGTCGCCCCCACCATCTGCATAGTTTTTATGGTAAAACGTTTCGCATAAATCGAAAGTCGGATGCTGCTGTTAATGAGCAACACGGCAATAAAGAGAAAAATAGCGCTGATCACCAAAACCCAAAAACTGATACGACTGACGTTTTCGGTAAGCTGGGCAATCAGCGGTTTATCATAGATCACATCGTCCACAAAGGCCTTGCTCCGCAGCTCATTGGTGATTTCCTCCATTTTTCCAGGGGTTACGAAATCTGCCAAAACGTAGACGTCTATACTGTTTTGAAGTGGATTTTCGCCCAAATACTCTATAAAATTCTCCCCGAGCGTTTCCTGGTGCAGTTTGGCGGCCTCTTCCTTGGAAACGAATTCAGCACTTTTGGTGTACTCTGCCAAGGCCAGACTTTGTTTAAGTTGGGTAATCTCCACTTCTTTTGCGGAATCTTTCAGGAATACCGTTATCGCAATCTGTTCCTTGAAATAATCCGCCACTTTTTTTGAATTGAGCACCAAAAGGCCAAGTAGGCCCAACAGGAAAAGCACCAACGAAATACTGATGACCACTGAAAAATACGACGAGACCAACCGGCGTTTATGATATTTTTCAAATGAGGAACCCATTGTTTTTTTAGATTTTGGGGTAAAAATACAAGTAATTTTGCATCCTACGCTAAACAACGTTTAAACTTTTGTCTTTAGTACAATAGCCGTAAATTTGCGCCCGCCTACTAATGTTTTATAGGTCTTTAAGAAAATTTGGAAATGAGCAAATATCACTTCAACGAAATCGAGGCAAAATGGCAGAAATACTGGGCCGAAAACCAGACGTTTAAGGCAGAAAATCCTTCCCTCTCGGAAAGGGCCCAAGGGGGAGATAGACCGAAATATTACGTTTTGGACATGTTTCCCTATCCTTCGGGCGCCGGGCTGCACGTAGGCCATCCACTCGGCTATATTGCAAGTGATATTTATGCCCGATACAAGAGGCACCAGGGTTTTAATGTGCTGCACCCGATGGGTTACGATTCCTTCGGTCTTCCTGCGGAGCAGTACGCAATCCAGACAGGACAGCATCCGGCAGAAACCACGGAAGAAAATATCGCCAGATATCGGGAACAGCTCGACAGAATCGGGTTTTCATTCGATTGGAGCCGGGAAGTCCGAACCAGCGATCCGGAATATTACAAATGGACGCAGTGGATCTTCCTTCAGCTCTTTGAGAGTTGGTATGACAAGGATTCAGATAAGGCTCGGCCAATTGAAGAACTGCGAAGTATCTTTTCCTCGGAAGGAAATATCCATACCAATGCCGTATGCGCAGAGGGGATTGAAGGTTTCACAGCCGCTGATTGGCTGGAATTTTCGGAAACCAAAAAACAGGAAATCCTTTTAAAATACAGACTTACCTATTTGGCCGAAACCGAGGTAAACTGGTGTCCGCAATTGGGAACCGTTTTGGCGAACGACGAAATAGTGAACGGCGTTTCCGAGCGGGGCGGCTATCCCGTGATCCGGAAAAAAATGAAGCAGTGGAGTATGCGAATCACCGCGTACGCCCAACGTTTGCTCGACGGATTAGATGAAATAGATTGGCCACAGCCGTTAAAGGATTCACAGACCAATTGGATTGGACGTTCAAAGGGTGCGACTGTTGAATTCGGAATTCAGAATTCAGAATTCAGAATTCCTGTATTTACCACCCGTCCCGATACCATCTTCGGCGTAAGTTTTATGGTTTTGGCGCCCGAACACGATTTGGTGTCAAAAATTACTACTTCCGAACAAAAAGTAGCTGTTGAAAAGTATGTGGAAGCCACCGCAAAACGCAGCGAGCGTGACCGAATGGCCGATGTGAAATCAATTACCGGGGTTTTTACCGGTGCTTATGTCGAACATCCATTTTCGGGAGAACCACTTCCCATTTGGATTGGGGATTACGTTCTGGCCAGTTATGGCACAGGGGCCGTAATGAGCGTTCCCGCAGGCGATCAACGTGATTATGATTTTGCGAAACATTTCAAATTGCCGATCCCCAATATCTTTCAGGATGCAGATATTTCTGAAAAATCCTATTCAAACAAGGAAGGTACCATTCTTACAAACAGTGATTTTCTCAATGGGATGAATTTTGCAGAAGCCACCGAAAGAATCATTGCCGCCCTTGAAGAAAAGGGCTTGGGCGAAGGGAAAATAAACTACCGGTTGCGCGATGCCGTATTTAGCAGACAGCGATATTGGGGCGAGCCTTTCCCTATTTATTATAAAGATGGGCTTCCGCACCCAATCCCAACTGAATGTTTGCCGCTGCGCCTGCCGGATGTTGAAAAATATTTACCGACAGAAGAAGGCGAACCCCCTTTGGGCCGCGCCACAAAATGGCATTGGGATGAAAATAAAAATGAAGTTGTTTCGGTAAAAGAAGGTGAAAAGCCCCCATCGGGGGTTTGGGGGCTGGAATTGAACACTATGCCAGGTTGGGCGGGAAGCAGCTGGTATTTGTTCCGCTATATGGAACCTGGGGTTTCTGATGAAGACAGCAAACGCAATGAAGTTTTCGCCTCAAAAACTGCGATGGACTATTGGCAAAATGTGGATCTGTACATTGGCGGCAGCGAGCACGCCACGGGGCATTTGCTGTACAGCCGTTTTTGGGTAAAATTCCTACACGACCGAGGCTTTGTGCCGGTGGACGAACCTTTTAAAAAGCTGATAAACCAAGGGATGATTTTGGGGGAGAGTGCGTTTGTTTATAGATTAAGTGCTCACGTGACGAAAATAATAAAATTGAAAGATTATTCGAATGTACCCGGAATGATAAATCAGAGTCACAAAAAGGTGGATTTTGAAAAAACCTTTATTTTGTCATATGAAACACTAAGAAACAGAAAAAATCTAAAAAAAGAAGATAATAACTTAAAATATTTGTTTGATATATTTCCTGAAGATGAAGATAATTTTTCTGAAATGATTAAGAAGGGAATTTCCAAAGAAGATAGAAATATTCTCATTGATAATAACAAATTTGGCCTCT
>CAYXDM010000219.1:0-3420 GCA_964463595.1 uncultured Aequorivita sp. | reverse complement strand
TTGGGTATGCCAGGAAATTCAATCAACCCATTGGGAATTGGAATGTGGCCAATGTCACCAACGTGTACGGTATGTTTGGAGGAGCTTCCGTATTTAATCAGGACATCGGCAATTGGAATGTCGGGAATGTGACTACCATGGAGGATATGTTTAATGGTGCTACTAAATTCAACAAGAATATAGGGAATTGGGACGTGAGCAAGGTGAAAAGCATGAAAAATATGTTTAGGACCGCAATGGCCTTCAACCATGACATAGGAGCCTGGAATGTGGGAAGCGTGACCACTATGCAAAATATGTTTGAGCATGCCAATCATTTTGACCAAAATCTTGGAGGCTGGAACCTATCCAATGTCACTAATATGGCCAATATGTTTAAAGGAATTGCTCTTTCAACCGCAAATTATGATACCTTCCTTGAGGCCTGCAATCTATTTCCGCAAAACAATGTGATTCTCAATGGAGGGGACAGCAAGTACTGCGCCGGGGCATTGGCCAGGCAGAACCTGATCGACAACCACAATTGGGTTATAACCGACGGTGGGTTAGATTGTATTTTAGCCGAGAGATTGGATATGGGCGAGAATGTTATTACGACTGCAATATCCTTTTATCCCAATCCGATGGGTGAAGAACTGAACATCGCTGCCATAAATGGACAAAAATTTGATCTTATCTCCATTTATGATCTAGCCGGAAGACTTATTAAAACGGTGAGCCTTAAGGAACTTTCATCCGATGTAACCTTGGATGTGTCAGCTCTTTCGCAAGCTTCCTATCTATTGGTGATAGATGGAGAAGCGGGCCGGGTGTCAAAACTGATAGTTAAGAAATAACCGATTAAAATTTTATAAGAATCCCTCTCCGTCCTAATATGAACGGGAGGGATTTTTTATTTGTCCAGATCGAGAAGACAAATGAATTTTAAAAAAGTGTCAAGATTATAATCCTCCATTCGGATTCTTGACGAAATTAAGTTGCACTGACGTTATATTTCCAGAAAAGTTTTGTTGATCAAGATGGAACTACAATTTGTAAATTATCTAATGGTTTAATGAACAATCTATGGCCTATCTATGGCCTATCTATGGACTATCGGTGAGTTATAGACGGCAAACCTTGTAAAGCGGACCTGAAAGATGAACGGATTTAAAATACCAGCTCGGATCGAAAAATAAATCCTGATAAAGTAAGCAGGCATAGTCGAAATCCTTAATTCAGCTATACAACCATTTTTCCATAGTTAGAATAATCGGAGATGTTTTCCGTTTTTAATTTTATCCACAACAACGAAAGCCTTATTTAACAGAAAAACGACTTCACTTTAATAAAAAATTAGTAAACTTGGCATGCCAAAAATTTAACATTTTGAACAAACCCATTTGCACGTTTATTTTACTTCTGTTTTTCACGGTTTTCTCGCCTATTTCTGCCCAGCTAAAGGACATTTCTCTTGAGGAAATTTGGGGCGGTGCCTTTAGGACCGAAGGATTGGACGTGTTGCGATCCTTGAAGAATGGAAAGGAGTACGCTGTACTCAATTTCGACAGAAATAGTAAGGCCTCAACTATAGACGTGTATGCCTATAAAGAAGGGGAAAAGACGAGAACCCTTCTCAGCACTGCCGATCTGCCCGGAATAAATTATATTATCTCGTATGAGTTGGCTAAGGACGAGTCCAAAATCCTTTTCTCAACGGAGTTGGAGCCAATATATCGCCGCTCTTCGATCGGAACCTATTATGTTTATGATGTTAAAACAAAGTATTTCAACTTGGTTTCCACCAATAAAATTCAAGAACCCACCTTCAGCAATGACGGTAGCAAAATAGCATACGGTTTTGAAAACAATCTTTACATAAAGGATTTACAGACAGGCGATACCAAACAAATAACGACCGACGGGATTAAGAACAGTATTATTAACGGGATTACTGATTGGGTCTATGAGGAAGAATTCGCCTTTGTGCGGGCCTTTGAATGGAGTGTGAATGGCGATAAATTGGCATACATCAAGTTCGATGAAAGTGAAGTGCCTGAATATACAATGGATGTTTATGGCCAGGATCTATATCCTTCTGCAGACACTTTTAAATATCCCAAAGCCGGCGAAAACAATTCTGTAGTTTCTCTTCAGTTATATGATCTCCGAACCGAAACTACATCGGAAGTAGATCTTTCGGAATACAATAGTTATTACATTCCAAGATTGCTCTGGACGGAAGACAACGACATTTTGAGTGTGCAGGTTACCAATAGGCATCAAAATACGGTGGATTTGGTTTTCGTCAATACCCTTACCAACTCTTCGAAATTAATATTGCAGGAAAAGGACGATGCCTATGTGGACATTACCGATAACCTGACATTTCTTCCCACCAACAATTTTTTCTGGACAAGTGAAAAGGATGGCTGGAACCACATTTACCAGTATGACAAAAACGGGAAGATGATGAGCCAAGTTACTCAAGGTCATTGGGAGGTCACCAATTTTTATGGGTTCGATCAGAATACCGGGCGCGTTTATTACCAGAGTACTGAGAACGGCAATATAAATCGCGATGTTTATTCTGTGTTGCCATCGGGAAGGAACAAGGTAAGGCTAACTCACAATACAGGCACCAACAGTGCTGATTTTAGTGCGGACTTCACTTATTTCATAAATACATTCTCCAATACCACTACCCCATATACTTATACCCTCCATGAATCAAAAACCGGTAAAATGGTCCGGGAAATCAAGAATAACAACGATTTAAAGGCCAAGTTGGCAACGTTTAGAATTTCACCCAAGGAATTCTCTACCATTAATATAAATGGTGAGGATTTAAATATGTATATGATTAAACCGTTGGATTTTGATCCACAAAAAGCGTATCCCTTGTTTATGTACCAATACTCCGGTCCCGGTTCGCAGAATGTAAAAAACAGCTGGATGGGCACAAATGATTATTGGCACGAAATGTTGGTCAACACCCAGGATATCATCGTAGTTTGTATTGATGGCCGAGGAACAGGATATAAAGGCAGGGATTTCAAAAAAATGACCCAAAAGGAATTGGGAAAATATGAAGTGGAAGACCAAATAGAAGCGGCCAAAAAATTAGGCGAATTAGCCTATGTCGATGCTTCCCGAACAGGAATTTGGGGTTGGAGCTATGGCGGATTTATGTCTTCAAATGCCCTGCTTCAGGCACCTGATGTTTTTGAAATGGCCATTGCCGTTGCACCCGTTACGAGCTGGAGATTTTATGACAGTATTTATACCGAGCGATTTATGCAGACCCCACAGGAAAATCCTTCCGGTTATGATGAAAACTCACCACTCTCGCACGTTCGGAACTTAAAGGGAGATTTTCTTTTGGTACACGGCAGCGCTGATGATAATGTCCACGTACAAAATACCATGCGACTTGTGGAA
>CAYXDM010000218.1:0-3429 GCA_964463595.1 uncultured Aequorivita sp. | reverse complement strand
CAGAAGATGAGAAAAAATATCCAACATATAAAATTAGAAAATCAGAAAAACCTGAAACCTGAAACTTTAAACCAGAAACAAAATCTTTTGACTGTTGAAGGCACAGAAGTCAAAAAGTCATATTCCGAAAAGGATCTTGAACACCTGAACCATCTCGATTTCGTTGCAGGAATTGCACCTTATCTTCGTGGCCCTTATTCCACTATGTATGTACAAAAACCGTGGACAATTCGACAATACGCCGGTTTTTCCACCGCTGAGGACAGTAATGCTTTTTACCGAAGAAACCTCGCCGCAGGCCAAAAAGGACTTTCCGTTGCTTTCGATCTTGCCACCCACCGTGGGTACGACAGTGATCACGAAAGGGTAGTGGGCGATGTTGGAAAAGCAGGTGTGGCCATTGATACCGTGGAGGACATGAAAATCCTTTTCGACCAAATTCCTTTGGATAAAATGAGCGTCTCCATGACAATGAACGGTGCCGTTCTTCCCATTATGGCGTTCTATATTGTTGCTGCCGAAGAACAAGGGGTTTCGCCAAAGGAGCTCGCTGGAACTATCCAAAATGATATTCTCAAGGAATTTATGGTGCGAAATACCTACATCTATCCGCCAACGCCTTCCATGAAGATCGTCAGTGATATTTTTAAATTTGCTGCCAAGAATATGCCCAAATTCAACAGCATTTCCATTTCCGGTTATCATATGCAAGAGGCGGGCGCAACTGCCGAAATTGAGTTGGCATACACCTTGGCGGATGGTTTGGAATATATCCGTACCGGGATTAAAGCGGGAATGGACATCGATACATTTGCTCCAAGGCTTTCTTTTTTCTGGGGAATTGGAATGGACCATTTCACCGAAATTGCAAAAATGCGTGCCGCCAGGCTGCTATGGGCAAAATTGGTAAAACAGTTCAACCCCAAAAATGAAAAATCACTCGCATTGCGGACCCATTGCCAAACCAGCGGATGGAGCCTTACCGAACAGGATCCGTTCAACAATGTGGCGCGGACTACGATTGAAGCCGCCGCTGCGGTTTTTGGAGGCACACAGTCGTTACATACAAATGCGCTGGATGAAGCGATTGCTTTACCAACGGATTTCTCGGCACGGATTGCCAGGAACACACAGATTTTTCTTCAGGAAGAGACCCAAATTACCAGAACGGTGGATCCCTGGGCCGGAAGTTTTTATGTTGAAAGTTTGACCCATCAAATAGCCCAAAAAGCTTGGAAACTGATAAAGGAAATTGAAGAATTGGGTGGAATGACGAAAGCAATTGAGGCGGGAATTCCCAAACTTCGCATCGAGGAGGCTTCCGCAAGAAAACAAGCCCGAATTGACAGTGGCCACGACATTATTGTTGGCGTGAATAAATACCGACTTGCAAAAGAAGATCCGTTACAGATTTTGGATGTGGACAATCAAAAAGTCCGCACTTCCCAAATTGAGAGATTAAATCGGATCAAGGCCGAACGCAATACTGAAGAAGTGAAACAGGCTCTTGCAAATCTGACCGAATGTGCGAAATCGGGAAAAGGAAACCTGCTGGATCTTGCCGTTGAGGCCGCCCGCCATCGTGCCACTCTTGGTGAGATTTCCGATGCCCTGGAAACAGTTTTTGGCAGATATAAGGCCGAAGTAAAATCAATAACCGGAGTTTATAGGAAAGAAATGGAAAAGGATACATCATTTGAAAAAGCAAGACGCCTTGCCGATAAATTTGCGGAACTCGAAGGTCGCCGTCCTCGAATTATGATTGCCAAAATGGGACAGGACGGACACGACCGTGGCGCAAAAGTGGTTTCAACAGGCTATGCCGATGTGGGCTTTGACGTGGACATTGGTCCACTTTTCCAAACTCCTGAAGAAGCTGCCAAACAAGCCATGGAAAATGACGTTCATATTCTTGGCGTTTCCTCATTGGCGGCAGGACACAAAACGTTGGTGCCACAGGTAATTGAAGCCCTAAAAAAACACGGTCGTGAAGACATTATGGTCATCGTAGGCGGCGTGATCCCACATCAGGATTATCAATTTCTGTTTGATGCCGGTGCTGTGGCAGTATATGGTCCGGGAACCAAGATCAGTGACGCTGCAATCGAGATGTTGGGGATTTTGATTGGGGCGGCGGAATAATCTTTGAAGTGGTGGGAAGTGAGATTTTGAGAGATGGAATTTTGTAAGTCCAATTAGCAAATGTGCTAAAAATTAAAAAATCAAATTAATTTTTACAACAACGCAGTTTGACGTAATCAGGTGGTAAGTTTGTTTTGTCAATAAAAATACCGCCTATGAATAATTCTTATTTTAAAGGCAATGTCCTTAATGACAATTACTTATTATTGATTTTCTTTTACACGTCTCTATTTTTCTTTGAGCAGTCTTACCACCCGTTGGGCACCCTCGGTGTTTTGCAGGTGCAGCATATAGAGGCCGCTGGGCAGGTGTGCGGTATCGACGGTGTTTTTCCCGGGGCTTAGGTCGCCCTTCTGCAGTGTCCTTCCGGTCAGGTCAAAAAGGGTGTAGGCCAATGCTTCCTTGGATTCAATGTTCAGGATGTCGTCCACCGGATTGGGGTGGACGCTGAAACTGTCCCGCGCCAAGGGCGCTGTGGAGAGCCTGCCGGGATCTGTCCAGGCGCACCAGGTGTCGTATCCGCAACTGTTGTGTGCGGTAACGCAGACCCAATATTCTATAGTGCCAGAAAAAGTATGGCTTATGGTGCCTGTTGTGGTGGTCTGCACAGTGCCGTCGCCAAACTCCCACTCGAGCCTGTCGTATCCGGCACTTCCGGTATAGGTAAATGCCACCGTGCCGTTGGTGCCGCCGCTGTAGGAGAAGGCCGCCTCGGGAAGGGCGCAGTTGCAGTTGGCCTGTCCGGCCTTGACCACGAAAAAATCCGTGCCCACACCGCCGCTGTGGATATTGGTAAGGGTGTCACTGCCCGCATAGATCTTGCCCTCGAACTCCCCGCCTATATACACGTTGCCGCGCCTGTCCGCCGCCATGGCAGTGGGATACTCCGCATACCCCCAGCTGCTCGGAAGGGTGTCCAGGCCGATGATCGCCCCGGTGTGCCTGTTAAAACGGGCGTGGTACATATCATAGCCGCTGTTGTATTGAGGAGGCAAAGAAAAATTGCCCCAGGTGATGCCGACATGGCTATCGGAAAACTCGATGATATCACCGTTGATAACCCCATATTGGAGCTTTACACTACTTAATGTATGGCCACTTGTACCCCAGATGAGATTCCCATCGGCATCCATTTTTATCAAAACAGGAAAGGCTGAGTCTGTTATTAATGCATTGAAGGCGGTATATCCATTAAAGGTAGCTGTCCCGGAGGGATTGCCCACAGCGGACATCCCTCCAAACAAATAAATATTCCCTTGATGGTCTATCTCTGGTTTTTTATGGAAA
>CAYXDM010000217.1:0-3429 GCA_964463595.1 uncultured Aequorivita sp. | reverse complement strand
AGATAGGGGAGGCCATTGGAAGTTACTTGGTAAAGAATTTGCCTGAGGTCGAAAATTACAATGTGGTCCAGGGCTTTCTAAATATTGTTTTAAGCGATTCCCACTATTTGGAATTTTTCAATTCCATACAGGATTTTTCCACTTTCGGGCGTATTCCGGAAGATAAAGGGGGAGAAGCCCTGATCGTGGAATATTCCTCACCAAACACCAATAAACCCCTTCACCTGGGCCACGTACGGAATGTGTTGCTCGGGTACTCGGTTGCCGAAATTGAAAAGGCCGCAGGGAAAAAGGTTTACAAGACCCAGATTATCAACGATCGCGGCATCCACATTTGCAAGAGCATGCTGGCCTGGGAAAAGTTCGGGAACGGGGAAACCCCAGACACTGTCAATCTCAAGGGAGATAAGCTGGTTGGGAATTACTATGTAAAATTCGACCAGGAATACAAAAGACAAATAGCGAACTTAATAGCGCAGGGAAAAACCGAAGAGGAGGCAAAGTTACAGGCCCCCATCATAAATGAAGCCCAGGAGATGTTGCGAAAATGGGAAGCTGGAGATGCCGAAACCGTGGCCCTGTGGAACAAAATGAATTCTTGGGTCTATAAGGGTTTTGAAGAGACCTATAATACCATAGGCGTTGATTTTGATATCAATTATTACGAAAGCGATACCTATCTGTTGGGAAAAGATATCATAGAAGAGGGGATCAAAAAGGATGTCTTTTTTATGAAGGACGACGGTTCCATCTGGTGCGATTTGACGGAGGAAGGTCTGGACGAAAAACTTGTACTGCGGAACGATGGCACCGCGGTATATATTACCCAGGATCTAGGAACGGCAGTACAGCGGATACAGGATCATCCCGAGGTAACGGGGATGGTATATACGGTTGGCAATGAACAGGATTACCATTTTAAGGTGCTGTTTCTTATATTGAAAAAACTTGGCTATACCTGGGCAGATAACCTGTATCACTTAAGTTATGGCATGGTGGATCTGCCCACGGGAAAAATGAAAAGCCGGGAAGGCACGGTGGTAGATGCAGATGATCTGATTTCCCAAATGACGGAGACCGCCCGAAAAATTTCTGAGGAACTGGGAAAGATCGATGATTTTTCTGAGGCTGAAAAGCAGGAGCTATATAAGATCATAGGCCTTGGGGCCCTGAAGTATTACATCCTCAAGGTAGATCCAAAAAAGAGAATTCTCTTTAACCCCGAAGAAAGTGTGGACTTCCAAGGAAATACGGGACCATTTATCCAATATACGTATGCACGGATACAGTCTATTTTGCGAAGGGCCACAGAAAATGAAAGTGTTGGGGCGAGTTCGGCCGAGCGCCATTTGGATGCCGGAGCCAAACTTCACCCCAAGGAAAAGGAGCTCATAAAAATACTTCAACAATATCCGGGGGCCCTGCAGCTGGCGGCCGAAAATTACAGTCCGGCCTTAATAGCCAATTATACCTATGACCTGGTAAAGGAGTTCAACAGTTTTTATCAGAATGTCCCTATCCTGGCAACACCAAATGAAGGCGAAAAGGAATTTCGGGTCAAGTTGGCCGGAGCGGTTGCCGGGGTTATAAAAAATGCATTTGCGCTATTGGGCATTGATGTGCCCGAGCGGATGTGATTTTTTTTCTATTTTGAAGTTCTTGGGGTTGGGTCCAGATCGGCCTTATCCAGATGGTAGATTTCCATAATCCCCTCCAGTACTTTTTCGAAATCGATCTCAAGGTCCCTCAATTTTCCGGTGGCCATATCCATTACCCATCCGTGAACGGCCAATCTGCCCTGGCGAACGGCAATCTGTACGTCGGCGGTTTTGATAACGTTCACGCACTGTTCCTGAACATTGAGCTCCACCAATCTTCTGTATTTCTGATCCTCGTCCTCAATATCGTTTAACTCATCGCGGTGCAGGCGGTACACGTCGCGAATATTTCTAAGCCATGGATTTAAAATTCCCAAATCCTTGGACTGCATGGCTGCTTTTACGCCGCCACAACCATAATGGCCGCAAACAACAATATTTTTCACTTTCAAAATACCCACTGCATAATCTATAACGCTCATTGCACTGAGATCCAGATTGGAAACCATATTGGAAATATTGCGCATCACGAAAACATCCCCGGGCTTTACGCCCATAATTTCTTCCGCCGTAACGCGGCTATCGCTACATCCGATATAAAGGATATCGGGGCTCTGTCCGTTGGCGAGGTTTTTGAAATAATCTGGATCAGCCCCCAATTTGTTGCTTACCCAAACTTGATTGTTCTTGAAAATCTGTTCTATATCCATTGTTTTGTTGAAGATTTTTATGGGTTATAAAGGTAATGAAAAGGCATTGGTTTCTGGTTTCTGGTTTCTTGTTTCTGGTTTCTGGTTTCTGGTTTCTGGTTTCTTGTTTCTGGTTTTTTGTTTTTTGGATTGGGGGGTGAGCCTTGGGAAACCATTAACCTGACTATTTTAGATGGGTTTTGATTATTTCAGGGTTTATGCCTGTGAAGTCTGCGAACTCGTAGATGGTAAGGAGGTGGTATTTCTTTTTGTGGAAATATTCTCTTATCCCCCTATTCAGAAATGTAATGGTTCAAATTTATTTAAGAGGATCATAGGATTTGCCGAGATGTTTTTTTGGTTTTTGATTATGGGATTTGAGTTATGAGTTATGTGTTATGAGTTATGAGTTATGAGTTATGAGTTATGAGTTATGAGTTAATGAGTTATGGGTTATGGGTTATGAGTGAATGAGTTATGAGTTAGGGCCTATGGGTTATGGGTTATTATGGTTAAGGGTTGGGTTATTGGTTAAGGTTTATGAGTATTGGTTCGGACACATAAATAATGATGGTTTTGGTGAGGCGTGAAGGATGGAGATTCCAGCTTTAGGAGGTTTAACATGAAGTGTACGGCGTTTTTTAAGATAGTAGGGTAATGGCAGGGGTTTCGTAGGGAAGTACTAGCTTACTCGTAGCATTCGAGTAGCATGAAACCTTCTGAACAGTACATAGATATACCATGAACGTAGCATAATGAGGGACCCAACCATATATTGTTATTAATAATCAGTACATATACCCTTGTTTAAGTAGGGGATAAGGAGAAGGATATTATTTTATCAGCCAAAGGTTTTACAATGAATGATCTTTTCCAATTCGTCGAGAGGTATAAACCGGAAGAGGGACGCCTCGGCGCCGGAGCAGAAGATCGTTGAGGAGTTCACCTATTCGCCCCAGGGCCGCCCGGAATCCCATCTGCACACCATAAACAGCCTGCCGGCCCAGCTCATCTCCAAGAACAACTACAACGCCCTGGGGCAACTTGTCAAGAAGAACGTGGGGGGCACCGACCTTTCGGGATCCATGCCCCTCCAGAACGTGGACTATAAGTACAACATCCGGGGCTGGCTCACGGAGATC
>CAYXDM010000216.1:0-3437 GCA_964463595.1 uncultured Aequorivita sp. | reverse complement strand
ATGAAAGCAACTACCTCCATATCATCCAAAATTGCGGGAACACCGTTATAGTCTGCCGGAATTGTGTATGTGAAGGTTCTATCCACGAAAGTGCCGGCAGTGGTACTGTTTATAACCTCTCCCCATTGCCCTGTAATTAAATGTACCAAACGGTGCATGTGGTTATAATTGTTGCCTGCACCACCACCCGTTTGGGGTCCTTTCGTGTTGTTCTGCAACAATGCAATATTCAACAAATTAGTGCTTTCTGGACTGTCTCCGGTATAATAAGCTTCTACGTGTACCACCAACTCTCTGGTCTGTACATCTATGGTAGCCTCAACACCCACATTTACATTTGATGGGGCCGCTAAAATTTCGTTTGCCGAAATGGCCCAAGAGCCTCTACCCATAGCGGTTGCGCCCCCAGACATTCCTCTGCCTGGAAAAACGTGTCGGTTAACCTGCCCTGCGGGATAGCCCGTAAGACCTGATTGGTTAGCAATGGCAGTGCCAAACGGAGTTCTGAAATCTGGTTGAGAGCCACTCGGCACGGCAAAATTACCTACGTGAATATTGATTAAGGACACCCGATCAGGATTCGCATCCTGTATTCCCTGGGCAATTGCATGTCCCTCAGGGCAATACACGCAATGAATTCCAGTAAACTCTTCAAGAACAACATTTTTGTCCTGCGGAGAAGTCGATACTATAGTTTGCCCATAGGAGGCGAGGGCAAACAACACGACCAGCAGATTTAGAGATAGTTTTTTGATCATAATTTCTTAGTTTTAAATTAGCATTTGTGGTAATATGAGGACTGTAAATGTATCATTAAAATAATAAAAAGGGAAATATTTTTGTTCTCTAATTCCGTGCTTCCAAAGAATTTAACTTATAAAACGGTCAATTAGCAGAGTTAACTGGATCGACTACATTCTATTTAGCCCCTATCGGTTAATCCTCAAATTTAAAATATGCGATGGAGAGATATCTTTTTTAAATAAATTCCATTACTTTTGTCTGTCACACACAAACTTACATGAATTTAAAACTTTCTAAAATGAAAATAAAGCTACTTTTTTTAACTTTAATCGGGGCGGTGAGTATGGCTACGGCCCAATATACGGTAACCGACATTTCCGGCACAGAATTGCACGATGGGGATATTAGGGAGTTCAATGTGTATGGATATGGCACAGAAGCCAATTTTGAGTTTTTTGTAAAAAACGATCATCCTTCCGACGTCATTTATACTCGTATTGAATTTGTAAGTGCAGTAAATGCCACCGGAAATCTATTCGAGTTGTGTTATGCCGAACAGTGCTATTCTGAGCTTTCTGTTGGGCAAACCTTGCCTAGCGCTCCTGAAGTTTACCCAATTGGTCCAGGAGAAATGACGGGAATGGGAAATCATTTTTTGAATTATGATCCAGGAAATGGTGAAGATATTTTGGAATATGTTTTTGCTTTTCGCCAATATGAAGCAGATGGCCTCACCGAAATTGGAACCCCACTAACTTTTACCTATCGTTATAACCCTACTTTGGGGATGGAGGATATAAGGACCGTAAACTTGTCCATTCAATCTACAGTGGTTTCGGACCAACTGGTGCTCACCGTTAATGAACCAGTTCAAATGATGGTGTATGATATCCAGGGAAGATTGGTTAAACAAATGGAATTTGAAAACGGAAATCATTCGGTCAACGTTTCAGATTTAAATACCCAAATGTATTTGGTACAGTTCAGGAACAGGAAGGGGGCGGTTCAGACCACAAAGATTCTCGTAAGATAATCGCTGTCTATAATAAATAAAAAATGGCTCCCGGAGATAAATTTTCGAGAGCCATTTTTGTTTTATGGAATTGCTTTTAAAACGTAACCACCAGATTTGCTGTAACCCCAGTACTCTTCGGAACTTCCCTGCATACCCCTCCCACACAGATTAACCCTCCACGTTGGCGACCATAGTTCATTGCAAACCGAACCCGACCTTTGGAATAGCTTCCCCCGAAATTATAGTAATGCAGTTCCTTTTCGCCTCCATAGTTCCAGGCATCTGCTGCAAATACGGCAAAGGTGGGATTGAAATTATATTCCAGAACCCCCGCAGCCCAGTTCTTGTCGTCATCGGCGGTCCATAAATGTTGCAGTTGTAAGGTTACCGCTTTCCCCCCATCAAAACGGCGAATGCCTTCTATTACGGCTATCTGAGATCGGATATCGCCCTGCGCCCCCAGAATACCACCTTTGGAAATACTTTTGTCGATAATTACATCCTGGAAATAAACCGTGGAACTCCATTTAGAAGACCACCGGTTTTTGATTTCAATATTTATATCCCGGAAATATCGCTGCCCTTGCCCTATAAATTCTATATCATACGTTTGGTCCGCCATATTGTATTCTCCTTCCAATCCGGCCCAATAGGAAAAATTACCGGCAAGCTTGGTGCCTACTTTCCCTAGGCTTGATTCCCTGTCAAAGGAATAATAGACATCTACTTGGGCTCCCACTTCTCCCGCCCGTTTTTCGTATTCATCAAGGAGAAGCCGAGGTTGTGAATTGTACACGTAAATATTGGCCAACATAAAATCGTGCTGTTTTGTAATTGCGGGCACATAGTTGATTAACTGTTCATTGTATTGGTTTCCCTCAGCAAACCTATCTGCATAGAAAGTGAAATTTTCAAGCCTCCTAAATGTGGCATTTACTCCCAAGCCTTTTTGTGCATATCCCATATTTACCTGAAGTGCGGTGCCATCAAAAAGTTGGGGCGAGGTTACTATACCGTCGTTAACCAGTACGTCCGGATCCTTGGCAATTGCCTCAATTCCTCCGTAGAAATTGTTCAGCACAAAATCCAATCTTCCTCCATACGCATTCACCGTTGATGGGATTGTGTCATTAGCTTCATTGGACTGGTATCTCCCAACATAGCTGGCTCCCAATTTTAGATCTACGGACTCGATTTTCATCAATGCGCTGAGGTCCAGATTGGCATCCAATCCTTGAACTACTCCTTCGGAAACGTCAAAGCCATTTCTGGTCTGCCCATAAACCGCCGTTAGGTCCAGGTCACGACTCGGACTGAACTTGACACGAAGACCTTTAAGGGCATTGTTTATGCCCAATTGCCTGTCTTCCCAAGATCGCAGGATAAGGCCACTCCCAAATTGTTCATAGAAATACCCGCCCGTAACATCCAAGGTTTCATTTTTGAAATTTAAGTAATAGGTGCCAACGCCATTTTGCCCATCCCAGGTTGGAGAATAGCCAGAGAGAGCCATCGGAAGGTACGATTCATATTGAATTCCAGCGGTGAAATTGCCCAAGCTATAGTTTAACTGGAAATAGTTGTTTGCCCTGAATTGCTCATCGGGAGCTGGGAAATCGAATTTCTCATCGTCCAAAAGCCATTGGGCGTTGGATTCGAGACCACCAAAAAAGTAGCC
>CAYXDM010000215.1:0-3450 GCA_964463595.1 uncultured Aequorivita sp. | reverse complement strand
CCAAACCCGGGCATGGTGGTATCCTTCCCGCGGAAAAGAACTCCGTAGAGATTGCCAGGATCCGACATATCCTACCCCACACCAAAGTATCGTCGCCTCCTTATCATTCCGCTTTTGATACGCCACTGGAAATGGTGAAGTTCATAAAAACCCTTAGGGACCTTTCCGGTGGAAAACCGATAGGTTTCAAATTATGTATTGGGTATAAAAGTGAATTTATCGCCATATGCCAGGCCATGGTGGAACTGGATATTTACCCCGATTATATTGCAGTGGATGGCGGTGAGGGTGGCACGGGCGCCGCTCCACCGGAATTCAGCAATTACGTGGGTGCGCCATTGATCGACGGACTGGATTTTGTACATAACATCCTAACGGGAATGGGCATCAGACAGCACATTAAGATTATTGCCTCGGGAAAAATCACTTCTGCCTTTCATGTGGCCCGAGCCATTGCTCTGGGCGCTGATGCCTGTTATCAGGCCCGCGCTATGATGCTTGCCCTAGGGTGCATCCAGGCCCTACTTTGCAACACAAATAAATGCCCCACCGGAATCACCACGCAAGATCCCAAATTGACCATCGGTTTGGTGCCCGAGGATAAAAAGGTGCGGGTGGCCCAGTACCATCAAAAAACAATTACCAATTTCGTGGAATTACTAGGTGCCTCCGGACTTGATGAGGCAAAAAACCTATCGCGTTCCCATATATACCGTCGAATATCCTTTAATGATATGATCACGTATGAGGAGCTTTTCCCATCCATAAAGCCGGGATCCATGCTCAACGGTGAAATTCCGGAAAAGTACAAGCTGGATTTCGCCTTTTCTGACAAAACGCGTTGGGGCATTCATCCGGAAGTGGTGTTTTAAATGGATGGGGATGCATAGATTGAAATACTCGCCCTTGTTTCCAATATGTCCAAAGTCAAAAAATAAATAAAATGGCACGCATATAGGAATTTTTCGGCCATTTCTGTTTGAACGAATATAATTGCGTTTATGGGTTCCCATTATAATTACTCCAATAGGAATGAAATTATAATGGGAACTTTTTTTGAACCCAGTATCACTTCTGCCCAATACTGATAAATATCAGTTCCGGAGAGATCTCTGTAAAATATAACAGGTTCTATTTAGTGTTGTTCTAAATAAGGACTAAATTTGCACCAAAATAAAAAAATCAAAATCTATGAAGAAGTTAGTTTTAGTCAGTGCGATTATTTTGGGATTGGTCTTCCATTCCTGTTCTACGGATGATAAGATCATCCGACCTGAAATTGCCCTTGAAGGTGAATGGCGAGTTACCAATATTGATTTCTCAGTTATGGAGGAGGGCGGATTTCCCGCCAGCGATGCCTGTATCTGGGAATTGGTAACCGGATTTGAATTCCATGCCGACAAAAGTTTTTACTATATTTTGGGAGACCTTGACAGACCCATGTTTGATCCTTATGCCCAAGAATATTGGACTTGGTCTGGCCATTCCAGCGATTTTGTCATTACCCAAACCAATCCAAGTAATCCCCCTTATAATTTTGGCATTACCCCTGTTCAAATCGCTTTCGACAATACTGCAGCAAAGCTTGTAATGACTTTTGAAGCCGAATTGTCCCATGGTTCCTACGCTACATTCACTATAGTAAAGGAACCTATCGACACTTCCAAATTCCCTATGGTAACGGATACAGATGGAGCTCCTTACCACTGTGGATTTTTTGATTGATTTAAAATAGCTAAACCTTTCTTGGCTTTTAACCATCAATCGGGCGTATTCCGGCCTCCACAGCTTTAGTCTTGGAATGGGATGCGCCCGATTCCGTTAAAACAAAACAGCGCTCGATTATCTTATACCTCGTTATGTCCAGGAATTTTTCCATATTTTTCTTCCTACTTTTTCCCTTGGCTTTCATGGCCCAAAATACGGGAACAATAAGGGGAAGGATAGTAAATTCCCTGGACAAGATCCAAGAGGGAATATCTGTACATCTGGTCGAGACAAATGTCCTTGTACTGACCGACATTAACGGCGAATTTACTTTCAAGGAACTCCTTCCGGGAGCATACCACCTATATACTGTTTATGACGGTTTTCAATTTCCCGTTGAAACCGTACAGGTAGAACCCCACAAAGTTCAGGAAGTAACGCTTTATCTGGGCAGAATGGATTACGAATTGGACGAAGTAATGCTGAAAACCCTCACCCAGAGTGAAAAAATAAGAAACAGTGCGATAAAGGCAGAAATTATACCCGTTGAGGCGAACACTCGAAGGGCCAATTCCGTTGAGGATTTGGTGAATAAAAGTCCAGGGGTAAAAATCAGGAATGTCGGCGGACTGGGTTCCGCCAGCAATATAATAGTGGGAGGTTTTACCGGCAATGCGGTAAAGTTTTTATACGATGATATTCCCATCGATTATATGGGATCCAATTTTGGCCTTACCAAAATCCCAACCAATGCCATCAGCAGGGTCGAGGTGTATAAAGGGGTACTGCCCACAAAGATTGGCGTGGATGCCCTTGGGAGCGCCATCAACATTGTGCCCAAAACCAGCGATAAAACTTCTGGAACCGTTTCGTACGAAACCGGCTCGTACAACACACATATAGCCACTGCCAACGCCAGTATCAAATTGAATAAACATTTCTTTTTTGGCACCAACAGTTTTTATAACTATTCCGAAAACGATTATAAAGTGGATAATCTCCCTTTTAAAGATCCTAGTTCCGGACAGGTTTCCTATATTCGGGAACGTTTGTTTCACAATGCGTTCAAACAGCACTCGATGGAATTTTCAGTACAGGCACGGGAATTGTCCTGGGCAGATTTGATCGAACTGAAGCTTAACTCCTATGGTCTAAAAAAAGATATCCAAAACGATCCCTTTTCAAGGGCCCGACCTTTTGGGGAGGTATATAGAACCGAACGCGGAGATTTTATTCCTTCCATTAAATACAAAAACCGCTTTCTGGCCAATAAACTGAGCCTCAATCAGTTTATTGTCTATAGCCAGATTGATTTTGAGATTGTTGATCCGGCCAGGAACCGATATTACGATTGGAAAGGAAATGTCCATTCCAACAATTCAACTTCGGAAATGGGAAATATGCTTCTAAAAAATGGGTATCTTCATAATAATTTTAAGCAGTTCACTTCCCGTACCAACCTGGGCTATTTGATCAATAATTATTTACAAATTGAAAGCAATACCGTGCTAAGCCTTTACAACCGACAATCAAATACGGGAGATCTAAATCCAAATGGAACGGCTTATGACAAGCTGATCACGACCGTGGCCCTTAATGCGCAGATTTTTGATCAAAAACTGGAATCAAACTCCCAGTTAAAATATCTCTCAGGCCATTTTGAGGGCCAATATAATGCTTCCGACAATCCTCTGGAATCAGATACGGCGGAAAGCGAAGCTACGAATACCGGGTTGAGTTTTT
>CAYXDM010000214.1:0-3480 GCA_964463595.1 uncultured Aequorivita sp. | reverse complement strand
TGGGTAACATCACAGGGTCCTGCCTCTATAACGGTACACGGAATATTCTTTCCGTTCTCATCAAAGATGCTGGTCATCCCTATCTTTCTTCCAATTAACCCAGACATATTTATAAAATTAAGAATTATGAATTTAGAGTGTAGAATTCGATTTCTACAATCTTCCTCCGATTGTTTTTGTTTTTAAAAGAAACGGGATCAAAATAAATCCGATCCCGAAATTACTTTGTTTACCATTTTTCCATCGCATACAAGCTCCGGACATTTTTATCAATTCTGAATTCAAAATTCTGAATTCAGAATTTCATCACACCTTGATCTCTACTTCCACACCACTTGGCAACTCCAATTTCATTAGAGCGTCAATTGTTTTTGAAGAAGAACTGTAGATGTCCAAAAGTCTTTTGTAAGAACTTAATTGGAATTGCTCTCTACTTTTCTTGTTCACGTGGGGTGAACGCAATACTGTAAAGATTTTTTTGTGCGTTGGCAAAGGGATTGGCCCGGTAACAACAGCACCCGTGCTCTTTACGGTCTTTACGATTTTTTCAGCAGATTTGTCCACTAAATTGTGATCGTAGGATTTTAGTTTTATTCTGATTTTTTGACTCATTGCTGAAATTATTATACGTTAGCGGTTCCTCTTGCAGCCGCGATTACTTCCTCGGAAATATTTGAGGGAGTTTGGGCATAATGTGAAAATTCCATAGTTGAAGTGGCCCGTCCGGAAGACAAGGTCCTCAGGGTGGTTACATAACCAAACATTTCGGATAGCGGCACTTCTGCCTTGATGACTTTCGCACCGGCCCGGTCGCTCATACTGGTAATGGTTCCACGGCGACGGTTTAGGTCACCCACTATATCACCCATATTCTCTTCTGGCGTAAGCACCTCAAGTTTCATTATAGGCTCAAGGATTACGGCTCCTGCCGCTTTTGCGGCACTTCTGTAACCAATTTTGGCAGCGAGCTCAAAGGACAAGGCATCAGAATCTACAGGGTGGAAAGATCCATCTTTAAGAGTAACTTTCATGCTGTCCATTTCGAAACCTGCCAAGGGTCCATTTACCATTGCTTGTCTGAAACCTTTTTCTACAGCGGGGATAAATTCTTTTGGAACGTTCCCACCTTTTACTTCATTTACGAACTCAAGACCTATTTTTCCTTCTTCTGCCGGTTCTAGCGTAAATACGATATCGGCAAATTTTCCACGACCACCGGACTGTTTTTTGTAAACTTCCCTGTGGTTGGCAGCCTTGGTAAGCGCTTCCTTGTACTCAACCTGTGGCTGACCCTGGTTCACTTCAACTTTGAATTCGCGACGCAAGCGGTCGATAAGAACATCTAGGTGCAACTCGCCCATTCCTGAGATAATAGTCTGTCCGGAAGCCTCGTCGGTACGCACCTGGAACGTGGGATCTTCTTCTGCAAGTTTTGAGAGAGCCATTCCCAATTTATCAACATCCGCCTTTGTTTTGGGCTCAACCGCAACCCCGATAACTGGGTCAGGGAAATTCATGCTTTCCAAAATTATAGGATGCTTCTCCGCGGTCAACGTATCACCAGTTTTAATATCCTTAAATCCTACTGCCGCCCCAATATCCCCAGCTTCAATAAAGTCGATTGCATTTTGCTTATTGGCGTGCATTTGATAGATTCGGGAAATACGCTCTTTATTACCGGTACGGTTGTTAAGCACATACGACCCTGCGTCCAAATGCCCTGAATAGGCGCGGAAGAAAGCCAACCGGCCCACAAAAGGATCGGTAGCAATTTTAAATGCCAGAGCAGCAAATGGCTCCTCTGTACTCGGCTTGCGCAACTCCTCTTTTTCGGTATTTGGATTAACCCCTACAATACCGTCCTTATCCATAGGGGAAGGCAAATAACGGCAAACTCCATCGATCAAAAACTGAACCCCCTTATTCTTAAAGGAAGATCCGCAGATCATTGGGATAATACTCATATCCATTACGGCAGCACGAAGCGCAGCATGCACCTCCTCTTCGGTAATGGATTCTTCGTCTTCCATATATTTTTCAAGAAGGTTTTCGTCATAAGCCGCAACCTCCTCAATAAGTTTCCCTCGGTACAGGCGTACCTCTTCTTTCATATCATCAGGGATCTCTACCACGTCAAAGGTTGAACCGAAGGATTCATCGTGCCATACAATGGCACGGTTCTTCACCAGGTCAACAATACCTTTGAAATCTGCTTCTTCACCAAGTGGCAAAACAATCGGCACTGCATTGGAACCCAACATATCCTTTACTTGTTGGCATACACCCAAAAAGTTGGATCCATTGCGATCCATTTTGTTAACGAATCCAATACGAGGCACCTTATAGTTATCCGCCAATCTCCAGTTGGTCTCAGACTGAGGCTCAACTCCATCCACCGCACTGAACAAAAACACCAAACCATCCAATACCCTTAGCGAGCGGTTCACCTCTACGGTAAAATCCACGTGGCCGGGGGTGTCGATAATATTAAAGTGGTATTCCTTGGTTTCTGGCGTGGGCTGTCCATTTTCCATAGGAAACTTCCATTTACAGGTAGTTGCCGCTGAAGTAATAGTTATACCACGCTCCTGCTCCTGCTCCATCCAGTCCATAGTGGCAGAACCTTCATGGGTTTCTCCCAACTTGTGGTTAACGCCTGTATAAAAAAGTATCCGTTCTGTTGTTGTGGTCTTACCGGCATCGATATGTGCGGCAATTCCAATATTTCTAGTAAAACTTAAATCTCTTCCCATTGGTTTAGAATCTGAAATGCGAGAATGCCTTATTGGCCTCTGCCATTTTATGAGTATCCATTCGCTTTTTAACTGCGGCTCCTTCCTCCTTTGCAGCAGCAAGAACCTCAGCGGCCAATTTGGAGGCCATGGATTTCTCGTTTCTTTTTCTGGAATAAACAATCAACCACTTCATAGCGGTGGCGATTTTACGATCCGGCCGAATCTGCATCGGAATTTGGAAGGTTGCCCCCCCTACTCTACGACTGCGCACCTCAACGTGGGGCATAACATTGGAAAGTGCTTCTTTCCACAATTCCAACGCTGTTTTCTCCTCGTCTTGCTTCTTTTCCTCTACGATGTCCATCGCATCATAAAAGACTTTGAAAGCCACACTCTTCTTTCCGTCCCACATCATGTTGTTTACAAAACGTGTAACCAGTTGGTCATTAAACCTGGGGTCTGGCAAAAGAGGTCTTTTTTTGGCTTGTTTTTTTCTCATTTCTTCTTTTCAGTTAATTGTTAAGCGTTACGTGCTACAGGTTATTTTGAGAGCAAAAAGGGCTCCTAACCCATACCCCTAACTAAATTTACTTCTTAGGGCGTTTTGCACCGTACTTAGATCTACGTTGTGTTCGGCCAGCAACACCTGCGGTGTCCAGAGCTCCTCGAACAATGTGATACCTAACCCCCGGCAAATCCTTTACCCTTCCACCTCTAACCAATACTATCGAGTGCTCTTGGAGAT
>CAYXDM010000213.1:0-3483 GCA_964463595.1 uncultured Aequorivita sp. | reverse complement strand
CTCGTCGGGCTCATAACCCGAAGGTCACAGGTTCGAGTCCTGTTCCCGCTACTAACAGGACAAACGAAACTCAATTTCATTTGTCCTGTTTTTTTTTTGGATAATCCTCTGGTAATTTGAAGTTCTTATATCCCTCATCTTGAAGGTTTTTTTATTGTCAATTATTGGCTATTCCCATTTAAGTTGAAACCTGTGTTATATCAACCGAAAACTTCAAGTTGTTGTTCTGACTTGGTTTGCAATGACTTATAAAACCAATATTCCTAAAAGCCAAATCCTTCAGGGAATACCCCTAAAATTAATTTCCGTAATTCCCCTGAAACAAGCCGTTGGTGCGCTGTCTAAATTTGTCCTATAAACTTTAAACATCTAAATCGATGAGGATATGAACAAAATTACAGAGCCTATGCCACCGACAATTCTCTTGCTTAAATAGAAACTATCTGTGTCGGCCACATTTTGGACAGAAATTTTAACCGCAATAGTAAGAACAAAGACCATTGAACAACAAAGATTAGTTGATTGGGAATTAGCTTAGGGAATTGGTTTTTAAGTTTCCAATTCCCCAATCAACTAATAAAACAAAAAAAGAAAAACATGAATTTTAAATCAACTGTATTAGGAATATTGATCAGCCTTGGATTTATGGTTACGGTCCAAGCTCAGGAAGAAACCCGTATTGGCGGATTTCTTGCTTACGGAACAGAAATAGAGAGCATTGGAATTGGGGCAAATGCCGAATTCCCGATTATTGAAAAACTGACTATTTCGCCTTCATTTATTTATTATTTCCCAAAAGAGGAATACTCGGTCAAGGTAAATTGGTTTGAAGTAAATGCCAACGCCAATTATTACCTCATCAATCAAGAAGGCATAAACATTTATGCCTTGGGAGGATTAAATTATAGCAGCGTAAAGGTTTCTTATGATGGCGATTACGGCATTCTTGGCAATTACTCTAACTCCGATGGTCGCTTGGGGCTAAACCTGGGAGGTGGGATCAACTTCAAAGTCGGAGGAAATATCATTCCGTTTTCTGAACTCAAATATGTCATCATCGATGGTGGACAGCTCGTGCTTTCCGCAGGGGTGAAATTTAATTTATAACTCAAAAAAACAACCATGAAAAAATTATCAACATTTTTTACAACATTGCTGTTTGCAGCAACGACACTTACCGCCCAAGATGTTTATGTGGCGGGGTATGACAATGATGGAACTTCTTCAAATAGGATTGCCCAAATCTGGAAAGGAGATGGTACGAAGCACAACCTTACCGACGGAACCAGATCTGCTTCCGCAAATGGCGTATTTGTTTATGATGAAGACGTTTATGCGGTTGGCCATCAGAGAAATGCAGCAAATATTTTCGTCGCCACAATATGGAAAAATGGTACGCTACAAAATCTTACCGATGGAACCAAACACGCTCAAGCCCATGCTGTGTTTGTTCACACTGGAGATGTATATGTCGTCGGTTACGAAAACAACGGTACGAAAAATGTCGCCAAATTATGGAAAAACGGAAATGTGCAGAACCTTACCGATGGATCTGAAAATGCTGAAGCTGAAGCTGTATTTATATCAAATGGTGATGTTTACGTTCTCGGGATTGAATACGATTTTAGTGTAGATGGTCGAAATATAGATGCGGTTATCAAAGTATGGAAAAACGGCACAGTACAAAACCTTACCCCCGGAAATCAAAGTGCATGGGCCACATCCTTATTCGTAGATAACGGTGATGTTTATGTGACCGGAAACGAATATAACGGAACAAATCATATTGCAAGAGTCTGGAAAAATGGAAATCCGCAAAACCTTACGACCGGTTCTAACAATGCCTGCGCCGAATCCGTATTTGTTTCCAATGGCGATGTCTATGTAACTGGTTATGATGGGAATCAACCGAAACTATGGATAAACGGAGTAGAGGAAACACTTTACTATAATACCAATCTAGATGGAGGAAGGGGGTACTCTGTTTATGTTTCAGGGAGTGATGTTTATGTGGCAGGTAGATTGACCGAAAGTAACGGTTCCGACGTATGTAACTTTTCTGCCTTATGGAAAAACGGACAAGTAGAATTTACTAGTGCAGCTCCGGGTTGCGTCGAAGATACCACAATGTATGCTGTTGTTGTGAACGATAATCAGTTGGGCACAAATACTATGGAAATTCCACAAAACAGTGTTAGCCTGTACCCTAATCCCGCACAAGACGTGTTGCACATAAGCACTACACACCCCACTGTATTGCAATTGTTCACCCTACAAGGACAAATGTTGCAAGAAATGGAAGTCGAACAAAACACCCAAATGGACATTAGCAATTTGGCTGCTGGCATCTATTTTATAAAAGAAACAAACACGGGCACAACACAAAAAATAATCAAGAGATAATTAATATTCATTATTAGCGGACTTTAACAAGTAATAATTAGTAAAGTCGAGATTGATACAATAGGAAAACGCAATCTCAAAAATCAAAAATGTTCAACAAAAAAAAGAAAAGATGAAAAAAATTAAAAATACACACAAGCTTACATTTTTAGCAATCGCATTATTGATGCTGTTTTCATGCAGCAAAGACGATGATGGCACAGACGAACCCATAGCGGAAATAGTCCCTCCTATTATTTTGGACTGTGTTTATTTTGATGAAAACCCCAATGTTCACTTAACTGACAACCCGGATGCACCTATAGATTATATTGTCACTTGCGACCCTATGACCAGCGGAGATTTTATAATGGATGCCGGAGTGGTAATAGCGTTTGAGAGTGACGCTGGATTACGGTTAGGGAAGTACGGAAACGGCAAGATACAGATGAACGGAACCGCCGAAAAACCGATTATCCTAACAGGGGTTCAAAAAGAGAAAGGATTCTGGCGAGGAATCCAGATTTCCAGCGACAACCCTGCTAACAAGGTGGATTATGTGACCATAGAATATGCCGGACAAACCGGCCGTAATGGCTGGGCCCTACAAGGTTCTCTCATAGGAACCGCCGGTGCGGTGTTGAAGATGGATCATTGTACCGTTCAGCACGGGCACCTCATTGGATTTCATTGGTTTGATGATTCAAAAACATTAACGCTTTCCAACAGTACCTTTACCGGTAATGATATTCCAATTGAAACCTCTGTAAATCACATCAACTCCATTGACGGCAGCAGTACCTACACGGGTAATGTAAACGATTATATTAAATTGATTTACACAGGTACTTATCAAGATGTAATTTTTCATAAAACCGATGTTCCATTTTTATCCAATGGATTTGGACCTAATAATGATGCGAAACGCAGATTTACCTTTGAACCGGGCACTACCTTGTTGATGGAAGCTGGCAGCCAGATTGAGTTTCAAGGCGCCTTTCATTATGCACACGAAGTCATTATGGTAGGAACAGCGGCGGACCCCGTTACCATTAAAGGAAAAGAAAACGTGCCGGGATATTGGGAAGGACTTTACTTTTA